>JAGWXX010000014.1 GCA_018969685.1 Acidobacteriota bacterium | reverse complement strand
ACTGTCGGGTCCGGAGGTCCTTGACCCGAAGCGTCGGGGTCCCTACGCTCCGCGAGTCCCTCGGGACCGCGGGCCGCTCGGGCTCCCGGCCTCGCACGCGTATTGACCGGATCGGCCGGGCAGCAGTAGGCTCCCCGGTTGCCGTGCTGCGTCGTTCCTGCTCCCGTGAGGAATTCCTCTGGGAAGGGCGCGTCCTGACGGCGCCACCGTCTGCACTCGCAGCTCGTCCGTCCTGCGCCTGAGGAGACCCCCTTGCCAGCTCGCGCCGCCCTCCGGGACCGTTACTCGTTCGCGAACCTCGATGACGTCCTGGACCTCCCGGACCTCATCGCCGTGCAGCGAGCGTCCTTCCAGTGGTTCATCGACCAGGGCCTGGCCGATGCCTTCCGGGACATCAGCCCGATCCGGGACTTCACCGAGACGCTGAGCCTGGAGCTCGAGTTCGACCCGACGGACCCCTTCCTGCGCCCCCCACCGAAGTTCACGGTGGAGGAGTGCAAGGAGAAGGACATGACCTACTCGGCGCCGATCTTCGCCCGGGCCAGGTTCATCAACGCCAACACCGGTGAGATCAAGGAGCAGACCGTCTTCATGGGTGACTTCCCCATGATGACGGACAAGGGCACGTTCATCATCAACGGCACCGAGCGCGTCGTGGTGTCGCAGCTCGTCCGTTCTCCGGGCGTCATCTTCGAGCCGGGCGAGCGGTTCCGCCTGCGCAACCTGTCCAAGCACCAGATGGTCAAGGGCACGATCCACCCGTACCGCGGCGAGTGGCTCGAGTTCGACGTCGAACAGAAGCCCGGCAAGGACGTCACGGCCGGCGCGCGCGTCGCGCGCAAGCGCCGCGTGGGCGTCTTCACGCTGCTGCGCGCGCTCGGCTACGACGAGGAGCACGCCCCCGGCTTCCTGGAGCGGTTCGTCCGCCACTTCGACTTCCTCGAGGGACAGTGGGAGAAGGAGCGCAACGTCGCACCGACCCGCGAGGAGTCCCTGCTCGAGATCTACAAGCGCGCCCGTCCGGGCGAGCAGCCGAACCCCGAGGCCGCGCGCGTGTACTTCGAGGGCGCGTTCTTCGAGGGCCGCCGCTACGACCTCTCGAGGGTCGGCCGGTACAAGCTCAACCGCAAGCTCGGACCGGAGCTCGCGCGCCTGCGCGACATGTTCAACCTGCAGGTCGGCACCGAACTCGGCCAGCTCGACATGCCGGCGGAGGACCAGGAGGTGCTCAGCCGCTGCGAGATCCTCGCGACGGTCACCTACCTGCTGCACCTGATGAAGCAGGAGCCGGGCTACCGCCTGGACGACCAGGACCACTTCGCAAACCGCCGCATCCGGTCGGTCGGCGAGCTGATCCAGAACCAGGTCCGCATCGGTCTCTCGCGCATGGAGCGCGTGGTCCGCGAGCGCATGACGACGCAGGACGTCGAGGCCATCTCGCCGCAGACGCTCATCAACGTGCGCCCCGTGGTGGCGGCCATCAAGGAGTTCTTCGGGACCTCGCAGCTGTCGCAGTTCATGGACCAGGTCAACCCGCTGTCGGGCCTGACGCACCGCCGCCGCCTGTCGGCGCTCGGACCGGGCGGACTCAGCCGCGAGCGCGCCGGCTTCGAGGTGCGCGACGTGCACTTCTCGCACTACGGCCGCATGTGCCCGATCGAGACGCCCGAGGGTCCGAACATCGGCCTCATCGGCGCGCTCTCCACCTTCGCGCGCGTCAACCCGTTCGGCTTCATCGAGAGCCCGTACCGCCGGGTCAAGGACGGCCGCGTGACCAACGAGGTCGTCTACATGCCCGCCGACGAGGAGGAGAACTACGTCGTCGCGCAGGCCAACACGCCGCTCAACGCCGACGGAACCTTCAAGGACAGCAGGGTGCTCGTGCGGCGCTCGCCGCAGGCGGCCAGCCTCGAGGACCTCAAGAAGATGCTCGAGGCGGAGAGCTTCTTCGGCTCCACCACCGACATCGCCGCGGTCACCCCCGACGAGGTCGACTTCATCGACGTCTCCCCGAAGCAGATCATCTCGGTCGCGACCGCGCTGATCCCGTTCCTCGAGCACGACGATGCGAACCGCGCGCTCATGGGGGCGAACATGCAGCGCCAGGCCGTGCCGCTGCTGCGCGCCGAGGCCCCGTACATCGGCACCGGCATCGAGGCGCGCGCCGCGCGCGACGGCGCCGACCTGATCCTCGCCAAGGACTCGGGCACCGTGACGTCCATCACGGGCGACACGATCGTCGTCGCCTACGACAACCTGAAGAAGAGCGAGGGCGAGCACCGCCTGTTCAAGTTCCGCCGCTCCAACCAGGACACGTGCATCAACCACGTCATCCGCGTGCGGGAGGGCCAGAAGGTCAGCAAGGGCGACCTGCTGGCCGATGGTCCGAGCACCGACATGGGCGAGCTCGCACTGGGCAAGAACCTCCTCGTCGCCTTCATGCCGTGGGAGGGCTACAACTTCGAGGATGCGATCATCCTCTCCGAGCGCCTCGTGCGCGAGGACGTGCTGACCTCGATCCACATCAAGGAGCACGAGGTCGACGCCCGCGACACCAAGCTGGGCCCGGAGGAGATCACGCGGGACATCCCGAACCTCTCCGAGGACATCCTCGCCGACCTCGACGAGCGCGGCATCATCCGCGTCGGCGCCGAGGTCGGCCCCGGCGACGTGCTGGTGGGCAAGGTCACCCCGAAGGGAGAGACCGAGCTGACCCCGGAGGAGCGCCTGCTGCGCGCGATCTTCGGCGAGAAGGCCCGCGAGGTCCGCGACACGAGCCTCAAGGTCCCGCACGGCGAGTCGGGCAAGGTCATCGACGTCAAGGTGCTCTCGCGCGCCGACGGCGACGAGCTGCCGCCCGGCGTGAACGAACTGGTCCGCGTCTACGTGGCGCAGAAGCGCAAGATCAGCGTCGGCGACAAGCTCGCCGGCCGCCACGGCAACAAGGGCGTGATCTCGAAGATCCTGCCGGTCGAGGACATGCCGTACCTCGACGACGGCACCCCCGTCGACATCATCCTCAACCCGCTCGGCGTGCCGAGCCGCATGAACATCGGCCAGGTCCTCGAGGCGCACCTCGGGTACTGCGCGCGGTGGGGCTGGACCGACCCGAAGTCGAGCACGACGGTCGGCGCAAAGCCGCTCCGCGGCACCGAGCAGAAGACCCGCATCAACACCGAGCCGGCGACGTTCGTGTCGACCCCGGTGTTCGACGGCGCGCACTGGGACGAGGCGGAGATCGCCGGCAACCACCCGACGATCAAGGTGATGCTCGAGAACCTCAATCCGGAGTCGCCGGACGGCGTCCGCCTGGTGGGGCCCGACGGCAAGGCCAAGCTGCGCAACGGCCGCACGGGCGAGTACTACGACAACCCGGTCATGGTCGGGCACATGTACATCCTCAAGCTGTCGCACCTCGTGGACGACAAGATCCACGCGCGCTCGACGGGCCCGTACAGCATGATCACCCAGCAGCCGCTCGGTGGAAAGGCCCAGTTCGGCGGGCAGCGCTTCGGCGAGATGGAGGTGTGGGCGCTCGAGGCGTACGGCGCCGCCTACTGCCTGCAGGAGCTGCTGACGATCAAGAGCGACGACGTCCTCGGACGCGTCCGCGTCTACGAGGCGATCGTCAAGGGCGAGAACATCCCCGAGCCGGGCATCCCGGAGAGCTTCAAGGTGCTCCTCAAGGAGATGCAGGCGCTCTGCCTCGACGTCGAGGTGATCTCGGGCGAGGGCAAGAACATCGAGCTGGCCGACATGGACGAGGACGTCTACCGGGCGACCCAGGAGCTGGGCATCGACATCTCGCGCCCCGAGCGCGGATCCGACGCCGACGATCGCGAGCGCGAGCGGCGCCGCGAGCGAGCCACCTTCTAGCCAGCCCCACAGCACATCGACGCACGAACGACGCAGCAGAGGAGACGACAGTGACGATGACGGACCTTGGCACCGGGCCGGTGAAGCCCACGGTGGACGTCAACAGCTTCGAGCAGCTCCGGATCGGCCTGGCGACCGCGGACGACATCCGCACGTGGTCGCGCGGCGAGGTGAAGAAGCCCGAGACGATCAACTACCGCACCCTCCGCCCCGAGCGGGACGGCCTGTTCTGCGAGAAGACCTTCGGTCCGACGCGCGACTGGGAGTGCTACTGCGGCAAGTACAAGCGCGTCCGCTTCAAGGGCATCATCTGCGAGAAGTGCGGCGTGGAGGTCACGCGGTCGAAGGTCCGGCGCGAGCGCATGGGCCACATCGAGCTCGCGGCTCCGGTCGTGCACATCTGGTACCTCCGCGGCACGCGCAGCTGGCTGGCGTACCTCCTCGGCGGCCTCGAGACCCGCGACGAGATCAAGGCGAAGCAGCTGGAGAAGGTCATCTACTTCGCGGCCTGGCTGGTCTCGAGCGTCGACGCCGACCGCCGGCACGAGGACATGGCCGCGCTCCAGCAGGAGCTGGACGAGGACGTGGAGCACCTCGGCAAGAACCGCGAGAAGGAGCTGAAGCAGCGCCAGAAGGACGCCGAGGCCGAGCTCGTGGAGCTCGAGAAGACGGGCGCAAAGGACGCCGACGTCCGCGCCCGCCAGAAGGTGATCGACAAGGAGCTCGCCGGCATCGCCGAGCGCTACAACGCCGAGATCGACCTGCTCAAGCGGGCGTTCGACGAGTTCCAGGACCTCCACACGCGCAAGATCGTGGAGGACGACGTGCTGTGGCGCGAGATGCAGGACCGCTACGGCGACTACTTCGTCGGCGGCACCGGGGCCGAGGCGATCAAGTCGCTGATCGACACCATCGACTTCACGGCCGAGGAGGCGCTCCTCCGCGACGCGATCGCGAACGGCCTGAACGGCAAGCCGCTCAGCACGCAGCGCAAGCAGAAGGCGATCAAGCGCCTCAAGATCATCGCGTCGTTCAACCGCACGGACGAGTCGGGCCGGCCGGTGAACAACCCGAAGGCCATGGTCCTCGACGTGATCCCCGTGATCCCGCCGGACCTCCGTCCGATGGTGCAGCTGGACGGCGGCCGCTTCGCGACGTCCGACCTCAACGACCTGTACCGCCGGGTGATCAACCGCAACAACCGTCTCCGCCGCCTGCTCGACCTGGGCGCGCCCGAGATCATCGTGAACAACGAGAAGCGCATGCTGCAGGAGGCCGCGGACGCCCTGTTCGACAACGGCCGCCGCGGCCGTCCGGTCACTGGTCCGGGCAACCGCCCGCTCAAGTCGCTGTCCGACATGTTGAAGGGCAAGCAGGGCCGGTTCCGCCAGAACCTGCTCGGCAAGCGCGTCGACTACTCGGGCCGTTCGGTCATCGTGGCCGGCCCGACGCTGCGCCTCCAGCAGTGCGGCCTCCCGAAGCTGATGGCGCTCGAGCTCTTCAAGCCGTTCGTCATGAAGCGCCTGGTCGACCAGCAGCTCGCGCCGAACATCAAGAGCGCGAAGCGCATGGTCGAGCGCCGGCGCCCGCAGGTGTGGGACGTCCTCGAGGACGTCATCAAGGAGCACCCGGTGCTGCTCAACCGCGCGCCGACGCTGCACCGCCTCGGCATCCAGGCCTTCGAGCCGCTGCTGGTGGAGGGCAAGGCCATCCAGCTGCACCCGCTGGTCTGCACGGCCTTCAATGCCGACTTCGACGGCGACCAGATGGCGGTCCACCTGCCCCTGTCGGTCGAGGCACAGGCAGAGGCCCGCGTGCTCATGCTGAGCGCCAACAACATCCTCTCGCCCGCGTCGGGACGCCCGATCGTGATCCCGCAGCAGGACCTGGTGATCGGCGGCTACTACCTGACCGACTCCTCCGACGGTCTTCCCGGCGAGGGCAAGGTCTTCCGGCACGTCTATGACGTGCTCGGCGCGCTCGATTCGGGCACGGTCGACCTGCACGCGCGCATCAAGCTCGCCGAGCGCGGCGAGACGGGCACGCGCTACGTCGACACGACGCCCGGCCGACTCCTGTTCGAGGAGAAGCTGCCGGCGGGGTACGTCGCGAAGTTCGGCCACCTCACCGAGCCGCTCCGCAAGCGCGAGCTCGGCTTGATCGTGGAGCGCCTCAGCGACCACTTCACCAAGGCCGAGATCGCCACGGCGCTCGACGACATCAAGGACCTCTGCTACCGCTACGCCAGCCAGTCCGGCCTCACCGTGTCGGTGGACGACGTGAAGACCCCCGGCACGAAGCGGGCGATCCTCGAGGAGTACGAGAAGCAGGCGGAGAAGGTCGAGACCCAGTTCCGCCGCGGCATCATCACCGACGGCGAGCGGCGCCAGCAGGAGGTCCGCATCTGGACCGACGCGACCGCCGAGGTCGAGCAGGCGATGAAGGACGAGTTCAAGCGCCACCGCCACAACCCGATCGACATGATGGTCGGGTCGGGCGCACGTGGCTCGATGACGCAGATGCGCCAGATCGCGGGCATGCGCGGCCTCGTCGCCAACCCCCGCGGCGACATGATCCCGCGTCCGATCAAGAGCAACTTCCGCGAGGGCCTCGAGACGCTGGAGTACTTCATCGCCACGCCGGGCGCCCGCAAGGGCCTCGTCGACACCGCGCTCCGCACCGCGGACTCCGGCTACCTGACGCGGCGCCTGCACGACGTCGCCCAGGAGCTGATCGTCCGCGAGGAGGACTGCGGCGCCACGCTCGGCATCTGGGTCGACAACGTCAAGCCCGACACCGCGAACGTGCGCACCTACCTGGACACCAAGCTGTTCGGCCGCGCGCTCCTGAACGACGTCGAGCTCTCTGACGGCCGGACGATGCCGCGCAACACGATCCTCGGCGACGCCGAGGTGGACGCGCTGCGCGACGACCAGAAGGTCGACCGCGTCCGCGTGCGCTCGGTGCTCACCTGCGACGCCGAGGTCGGCGTGTGCGCGCTCTGCTACGGCCGCTCGCTGGCCACCGGCGCCCAGATCGAGCTCGGCGAGGCGGTCGGCGTGATCGCCGCCCAGTCGATCGGCGAGCCGGGCACCCAGTTGACGATGCGCACCTTCCACACTGGCGGCGTCGCGGGCAAGGACATCGCCGGCGGTCTGCCGCGCGTCGTCGAGCTCTTCGAGGCCCGCAATCCCCGTGGTTCCGCGAGGCTCTCCCGTACGGCGGGCATCATCCGGATCGGCGAGGACGAGGGGAAGGGCATTCCCGTCACCACGGTGGCCGACGACGGTTCCGAGACGGTGGTCGTGCTGCCGACCGGCAGCCGGCCGATCGTCCGCGACGGCGACTCGGTGCAGGCCGGCGCCCCGATCACCGACGGCCCGTTCGATCCGAAGGAGCTGATGGAGATCAAGGGCCCGCGCGAGACGCAGACCTACCTCGTCGAGGAGGTGCAGCGCGTCTACCGCGACCAGGGCGTGTCCATCCACGACAAGCACATCGAGCTGATCGTGCGCCAGATGACGCGCCGCGTCGGCGTGCAGGAGCCGGGCGACACCGCGTTCCTGCCCGGCGAGCGGGTCGACGCCAAGGTCTTCCGCGACACCAACCGCGCGATGGTCGAGGAGGGCAAGCGACCGGCAGAGGGTCGTCCCGAGCTGATGGGCATCACCAAGGCCTCGCTCGCGACCGACTCGTGGCTGTCGGCGGCCTCCTTCCAGGAGACCACGCGCGTGCTGACCGAGGCCGCCATCGACGGCCGCGCCGACAACCTCGTCGGCCTGAAGGAGAACATCATCATCGGCAAGCTGATCCCGGCGGGCAGCGGCATGCTCCGCTACCGCGACTTCGACGTCGACCACCCGGACTACATCCCGCCGGTGCTGGGGACCTACTCGTCCGACCTCGGCGACGGAGCCGCTGCCGACGGTCTTGCGACGGGTGCGACCGCCGACTTCCTCGGGACCCGGTTCGCCGAGCACCTCTCCGAGCAGGAGCTCGACGGTCCGGCCGGCGGCGAGGCAGTGTGATCGGGTTGCCGACCCCCACCCTGCGCCGTAGTATCCACCTCTCGGTGCGGTCGGGCATGGGCGGTGCGTCCAGCCTCCGGTCGCAGTCCCGGCAGGAAGGTCAAAGGTAGGCGCGTGCCCACAATTCAGCAGCTGATCCGACAGGGTCGAAGCACCAAGTCGAGCAAGTCCAAGACCCCGGCGCTCAAGGGATCCCCCCAGCGCCGCGGGGTCTGCACGCGCGTCTTCACGACCACGCCCAAGAAGCCGAACTCGGCGCTCCGCAAGGTCGCCCGTGTCCGCCTCTCCAGCGGCGTGGAGGTGACGGCCTACATCCCGGGCGAGGGCCACAACCTGCAGGAGCACTCGATCGTGCTCGTCCGAGGCGGGCGCGTGCGCGACCTGCCGGGCGTGCGCTACAAGATCATCCGGGGCGCGCTCGACGCCGCCGGCGTCAAGGACCGGAAGCAGGCGCGCAGCCGCTACGGCGCGAAGAAGAAGTAGGGGACCCCATGTCGCGCAAAGGACCAGCAACTCGCCGCGATCTCGTCGCGGATCCCGTCTACCGGTCGGTGCAGGTGACCCAGCTGATCAACAAGGTCATGCTGCACGGCAAGAAGAGCACGGCCGAGCAGATCGTCTACGACGCAATGAAGACCATCGAGGCCAAGGCCGGTGGCGATGCGCTGGCGACGGTCAAGCGGGCGATCGACAACGTCAAGCCGCCGCTCGAGGTGCGCAGCCGCCGCGTCGGTGGCGCGACCTACCAGGTGCCGGTCGAGGTCAAGCCCCGCCGCGCCTCCACCCTCGCCATCCGCTGGCTCGTGGAGAACGCCCGTTCCCGCCGTGAGAAGACCATGGCGGACTGCCTCTCGGCGGAGCTCATGGACGCGGCGAACGGCCTCGGTGCCTCGATGAAGAAGCGCGACGACATGCAGAAGATGGCGGAGTCGAACAAGGCCTTCGCCCACTACCGCTGGTAGCAGCCGGCCGAGACGAGAGCAGTACCACCACCATGTCCACGCGCGAATTTCCCCTCCAGCGCTACCGCAACATCGGCATCATGGCGCACATCGACGCCGGCAAGACGACGACGACCGAGCGCGTCCTGTACTACACGGGCAAGACCTACAAGATCGGCGAGGTGCACGAGGGCGGCGCGGTCATGGACCACATGGCCCAGGAGCAGGAGCGCGGCATCACCATCACGTCGGCTGCGACCACGGCGTTCTGGCGGGACCACCGCATCAACATCATCGACACCCCGGGCCACGTGGACTTCACCATCGAGGTGGAGCGCTCGCTGCGCGTCCTCGACGGTGCGGTCGCCGTGTTCGACTCCGTCGCCGGCGTTGAGCCCCAGACCGAGACCGTCTGGCGGCAGGCCAACAAGTACCGCGTGCCGCGCATGTGCTTCGTCAACAAGATGGACCGCACGGGCGCGAACTTCTACCGCACCGTCGACATGATCCGCGACCGGCTCCAGTCGGTCCCGGCGGTCATCCAGCTGCCCCTCGGCGGCGAAGCGGACTTCCGCGGCCTGATCGACATCGTGAAGATGAAGGCGGTCGTCTGGGAGGGGGACGAGAAGGACTCCGAGTACCACGACGCCGACATCCCGGCCGAGTACGCCGAGCAGGCCGCGAAGTACCGCGCGGAGCTGCTCGAGCTCGTCGCCAGCGAGGACGAGCACCTCATGGAGACCTACCTCGAGACCGGCGACCTGCCGATCGACGACCTGCGCACGGGCATCCGCAAGGGCACGCTCTCGTTCTCCTTCGTGCCGGTCCTGTGCGGCTCGGCCTTCAAGAACAAGGGCGTCCAGCAGATGCTCGACGCCGTCGTCGACTACCTGCCCAGCCCGCTCGACATTCCGGCGGCATCGGGCACCAAGCCCGATTCCGAGGACGTCCTGGTGCGCGAGGCCGACGAGAAGGCCCCCTTCGCGGCGCTCGCGTTCAAGATCGTGGCCGACCCCTTCGGCAAGCTGACCTACTTCCGCGTCTACTCGGGCTCGGTCAACAAGGGCGACGAGGTCTACAACTCCACCAAGGAGAAGCGGGAGCGGATCGGCCGCCTCCTCCTGATGCACGCCAACCAGCGCGAGGACATCGACACCGCGCTTGCAGGCGACATCGTGGCGGGGCTCGGCTTCAAGGAGGTCACCACCGGTGACACCCTCTGCGACCGCAGCAACCCGATCGTGCTCGAGCGGATGGAGTTCCCCGAGCCGGTGATCCACGTCGCCATCGAGCCCAAGACGAAGAACGACCAGGACAAGCTCGGCAAGGCGCTCAAGTCGTTGTCCGACGAGGACCCCACCTTCCGCGTCCGGACCGACGAGGAGACCGGCCAGACCGTGATCTCCGGCATGGGCGAGCTGCACCTCGAGATCCTCGTGGACCGCATGCAGCGCGAGTTCGGCGTGGACGCGACGGTCGGCAAGCCCCAGGTGGCCTACCGCGAGACCGTCACCCGCAAGGTCGAGTCGGTCGAGTACCGGCACATCAAGCAGACGGGCGGCTCGGGCCAGTTCGCCGTGGTCAAGATCACGGTCGAGCCGAGCGGCGCCGGAAACGGCTACGTCTTCGAGGACGAGATCTCGGGCGGGCGCATCCCCCGCGAGTACATCCAGCCGACCAACCAGGGCATCCAGTCGGCCCTGGACAACGGCGTCCTCGCGGGCTACCCGACGGTCGACGTCAAGGTGAGCCTCGTCGACGGCCAGTACCACGACGTCGACTCCAGCGAAATGGCGTTCAAGATCGCCGGCCAGATGGCCTTCCGCAAGGCCGCCCAGATGGCCAACCCGATCATCCTCGAGCCCATCATGGCGGTCGAGGTGGTCACCCCCGAGGACTACATGGGCGACGTCATCGGCGACCTGTCGAGCCGCCGTGGGCGCATCGAGGGCATGGAGGCGAACGGCAACGCGCAGAACATCCGGGCGCAGGTGCCGCTTTCCGAGATGTTCGGATACAGTACCGATCTGCGTTCGCGCACCCAGGGACGTGCGACCTACACGATGCAGTTCCACAGCTACCAGCCGGTGCCGGACGCAATCGCCCAGGAGATCGTCAAGAGGGTTCGGGGCGAGTAGGCGGGCCATCGGCTCGTCGCAGCCAAGGTTTCATCAACAGGACAAGCACAGGGAAACGAAGGACAAGGAGCAGCAATGTCGAAGGCCAAGTTCGAGCGCACCAAGCCGCACGTCAACATCGGGACCATGGGTCACATCGACCATGGCAAGACGACCCTGACCGCGGCCATCTCCAAGACGCTCGCCGAGCGCGGTCTGGCCGAGGCCACCCCGTTCGACCAGATCGACAAGGCGCCGGAGGAGAAGGCGCGCGGCATCACGATCTCGATCGCACACATCGAGTACGAGTCGGAGAAGCGCCACTATGCGCACGTCGACATGCCGGGTCACGCCGACTACATCAAGAACATGATCACCGGCGCCGCGCAGGTCGACGGCGCGATCCTCGTGGTCGCGGCAACCGACGGCCCGATGCCCCAGACGCGCGAGCACGTGCTGCTCGCCCGCCAGGTGGGCGTGCCCTACATCGTCGTGGCGCTCAACAAGTCCGACATGGTCGAGGACGAGGAGCTCCTCGAGCTGGTCGAGGTCGAGGTCCGCGACCTGCTCAACCAGTACGAGTTCCCCGGCGACACCGCCCCGGTGGTCCGCGTCTCGGCGCTCAAGGCGCTCGAGGGCGACAAGGCCTGGCAGGACAAGATCATGGAGCTCATCGGCGCCTGCGACGAGTCCATCCCCGAGCCGAAGCGCGAGCTCGACAAGCCGTTCCTGATGCCGATCGAGGACGTGTTCACGATCACGGGACGCGGCACCGTGGTGACCGGCAAGATCGAGCAGGGTCGCGTCCACACTGGCGACGAGATCGAGATCGTCGGTCTCCGCGACACGCAGAAGACCACCTGCACCGGCGTCGAGATGTTCCGCAAGCTGCTCGACGAGGGTCAGGCCGGCGACAACGTCGGCGCGCTGCTCCGCGGCACGAAGAAGGAGGAGGTCGAGCGCGGCCAGGTGCTCTGCGCCCCCGGCTCGATCACCCCGCACACGAACTTCGAGGGCCAGGTCTACGTCCTGACCAAGGAGGAGGGCGGCCGTCACAAGCCGTTCTTCAACAACTACCGCCCGCAGTTCTTCTTCCGCACGACCGACGTGACCGGCACCATCGAGCTCCCCAAGGGGACCGAGATGGTGATGCCCGGTGACAACGTCACGATGACGGTGGAGCTGGGCAAGCCGATCGCCATGGACGAGGGCCTCCGTTTCGCCATCCGCGAGGGTGGCCGCACGGTGGGTGCCGGCCGCGTCACCAAGATCCTGAAGTAGTCCGCGGCATGGGTTCGAGCATCCGCATCCGCCTCAAGGCCTTCGACCACCAGATCATCGACGAGTCGTCGCGGCGAATCGTCGAGACGGTGGCGAGGACCGACGCGTCGGTTCGTGGACCGATCCCGTTGCCGACGGAGAACCACAGGTTCACGGTCATCCGGGGACCGCACGTCGACAAGGACTCCCGTGAGCACTTCGAGATGCGGATCCACAAGCGGCTGATCGACATCGTCGAGCCGAACGCGAAGACCATCGACAGCCTCAAGCGCATCGAGCTGCCGGCGGGCGTCGACATCGAGATCAAGCTCCAGAACGCCTGATCGCCCGGGGCCGGTGAAGATCGGTCTTCGGGAGGTCGGTCCGGAGGACTCGGCACGGTTGCTCCGGTGGCGGAACCTGCCCGATGTCGCGCGGTGGATGAAGTCCACCCACGAGATCTCGCAGGACGAGCACGAGCGATGGTTCCGTGGCGTCCTCGCGCGCGACCGGCGCATCCACTGGCTGATCATCCTCGACGGCGAGCCGGTCGGCACCGTGAACATCAGCGCGATCGACCGTGGGACGCGCCGGTGCGAGTGGGGTCTGTACCTCGGCGAGGAGTCGGCCCGGGGCACGGGAGCCGCGCTCGGAGCCTCGGTGCTCTCGCTCGACCTGGCCTTCGGGGCCCACGGCATCTCGATCGCCGAGTGCGAGGTGAAGCCCGACAACGACCGCGCCATCGCGCTCTACGAGCGGCTCGGCTTTCGGCGCGCCGGGCGCCGACAGTCGGGTGGCGCGGAGCTGGATCTCTATGAGATGAGCGGGCAGGACTGGGCGACGGTGAGGCCGGTCGCGCTCGAGCTCCTCAGGAGCCGGGGAGCGGAGATCTGACCGGTCCGCGCTCGTGCAGCAGGCACTGCATGATCGCGACGCTGAGCCACCGTCCGAACTTCCGTCCGGTCTCGCGCTCGACACCGACGAGACTGAACCCGCACGACTCGTGCAGTCCGCGTGAGGCGGTGCTCGACGCCTCGATGCGGGCGATGACGCAGTGGAAGCCCGATGCCGTCGCGTGGTCCAGCAGGGATCCGAGGATCAACCGTCCCGTCCCGCGCCGGGCAAGGTCCCGGCGGACGTAGACCGAGTTCTCCACCGTGGTGTGGTACGCCGCGCGGTCCCGGTACTCCGAAAGTGCGCCGAATCCGGCGACCTCGCCCGTGGCGTCGACCGCGACGAGGGCGGCAAAGGCCCCCGAGCGGGCCTCGATCCAGGCGCGCTGTGCCTCCACGCTCCGGGGCACGAGGTCGAAGGTGGAGGTCTCGTGCAGCACCTCGTGGTTGTAGATGCCGCAGATGGCCTCCGCGTCGTCCACGGTGGCGTGGCGCACGACGAGGCCGCTCATCGGCGCGAGGGTAGCGGTCGCGGTGCGGGACGACAGTCAAGAATTCGGAAAGAAGGCACGCGCGGAGTCGTCCGAGTCCGTGGCCGAGCGGTAGAACCGGATCCATGACCGACGCGTCCGACACCCCCATGCAGACCGCCGACGGTGCCGCTGGAACCCCCGCGGGCACCCCGCTGCCCCCGCCGCCGCCGCGGCACCAGGGGGGCCGGCGCAGCGGTGCTGCGGTGGCGCTCGGTGCCGTGCTCGGCCTCGTCGCAGGTGCCGTGTCGGGTGCGGTCGCAGGAACGATGCTGGGACGGGACGGTGGGTCGTCGCCCGTCGAGTTCGAGGCCGTCCAGGTCGGGGAGACCTCGGGGGAGACGCCCGCCGAGACGTCCACGCAGGTCGCCGCGGTGGCCAACTCGATCGCGCGGAGCGTCGTGATGGTCTGGGGTGAGGCCGATGCCGGCATCTCCACCGGCACCGGCGTCGTGATGTCGTCCAACGGCGACATCCTGACCAATGCCCACGTCGTCGAGGACGCCACCGTGGTGCGCATCCGCTTCATGTTCGAGACGGAGCCGCGCGACGCCGAGGTGCTGGCGAGCGATCCCGGCAACGACCTCGCGCTGCTGCGGGTGGCCGCGACGGGACTGGCCCCCGCGACGCTTGCGGAACCGGGATCGGTCCGCATCGGCGATCCCGTGGTCGCGATCGGATATGCACTCGACCTCGACGGAGGGCCGACCGTGACCAGCGGCATCGTGTCGGCGATCAACCGCACCATCCCGTCCGGCGATGGCGCACTCGACAGCCTCATCCAGACCGACGCGGCGATCTCGTCGGGGAACTCCGGCGGTCCGCTCGTGAACCTTCGCGGCGAGGTGGTGGGCATCAACACGGCCGTCTACCGGGGCGACCTCCAGTCGGCGGTGAACAACGTCGGCTTCGCGATCTCGTCCGAGGAGATCCTCTCGGTCCTGCCCCAGCTGCGGGCGCAGGCGCGGGGCGAGGTCCGCACGGAGGGATTCCTCGGGGTCGGCGTCGAGCGCCGCTCCGACGGTGGGCAGGGCGCGATCATCACCAGCGTCCAGCCCGACTCCCCGGCCGACGAGGCGGGGATCGTCACCGGCGACGTCGTCCTGAGCGTGGATGGGGCCCCAATTGACGGCCAGATCGGGCTCGTGGCAGCCATCCGGGACGGGTCGCCGGGACAGGTGGTGGAGATCGTCATCCTCCGGGACGGGGAGCGGGTCACGCTGACGGCCACCCTGGTCGCCCGGAAGTAGGGGTGGGCCGCCGGCCCCGACCCATGGCCGGCGAGCCGAGAATCCATGTGGGAGGACGGCAGACCCGCCGATAGAGTCAGGCGTCCAAGTCAGGACAGGACAGACGACGTCTCACAACCGACGTCTGCAAAAGCCCCCTCGGGGGGACTGTGCAGCACCACCCGACACGGTGCTCCGCCGGCTTTGCCGCGCGGAGCATCTTCGTGAACGGGTGCGGTCAACGGGGTCGGACAACACGGATCGGGACAGGGAGCAGAGGCGCCGGTATGGCACGCAAGGCAATCGTCGGCGAAAAGGTCGGCATGACGCAGGTGTGGGGTGACGACCAGCGCGTCATTCCCGTCACGGTGCTGCGCGTCGAGCCGGCCCGTGTCGTCCAGGTGAAGACCGACGAGCGCGACGGCTACAGCGCGCTGCAGGTCACGTACGGCAGCCGCAACCCCTCGAAGCTCACGAAGGCCGAGGCGGGGCACTTCGCAAAGGCGTCGGTCTCTCCGGGCCGCAAGCTCGTCGAACTTCGGCTCGACTCGGTCGACGGGTTCGAGGTCGGCCAGGAGATCGCCGTCGACACCCTCGCCGCGGGCGAGCGGGTCGACGTCGTCGCGGTCAGCCGCGGCAAGGGTTTTGCCGGCGGCATGAAGCGCCACAACTTCGGCGGCCAGGGCGCCAGCCACGGCAACCACAAGCACCACCGCGCGCCGGGGTCGATCGGCTCGTGCTCGTTCCCGGGACGCGTGTTCAAGGGCCTCCGCATGGCCGGCCACCTCGGCCACCAGCAGACCACCACCCTCAACCTGGAGGTCGTGCAGGCCGATGCCGAGCGCGGACTCCTGCTCGTGAAGGGGTCGGTGCCGGGTCCGAACGGCGGCGTCGTCATCGTCCGTAACGCCATCAAGGGGAAGTAAGCGATGCCTGCCGAGAAGTCCGCTCCCAAGACGGGGTCCATCCAGCTCCCCGCCGAGTTCTTCGGCATCGAGCCGAACGTGTCCGTCATGCACCAGGTCGTCGTCGCCCAGCTCGCCCACCGGCGCTCCGGCACGCAGAGCACGAAGACCCGCTCCGAGGTCCGCGGCGGCGGCAAGAAGCCGTTCGGCCAGAAGGGCACCGGCAACGCCCGTCAGGGATCGATCCGCGCGCCGCACTTCGTCGGCGGCGGCATCGCGCTCGGCCCGAAGCCGCGCAAGTACGGCGTGCGCACGCCGAAGAAGATGGTCGCACTCGCCCTCCGCTCGGCGCTGTCCGACCGGGCCGCGCAGGGCCGCGTCGCCGTGGTCGACCAGTGGTCGTTCGATGTACCGAGCACCAAGCTCGCCGCGGCGCTCCTCGAGTCGCTCGGCGTCGACGGCACGGCGATGGTCGTGGTGGAGCGTCGCGACGACGCCGCCGCCAAGTCGTTCCGCAACCTCGCCCACGTGCAGGTCGTCACGACGTCGGAGCTGAACGCCTACGACGTCCTGTGCAACGAGTGGCTCGTGTTCAGCCAGGCATCGCTGCCGGCGCCGAAGAAGGGGGAGGTCCGCTGATGAAGGACCCGCGCGACGTCATCCTGCGGCCGGTGGTCTCCGAGAAGACCTACGCCCTCATGGAGACGGGCACGTACACGTTCGAGGTGCACCCCGACGCCACGAAGCCGGAGATCTGCGACGCCGTCGAGCGGATCTGGAACGTGAAGGTGCGCAGCGTCAACACCCTCAACCGCAAGGGCAAGGTCCGCTTTGCCCGGGGAACCAACCGCTTCGGCAAGCGCAAGGACGTCAAGCGCGCGATGGTGACCCTCCGACCCGGCGACCAGATCGCCCTGTTCGAGAGCTGATCCGGAGGACGACGATGAGCATTCGCAAGCGCAAGCCGACCAGCGCGGGACGCCGGTTCCAGACCACCTCGGACTTCGCCGAGGTCACGAAGTCGCGCCCCGAGAAGTCGCTGCTCGCCTCCAAGTCGTCGCGCGGCGGCCGGAACGCGACGGGCCGCATCACCTCCCGCCACCAGGGCGGCGGGCACAAGCAGCGGTACCGCATCGTGGACTTCCGCCGCAAGAAGGACGACTACGCAGCGAAGGTCGCGGCGATCGAGTACGACCCGAACCGGACCTGCCGGATCGCCCTCCTGCACTACGAGGACGGCACCAAGGCCTACATCCTCGCGCCGAAGGGCCTCGAGCCCGGCATGCGCGTCGAGAGCGGGCCGAAGGCGGACATCAAGGTGGGCAACGCGCTGCCGCTGCGCTTCGTGCCCGTCGGCACCGTCGTGCACAACGTCGAACTGCGCCCGGGCCAGGGCGGCCGCGTCGCGCGCTCGGCAGGCATGTCGGTGCAGCTGGTGGCCAAGGAGGGCGACTACGCCACGCTCCGCATGCCGAGCAGCGAGATGCGGCGCGTGCCGATCGACTGCCGTGCCACCATCGGCGAGGTCGGCAACGCGGAGCACGAGCTGGTGAAGATCGGCAAGGCGGGCCGCAACCGCTGGAAGGGCGTGCGTCCGCAGTCGCGAGGCGTGGCCATGAACCCGGTCGACCACCCGATGGGTGGCGGCGAGGGCAAGACCTCGGGAGGCCGTCCGCCGGTCTCGCCGTGGGGCAAGCCCGAGCGCCGCACGAGGAACAAGAACAAGGCGTCGCAGGCGATGATCGTCCGTCGCAGGCGCTCCGGAAAGGCACGGGGGTAGCGCATGTCGCGCAGCTTGAAGAAGGGCGCGTTCGTCGACGAGCACCTGCTGAAGAAGGTGGATGCGATGAACGAGTCGGGGGAGCGCAAGGTCATCAAGACCTGGTCGCGCCGCAGCACGATCATCCCGGACATGGTCGGGCACACGTTCGCCGTGCACGACGGGCGCAAGCACGTGCCGGTGTTCGTGTCGGAGTCGATGGTGGGGCACAAGCTCGGGGAGTTCTCGCCCACCCGGACGTTCAAGTTCCACGCCGCCCAGGAGAAGGCCGCAGCCGCGGCCGCAGCGAAGAAGTAGGCCATGACCGGACCGAAGCTCAACGAAGCGAACAGGGTCGCTGGATCCAAGGGCGGCACCCGCGCGGTGCTGCGCAACCTGCGCATGTCGGCCTCCAAGGTGCGCGTGGTGCTCGACCACGTCCGCGGGCTCGACGTGCGGTCGGCGGACAACGTGCTCGCGCTCATGCAGCGCGATGCGGCCCGCGACGTGCGCAAGCTCCTCGCGTCGGCGGTGGCCAATGCGGTGCACAACGACGAGCAGGACGTCGAGCGCCTCTACGTGAAGGCGTGCTTCGCCGATGAGGGCGCGACGCTGAAGCGCTTCCGTCCCCGCGCGAAGGGCCGTGCCGGTGCGATCAACAAGCGCACCTGCCACGTCACCGTGGTGGTCGACGCGATGGACGGGCAGATCCTCCAGCGCTTCGAGGACCGCGAGGCTGCGCGCGCGAGCTCGCGTGCGTCCAGCAAGGCCGCCCGCAGCGCCCGTGTCGCGGCGAGCCGCGCCAAGCAGTCCGCCGCCGCCCGTCCGAAGGCCGAGCCGGCCGTCGAGCAGCAGGCGCAGGACCAGGACGGCGGGTCGGACCAGCCGGAGAAGGCCGAGGAGAACTGATGGGCCAGAAGATCAATCCGTACGGGTTCCGACTCGGGGTGACCACCGACTGGAAGAGCCGCTGGTTCAGCACGAAGGAGTACCGCCAGTACCTCACGGAGGACTGGAAGATCCGCGAGTACCTGCTCCGGCAGCTGTCCGACGCCGCGGTGAGCCGTGTGGAGATCGAGCGCACCCGCGACAAGCTCCGGATCGACGTGCACACCGCGCGTCCGGGCCTCGTCATCGGCCGCAAGGGCCAGAAGGCGGACGAGATCCGTGCGGGTCTGACCAAGCTGACCGGCAACAACAAGGTGCAGCTGAACATCGTCGAGATCAAGCAGGCCGAGCTGGACGCGGCGCTCGTCGCCCAGGGCGTCGCCGACCAGCTGGTCAACCGCATCGCGTTCCGCCGCGCCATGAAGCGCGCGGTGCAGAACGCGCAGAAGTACGGCGCGGAGGGCATCCGCATCCAGTGCTCCGGCCGACTGGGCGGCGCCGAGATGTGCCGGACCGAGTGGTACCGCGAGGGTCGCGTGCCGCTGCACACGCTCCGCGCCGACATCGACTACGGGTTCCGCGAGGCGTCCACGTCGGCGGGCCGCATCGGCGTGAAGGTGTGGCTCTACAAGGGCGAGATCCTGCCGTACAAGCGCTCGTCTGACGACCGGATCGCCCGCGAGGCGGCGATGGCCGTCGGCGGCACGTCCGGCCAGGCCGAGGCGCCAGCACGGGTGGTCACGTCGGCAGGTCCCCGCACGGCGGAGGTCGAGACCGAGGAGATCGTGCCGCTGGTGCGCGAGGCAGACCCCGAGTTCGAGCGGCTGTTGGCAGAGGAAGAGGACATCGAGCGGCGGATCGTGGAGTCGTCGGAGACGCCGAAGTTCGGAAGGGACGTCTAGGCCATGTTGTCGCCCCGGAAGGTCAAGCACCGCAAGCAGCACCGCGGCCGGATGAAGGGTGCGTCGAAGGGCGCCACCGAACTCGCCTTCGGCGAGTACGGCATCCAGGCGCTCGAGTCCGGATGGATCACGGCGCGCCAGATCGAGGCCGCACGTATCGCCATGACCCGCCACATCAAGCGCGGCGGCAAGGTGTGGATCAACGTGTTCCCGGACAAGGCCGTCACCAAGAAGCCGGCCGAGACCCGAATGGGTTCGGGCAAGGGCAACCCCGAGCTGTGGGTCGCCGTCGTCAAGCCCGGTCGCATCCTGTTCGAGCTGTCGTTCCCCAGCGCGACCGTCGCCCACCAGGCGCTCGACCGTGCGGTGCAGAAGCTCCCGATCAAGGCGCGGGTCATCAGCCGCGAGGAGGCGATCTGAGATGGCGCACGCACGCAACACCGAGCTGAAGGAACTCCAGGAGATGGACCTGCGCGACCTCGTCGAGGAACTGGCGACGTCGAAGCAGGCCGCGCTGAACCTGCGGTTCCAGCACGCGACCGGGCAGCTGTCCCGGTCGTCGGAGCTCATGGCCATCAAGCGTCGCATCGCGCGCATCAACACGCTGATCCGCGCCCGAGAGATCGCCGCCGCCGAGTCGGCGGGAAAGTGAGCAGGTCATGACCGAGGTCGCGTCGACGGTCCGCAGCGCGCGCAAGGTGCGCGAGGGCGTGGTCGTCTCGAGCAAGATGGACAAGACGATCGTGATCTCGATCGTCGAGCGCGTCCGTCACCCCAAGTACGCCAAGTTCGTGCAGCGCACGAAGAAGCTGTACGCGCACGACGAGGCGAACGACGCGCAGGTGGGCGACCGCGTGCGCGTCATGGAGACCCGTCCCATGTCGAAGCTGAAGCGGTGGCGGCTCGTCGAGGTTCTGGAGCGTGCGAAGTGATCCAGCAGGAATCCCGTCTCAAGGTCGCCGACAACAGCGGCGCGCGCGAGGTGCTCGTCATCAAGGTCCTCGGTGGAACCCGCCGGCGCTACGCGTCGATCGGCGACGTCTTCATCGGCACGGTCAAGGATGCGATCCCCGGTGCGGGCGTCAAGAAGGGCGAGGTCGTCCGCTGCGTGGTCGTCCGGGTGAAGAAGGAGAAGCGCCGTCCCGACGGCAGCTACATCCGCTTCGACGAGAACGCCGCCGTGCTCATCAAGGAGGACCTCACTCCGCGCGGCACGCGCATCTTCGGGCCGGTCGGCCGCGAGCTGCGCGACAAGAAGTTCATGAGGATCATCTCGCTGGCCCCGGAGGTGCTGTAGCCATGAAGCTCAAGAAGGGCGACACCGTCCGAGTGATCTCCGGCAAGGACAGCGGCAAGGAGGGCGTCATCGAGGCCGTCTTCCCGCGACTGGACAAGGTCATCGTCGGCGGCGTGAACATCGCGAAGCGCCACACGCAGTCGCGCGGCCGCGCGGGCGACCAGGGAGGCATCAAGGAGAAGGCGATGCCGATCCACGCGTCCAACGTGATGCTGGTGCACAAGGGCAAGACCACGCGGATCGGC
Source organism: Acidobacteriota bacterium (assembly GCA_018969685.1). GTDB lineage: Bacteria > Actinomycetota > Acidimicrobiia > Acidimicrobiales > Ilumatobacteraceae > UBA3006. The sequence goes on along the minus strand of JAGWXX010000014.1, from coordinate 11,035 downwards.
AGTGCGGTGGGCAAGGACGGCTCGCGCGTCCGCATCGCGAAGCGGACGGGAGACGAGATCTGATGTCCACGACGACGTACATCCCGCGCCTCAAGGCGCACTACAACGCGACCGTGCGTGCCGAGTTGGCGACCCAGTTGGGCGTCACGAACGTCATGAAGGTGCCGACGATGGAGAAGATCGTCGTCAACATGGGCGTCGGCCGCGCCACCCAGCAGGCCTCGCTCATCGACGGCGCGGTCGCCGACCTCACGGCGATCACCGGACAGAAGCCGCTGGTCACCAAGTCCCGAACCTCGATCGCGTCGTTCAAGCTCCGCGAGAATCAGGCGATCGGTGCCAAGGTGACCCTCCGTGGCGACCGCATGTGGGAGTTCTTCGACCGCCTGCTGTCGGTCGCGATCCCGCGCATCCGCGACTTCCGCGGCCTGCCCGGCCGGTCGTGGGACGGCCACGGCAACTACACGTTCGGACTGACCGAGCAGCTGGTGTTCCTCGAGATCGAGTACGACAAGGTCGACACGGCCCGGGGAATGGACATCACGATCGTGACGACGGCGTCGAACGACCTCGACGGCAAGGCGCTGCTCGACGCGTTCGGCTTCCCGTTCCGCAAGGGCGAGATGCCGGCGTCGACGAAGAAGTCGCGCGGTGCAGCGAAGCGCACCGCAGGGAAGAAGTAGGACGAGGAGACGAGAGAGACGATGGCAAAGAAGTCGCTGGTCATCAAGGCGTCCCGCACGCCGAAGTTCCGGGTTCGCTCGTACACGCGCTGCGAAAAGTGCGGCCGTGCGCGCGCGGTCTACCGCAAGTTCGGGTTGTGCCGACTGTGCCTCCGCAAGATGGCCCACGCCGGGGAGATCCCCGGCCTGACCAAGGCGAGCTGGTGATCGCGCCATGATGACCGATCCCATCGCCGACATGCTCACGCGGATCCGCAACGCGAACTCCGCGATGAAGGACGACGTGTCCATGCCCGCCTCGAAGCAGAAGGCCGCGCTCGCGGACATCCTCACCCGTGAGGGGTACATCGAGGGCTTCTCCGTCAGCGACGCCTCATCCGGGCCGGCCAAGGTGCTGACCATCCGACTGAAGTACTCCGACGACCGCCAGCGCACCATCTCCGGAATCAAGCGCGTGTCGACGCCCGGCCTGCGGGTGTACCGCGCCGCGACCGAGGTGCCGAGGGTGCTCGGTGGGCTCGGTGTGGCGGTGCTGTCGACGAGTCAGGGCCTCATGACCGACCGCGAGGCGCGTCAGCGCAAGGTGGGCGGCGAAGTCATGTGTTTCGTCTGGTAGCGGGAGCGAGGGAACAACGACATGTCGCGAATTGGTAAGGCTCCGGTGGCGGTGCCGTCGGGCGTCGAGGTGAAGGTGTCCAGCCGCTCGGTGGCGGTGAAGGGCCCGAAGGGCGCGCTCACGAGGGAGATCCCCGTGGGCGTGTCGGTGGCCGTCGTCGACGGCTCCCTGGTCGTGTCGCGCGACGACGACGGCCGGGATGCCCGCGCCCGTCACGGGCTCGTGCGCACGCTCGTGAACAACATGGTGATCGGCGTGACCGAGGGCTTCACGAAGGAGCTCGAGATCATCGGCGTCGGCTACCGCGCCGAGGCGCAGGGTCCGAACAAGCTCAAGCTCGCGCTCGGCTTCTCCCACCCGGTGCCGTTCGAGGCGCCGGAGGGCATCACGTTCGAGGTGCCGACGCAGACGAAGGTCATCGTGAAGGGCGCGGACAAGGAGGTCGTCGGCCAGGTCGCCGCGAACATCCGCGAGTTCCGCAAGCCCGAGCCGTACAAGGGCAAGGGCATCCGCTACGCCAACGAGCGGGTGCTCCGCAAGGCCGGCAAGACCGGCAAGAAGTGATCGGAGAGAGCAGATGACCGCCGTCGCACAACAGCGCCACTCGTCGCGGATCCGCAGGCACCGCCGCGTCCGCAAGAAGATCCACGGAACCGCCGAGCGCCCCCGCCTGGCGGTGTTCCGCAGCAACAAGCACATCGGCCTGCAGCTGATCGACGACGACTCGGGCCGGACGCTCGCGTCGGCCTCGACGGTCGAGGCCGACCAGCGCGCCAAGGGCACGGGCTCGACGGTCGAGGCGGCGAAGCGCGTGGGGGAGCTCGTCGCGCAGCGCGCGAAGGCGGCAGGCGTGACCAAGGTGGTGTACGACCGCGGTGGATTCCTCTACCACGGTCGCGTGGCAGCGGCCGCCGAGGCCGCCCGGGCAGCAGGGTTGGAGTTCTGACATGAGCGACATGACACAGGCCGCAGGGCGCACGAACGAGCCCGGCCAGCTGCGCGAGTCGCGGGTGGTGCACATCAACCGCGTCGCGAAGGTGGTCAAGGGTGGCCGCCGGTTCTCGTTCACGGCGCTCGTCGTCGTCGGCGACGGTGCCGGACGGGTGGGCCTCGGGTACGGCAAGGCCAAGGAAGTGCCGCTGGCCATCCAGAAGGGCACCGAGGAGGCGAAGCGCAACCTGTTCGACGTCGCGCTCGCGGGCTCGACGATCACCCACCAGACCATCGGCATCAACGGTGCCGGACGGGTGCTGCTCAAGCCCGCCGCACCCGGTACCGGGGTCATCGCGGGCGGGGCGGCGCGCATCATCCTGGAGGAGGCTGGAGTGCACGACGTGCTCGCGAAGTCGCTCGGCTCTCCGAACGCCATCAACGTCGCGCGCGCGACCATCAACGGCCTGCGCTCGCTGCAGCGGCCCGACGAGGTCGCCCGTCGGCGCGGCATTCCTGCGGACTCGTTCGTCCCCAAGGGCCTGCTGAAGGCCTACACCGAGCGGAAGAAGGCGCACTGACATGTCATCGTTCAAGAAGCCAGGTCGCACGACCAGGGACCGCAAGCCGCAGGCGAAGCAGCGCGCTGCGGAGGCCCGTGCCCAGGCTGCGGCGGCGAAGGCAGCGTCGTCGGCTCCGACGTCGGGACGCGTGCCGCGCACCAAGCCGGTGCTGACCGGTCCGACGATCGTCGTGACCCAGGTCCGCTCGGAGATCGGCAACAAGCCCAAGAACCGTGCGACGCTTCGCGCGCTCGGGCTCCGCAGGATCGGGCACACGAACACGTTGCCGGACCGTCCGGAGATTCGCGGCATGCTCGCCCGCGTGCCGCACCTCGTCGAGATCAGGGAGGGCAAGTGACATGCGCGTCGACGAACTGAGGCCGTCAACCGGCTCCACGAAGCGCCGCAAGCGCATTGCTCGCGGCATCGGCGGCAAGGGCGGCAAGACCGGAGGTCGCGGCACCAAGGGTCAGTACGCCCGCAGCAAGCCCGGACGAGGGTTCGAAGGCGGCCAGATGCCGCTCAAGCAGCGCGTGCCGAAGTTGAAGGGGTTCACCAACCCGTTCCGCGTCGAGTACTACGCGGTCAACCTGGACACGATCGACAAGCTCGGCGTGTCGGAGGTCGACCCGGCGGTGCTCGTCGACCGCGGGGCTGCGCACAAGGGCCTCCCCATCAAGGTGCTCGGCCGCGGCAAGATCACGCGCGCGGTGAAGGTGTCCGCGCACGCCGTGTCGAAGTCTGCATCCGACGCCATCGTGGCGGCGGGCGGCAGCGTCGTCATCCTGCCCCCGGCGCACAAGGGCCCGCGCCCCGCCGCCAAGGGCAACCAGTTCACCAACCGCTGACCAGCGGTCGACCACCCGAGCGAGGAGCGAGCCGATGTTGTCTGGCATCAGGAACATGTTCCGCGTGGGCGATCTTCGGAACAAGATCGCCTTCACGCTGGCGATGATCCTCGTCTACCGCCTCGGTTCGGCGATCCGCGTCCCGGGCGTGGACGCACAGGCGGTCCAGCAGCTCCGCGAGGCCTCGAACTCGCAGGGTGCGCTGGGCTTCCTGAATCTGTTCTCCGGCGGCGCGTTCGGGTCGTTCTCGATCTTCGCGCTCGGAATCATGCCGTACATCACGTCGAGCATCATCATGCAGGTGCTCGGGGTCGTCATCCCGAAGCTCGAGCAGTGGCAGCAGGAGGGCGCGGTCGGCCAGCGCAAGATCACCCAGTGGACCCGCTACATCGCGATCGTGATCGCTCTGCTGCAGGCGGCCGGGATGACCTTCATCTTCGGGCAGGGCAACGGATCGGCCTTCTACGGTGCGGCCGCAAACGTGCCGGACATCGTGCTCCTCGACCCGTTCATGCCGAGGGCCCTGCTGGTGATCCCGTCGCTCGTGGCGGGAACTGCGCTCCTCATGTGGGTCGGCGAGCTGATCAGCCAGCGGGGCATCGGCAACGGCATGTCGATCCTGATCTTCGCATCGGTCGTCAGCCACCTTCCTTACGGCTACTACTCGCTGCTGCAGAGCCGCAAGATCGTGGTGTTCACGATCCTCGTGGCGGTCTCGCTCACGATCCTCGTGGCGGTGGTGCGGGTGGAGCTCGGCCAGCGGAGGATCCCGGTGCAGTTCGCCAAACGGGTGGTCGGGCGCAGGATGTACGGGGGGCAGAACACCTACATCCCCCTGAAGGTCAACCAGTCGGGCGTGGTGCCGATCATCTTCGCGAGCTCGGTGCTGCTCCTGCCGGTGCTCTTCTCGAACATGCTCGGGAGCGCGGAGGGCTGGCGCGGCAGCATCGCGGGCTTCGTCAACGACTACCTCGTCAACAGCCAGAACCTGCTCTACATCTCGCTGTTCTTCGCGATGATCATCGGCTTCGCGTACTTCTACAACTCGATCGCGTTCGACCCGATCCGGCAGGCCGACCAGCTGCGCAAGCAGGGCGGATTCATCCCCGGCATCCGGCCCGGCCCGCAGACCGAGTCCTTCCTGGCGAAGACGGTGAACCGGATCACCCTGCCGGGCGCGATGTTCGTGGCGTTCATCGCGATCGTGCCGTACATCGTGCTATGGGTGGGCGACGTGCAGTCGTTCCCGTTCGCGGGCACGACGGTGCTCATCGCGGTCGGCGTGGCGCTCGAGCTCATGCGCCAGATCGACAGCCAGCTCATGCAGCGCAACTACGAGGGCTTCCTCAAGTAACCGGTCCCCGGAAGGGGGTGGATGGCGATGGACACGACCTCGACACCGGCGCACGGCGTGCGCGCGATCATCTTCGGCCGGCAGGGCGCGGGGAAGGGCACCCAGTGCCAGATGCTCGGTGCGCACTTCGGCGTCCCGCACATCTCCACCGGCGACATGCTGCGCGCGGCGGTGCGCCAGGACTCCCCGCTCGGCCGGGCCGTCAAGGCCGTCCTCGACGCGGGCGGCCTGGTGGACGACGAGATGATGGTCAGCCTCGTGCAGGGTCGCATCGGCCAGGACGATGCGCGCACCGCGGGCTACGTCCTGGATGGCTTCCCCAGGACGGTCGGCCAGGCGCGCTCCCTCGACGAGATGACGGTGTCGCGGCCGATCAACGTGGTGATCGACCTCGAGGTGGGCCGCGACGTGGTGCTTGCGCGTCTCTCGGCCCGCAGGACGTGCGGCCAGTGCGGTGCGAACTTCGTCGCGACGGGCGCCGAGGCCGAACCGTGGACCTGCGCCCGGTGCGGCGGGTCCGTCGGACAGCGGGCGGACGACACCCCGGAGGCGATCGGCCGGCGACTCGACCTCTACGACTCCCAGACCGCCCCCCTCATCGATTACTACCGGGGCGGGTCGCGGCTCGTCGTCGTGGACGGCGTGGGGACGCCCGAGGAGGTCTTCGGGCGCCTGTGTCGGGCAGTCGAGGGGGCGTTGGGGGGCTGAGGTCGGGTTTGGCCTCTGGGCGGGAACCGGTAGGCTCGTCCTTCGCCTTTCGGGGATCTCCCCGGGACCGCGTGCCGTTGAGGAGAGGGATCTGCCGAAGAACAAGGAAGACGCGATCGTGCTGGAGGGCACGATCCTCGAGTCGCTGCCGAACGCAATGTTTCGGGTGCAGCTCGACAACGGCCACACGGTGCTGGCTCACATATCCGGGAAGATGCGGATGAACTACATCCGAATCCTCCCGGGCGACAAGGTGCAGGTGGAACTCACCCCGTACGACCTGACTCGGGGACGCATCACCTACCGACACAAGTAGACGATTTCAGAAACTCCACGGACACGCGACGAAGAGGACAGCAGTGAAGGTCAAGCCGAGTGTGAAGAAAATCTGCGAAAAGTGCAAGGTCATCAGGCGGCACGGCCGCGTCATGGTGATCTGCGAGAACCCCCGGCACAAGCAGCGCCAGGGCTGAGAGGAACGGGTCGATGGCACGCATCTCTGGAGTCGACATCCCGCGCGAGAAGCGCCTGGTGATCGCGCTCACCTATATCTACGGCATCGGCCGGAGCACGTCGGAGAAGATGTGCACGGAGCTGGGCCTCAACCAGGACACCCGGGTCCGCGACCTCACTGACGCAGAGGTCAACAAGGTCCGCATGTACATCGAGAACAACCTGACCGTCGAGGGCGACCTCCGCCGCGACGTCCAGACCGACATCAAGCGGAAGATCGAGATCGGCTCGTACCAGGGTTCGCGCCACCGCAAGGGACTCCCCGTCCGCGGCCAGCGCACCCACACCAATGCACGCACAAGGAAGGGACCGCGCAAGACCGTGGCGAACAAGAAGATGGCAGTGAGGAAGTAGCCGTGGCAAAGACCCCTGCTCCCCGCAAGCGCAAGCGCGACCGTCGCAACGTGTCGACGGGCATCGTGCACATCAAGAGCTCGTTCAACAACACCATCGTCTCGATCACCGACACCGAGGGGAACGTGATCGCCTGGGCGTCGGCCGGTGGCGTGGGCTTCAGCGGCTCCCGCAAGTCGACGCCGTTCGCCGCACAGCTGGCCGCAGAGAAGGCCGGGCGCGCCGCGATGGAGCAGGGACTGCGCCGCGCCGAGGTGCACGTGAAGGGTCCGGGCTCGGGCCGCGACACGGCGCTCCGCTCGATCCAGAACCTCGGCATCGAGGTGTCCGGCATCAAGGACGTGTCGCCGGTGCCGCACAACGGGTGCCTGCCCCCGAAGCGGAAGCGGGCGTAGCCATGGCCCGTTACACCGGTCCGAAGGTCCGCATCTCGCGTCGCCTCAACGTCAACATCTTCGAGAACGCAAAGGGCTCCAAGGCGCTCGAGCGCCGTCCGTTCCCCCCGGGCACGCACGGTCGCACGCGGCGCCGTGGTGCGGGCAGCGAGTACCTGACCCAGCTGCAGGAGAAGCAGAAGGCGAAGTACATCTACGGCCTCCTCGAGCGCCAGTTCCGCAAGACCTACGAGGAGGCGAACCGCCTCGCAGGTCCGACCGGCGAGAACCTGCTGCGCCTGCTCGAGTGCCGGCTCGACAACGTCGTCTACCGCGCGGGATGGGGCTGCACCCGTCCGCAGGCACGGCAGTTCGTCAGCCACGGCCTCGTGCTGGTCGACGGCAAGCGCGTGAACATTCCCTCGTACCGCGTCACCCGCGGCCAGGTCGTCACGCTGTCCGAGAAGGCACGCAAGATGATCGCCATCCAGCACAACATCGACACCCTCGACCGCCGCATGGTCGGCTGGCTCGAGGCAGGGGACGAGGGCCGTCAGGTCACCGTCCGCGAGCTGCCGCAGCGCGAGCACATCGACGTGCCGGTGCGCGAGCAGCTCATCGTCGAGCTCTACTCGAAGTAGCCCACCCCAGGAGGAGAAGGTCACCGTGCTCGTCATTCAGCGCCCCCAGGTCGAGGCCATCGGCCAGGCAGACAACAACCGTCAGAAGTTCGCCATCGGACCGCTCGAGCCAGGGCTCGGCCACACGATCGGCAACTCGCTGCGCCGCATGCTCCTGTCGTCGATCCCCGGTGCGGCGATCACGATGGTCAAGTTCGAGCAGGCCCTCCACGAGTTCGACACCCTCGACGGGGTCTCGGAGGACGTGACCGAGATCATCCTGAACGTCAAGGACGTCGTCGTGACGTCCGAGCTTGACGAACCGACGATGATCACCCTCGACATCAAGGGCCCCAAGGACGTCACCGCGGCGGACATCCCGTGCCCGGCCGGCATCGAGGTGGTCAACCCGTCGCAGCCGATCGCGACGCTGTCGGCAAAGGGCCGCCTGAACGTCAGCCTCACCGTCGAGCGCGGCAAGGGCTACCTGTCCAGCGACCGGGAGATGAACAAGTCGATCGGCGTCATCCCGATCGATGCGATCTTCTCGCCGGTGCGCCGCTGCACCTTCACGGTCGAGCCGACGCGCGTCGAGCAGTCGACCAACTACGACCGCATCGTGCTCGACATCGAGACCGACGGGTCGCTCGAGCCGCGCGACGCCCTCGCGTCGGCAGGTGCCACGCTGCGCGTGCTGGTCGATCTCGTCGCGGGCCTCAACGAGTCGGCGCCGGCGCTCGAACTCGGTGAACTCGTCGGCAGCGGTTCGGGCTCGCCCGACCTCGACCTCAGCATCGAGGACCTCGACCTCTCCGAGCGCCCCCGCAACTGCCTCAAGCGCGCACAGATCAACACGATCGGCGAGCTGGTCCTCCGCACGGAGGAGGACCTCCTGAACATCACCAACTTCGGCCAGAAGTCCCTCGACGAGATCAAGTTGAAGCTCGACGAGCGCGGCCTGTCCCTGCGCATCTGACCGTCACGAGACCCCGGAGGGCACCGACATGCCAGCAACACCCAGGAGGGCGCCGAAGTTCGGCGGCAGCGCGAGCCACCAGAAGCTGCTGATGGCGAACCTCGCTGCGTCCCTGTTCGCCGCCGGAGGCATCGTCACCACGGAGGGCAAGGCGAAGGCGCTCCGTCCGATCGCAGAGAAGTTGATCACCAAGGCGGTCAAGGCGCAGGAGGAGGGGCCGATGCGCCTCCACCGCATCCGCCAGATCCAGTCGTACCTGAACGACAAGGAGATCACGAACCGCCTCGTGAAGGACCTCGCACCCCGGTACGTCAACCGCAACGGCGGGTACACGCGGATCCTGAAGCTCGGGCCGCGTCACGGCGACAACGCCCCGATGGCCCGCATCGAACTCGTCTAAACGGCTGCCCATGGGGCGGGCGAGGATGACGGTCGCCTACCGCGGCGACGCGTTCAGGGGGTTCGCGCCGAGCGACGGCGTCCCGACGGTTGCCGGTGCGATCGCGGGGGCGATCAAGCAGGTGCTCGGCGAGGATGTGGCGCTGGTTGCGGCAGGTCGCACCGATGCCGGTGTCCACGCGACGGGGCAGGTCGTCAGCATGGATCTGCCCGACCGGGTGGACCCTGCAGTCCTGGCGCGGCAGATCAATGCACTGTGCGGCCCCTCGATCGTGGTCCGTGACGCCCGGTGGGTCCCCGCGGAGTTCCACGCGAGGTTCTCCGCGCTGTGGCGCTCGTACCGCTACCAGGTGCTCAACTCCCCGGTTCCCGATCCGTTCCTGGCGGACAGGGCGTGGCACGTCCACCGCCCGCTCAACATTCGTGCCATGCGCCTCGCCGTGGACGCCATCGTCGGCGAGCACGATTTCTCCGCGTTCTGCCGGCGCCCGAAGGACGAGGACGGCCGCGAACCGTCGATGAAGCGATACGTCATGGATGCCGACTGGATCCGGAGCGAGGACGGGTTGACGACGTTCCGGATCACGGCGAACGCGTTCTGCCACCAGATGGTGCGGGCGCTGGTGGGAACATTCGTCGAGGTCGGCCTCGGAAAGCGGCCGCCGAGCGACGTCCGGGGGCTGCTGGTGTCGGGCGACCGTTCCCAGGCCGCCCAGGTGGCCCCGCCCCACGGCCTCGTGCTCGTGGAAGTGGGATACCCGCTCGACCTCGGCTGACCGGGGACGTGCACCCGTGGGATTGTGACGGCCGCACCCCCACCCCTATCCTGAAGGGTCCGTCGCGGCCAGACCCGGAGACCCACCCATCATGCGAACCTTCACCCCAAAGACCGACGAGATCGAGCGCCAGTGGCACCTCGTCGACGCCGAAGGTCTCGTGCTCGGCCGCATGTGCACCGAGGTCGCCCGCATCCTGCGCGGCAAGCACAAGCCGATCTTCGCGACCCACATGGACACGGGTGACCACGTCGTGATCGTGAACGCCTCGAAGGTGGTCCTCACCCGGGGCAAGGCCGAGGTCGAGATGGTCCACGACTACAGCGGCTACCCCGGCGGCCTGCGCAGCGAGACGTACGGCAGCCTCCTCCGCCGCAAGCCCGAGGACGCGATCCGGCGCACGGTGCGCGGCATGCTGCCGAAGGGGCCGCTCGGCCGCCAGATGATCAAGAAGTTGCAGGTGCACGCGGGGCCGACCCACGATCACCAGGCACAGAAGCCGACGAAGTTGGACCTGCCGGGCGCGCGCGCCCGCTGATGCAAGGAGCACGAGTGGGCACGAAGCCGCTGACGCAGACCACCGGACGCCGCAAGGCCGCGATCGCACGCGCGCGCCTGCGCCCCGGCACCGGCAAGGTGACCGTGAACGGCCGTGCGTTCGAGGTGTACTTCCCGAGCGAGGTGCAGCGCGCCGAGGCGATCGAGGCGCTGCGCGTCGTCGAGGCCGAGTCGTCGTACGACGTCGATGCCGACATCGTCGGCGGCGGCGTCGCCGGACAGGCGGGTGCCCTGCGCATGGCCATCGCCCGCTCGGTCGTCGAGCTCGATCCCGAGAAGCGCGGCGTGCTCCGCAAGGCCGGCCTGCTCACCCGCGACCCGCGTCGCAAGGAGAGCAAGAAGTACGGCCTCAAGAAGGCGCGCAAGGCGCCGCAGTACACGAAGCGCTAGACGGACGGACCGTCCGGAGCGGGCGGTAGTCGTGCGTTTCGGGACCGACGGCCTCCGCGGCCGCTACCCCGGCGAGATGTCGGAGGAGGTGGCGCGGCGTGCGGGCGCAGCCGCCGCCACGGTGTTCGCGGGCACGACGATCCTCATCGGTCGCGACACGCGCCAGTCCGGGCCCGCACTGGTCCGCGCGTTCATCGGCGGTGCGACCGCGGCGGGCGGACGTTGCACCGACCTGGGCGTCGCGCCCACTCCCGCCGTCGCGTGGCTCGCGCGGCTGCACTCGTGCGCGGGGGCGGTCGTCACTGCGTCGCACAATCCGTGGAAGGACAACGGCGTGAAGATCTTCGCGCCCGGTGGGACCAAGCTGACCGAC
>JAGWXX010000013.1 GCA_018969685.1 Acidobacteriota bacterium | reverse complement strand
CCGTCGCGGCGCACATCGACAGCACCGCCGCACGCAACGACGCCGCCGCGGCGGCGTCGCCCGAGTCGAGCGCGGCGTTGGCGCGGCGCACGGCGTCGAACAGCACCGACATCGCCGTCGGAGTGTCGAGGTCGTCGTCCATCGAGGCGCGGAACCGGTCGAGCACCGCCGCGTCCGCCGCCGCCCCGTCGAGCGGCGCGGTGCGCTGCACCATCGCGTCGATGCCGGCGAGCGACTTCTGTGCCGCCTCGATGTTGTCGATCCCCACGCGCACCGGCGACCGGTAGTGCACCTGCAGCAGCAGCATGCGGTACGTGCGCGGGTCGTACTGGTCGATCAGGTCGAGGAGGTTGGCCACGTTGCCGATGCTCTTCGACATCTTCTCGCCCTCGGCGTCGACCACGAACCCGTTGTGCATCCAGTGGCGCGCAAACGTCCGGCCGAGCGCCACGGCCTGCGCGCGCTCGTTCTCGTGGTGCGGGAAGCGCAGGTCGGCGCCGCCGCAGTGCAGGTCGAAGCCGTCGCCCAGCAGCTCCAGGCTCATCACGACGCACTCGCTGTGCCATCCCGGGCGACCGTCACCCCAGGGCGACGGCCACGACGGCTCGCCCGGCTTCGACAGCTTCCAGAGCGCGAAGTCCGCGGGGTTGCGCTTGTTGGCGGCGCCGAACACCTCGCGGTCGGCAGCCTGCATGTCGTCGAGCCGCTGGTGCGCGAGGAGCCCGTAGTCGGGCACCGTCGTGACGTCCAGGTAGACGCCGTCCTCGGTGACGTAGGCGGCGTCGCGCGCCAGCAGGTCGCCCACCATTCGGACCATCGAGTCGACGTACTCCGTGGCGTGCGGCACGTCCGTCGGGCGCCTCACACCCAGCGCCGCCATCGCGTCGAACCACACCTGCTCGCAGCGGCCGGTGATCTCGGTCCACGGCCGCTGCTCGCGGTTGGCCCGGTCGATGATCTTGTCGTCGATGTCGGTGATGTTCGACGCCAACCTGACCTGCAGGCCCGACCACTCGAGGTACCGGCGCAGCACGTCGTACACCAGCGTCGCCCTGCCGTGGCCGAGGTGCGGCGGGCCGTAGACCGTCGGGCCGCACAGGTAGATCGTCACGATCCCCGGATCGCGCAGCTCCAGTTCGCGCACCGCACGGGTCGCCGTGTCGTAGAGGTGCAGCACGCGCCAAGACTAGGTCCAGCGTCCCCGCGCGCTCCGGCGCCACTACCGTGTCGCGACGATGGCCGTGCCCGAGAAGCCCTCGCTCGACGGACTCGAGGCCCGCCTCGGCGAGGCGTGGGAGTCGTCGCAGATCTACCGCTTCGACCGAGGCGCGTCGCGCACCGACGTCTTCGCGATCGACACGCCGCCCCCCACCGTCAGCGGCTCGCTGCACATGGGGCACGTGTTCAGCTACACGCACACGGACGCGATCGCCCGGTTCTGGCGCATGCGCGGCAGGCGGGTCTTCTACCCGATGGGCTGGGACGACAACGGCCTGCCCACCGAGCGGCGGGTGCAGAACTTCTTCGGCGTGTCGTGCGACCCGTCGGTGCCCCACGACCCCTCGTTCGTGCCGCCGTTCCGCGGCGACGTGCCCAAGGACCACCGGGCCGTGCCCGTGTCGCGGCCCAACTTCATCGCGCTCTGCGAGGAGCTGACGCACGAGGACGAGCGCGTCTTCGAGGCCCTGTTCCGCCGCCTCGGCCTCTCGGTCGACTGGTCGCTGCTCTACACCACGATCAGCGCACACGCGCGCCGCACGAGCCAGGCCGCGTTCCTCCGCAACCTCGCCCGCGGCGAGGCCTACGCGCAGGAGGCGCCCACGCTGTGGGACGTCGACTTCGGCACCGCCGTCGCGCAGGCCGAGCTCGAGGACCGCGACCGGCCCGGCGCCTACCACGACGTCGCGTTCGCGCGCACGGGTGGCGGCGAGGTGCTCATCTCCACCACGCGTCCCGAGCTGATCCCCGCCTGCGTCGCGCTCGTCGCGCACCCCGACGACCCCCGGTACCAGCCGCTCTTCGGCACGACGGTGCGCACGCCGCTGTTCGGCGCCGAGGTGCCCGTGTGCGCGCACGAACTCGCGCAGATGGACAAGGGCACCGGCATCGCCATGATCTGCACGTTCGGCGACCTCACCGACGTCATCTGGTGGCGCGAGCTCGCGCTGCCCACCCGCCCCATCGTCGGGCGCGACGGCAGGATCCTGCCCGAGCCACCCGACGGCGTCGACGGCGCGGCCGGCCGCGATGCATACGCACGGCTCGCGGGACGCACGGTGAAGCAGGCGCAGGCCGCGATCGTCGAGATGCTCCGCGAGTCGGGCGACCTCCGCGGCGAGCCGCGAGCGATCACCCACCCGGTCAAGTTCTTCGAGAAAGGTGACCGCCCGCTCGAGATCGTCACGAGCCGCCAGTGGTACATCCGCAACGGCGGACGCGACGAGGCGCTGCGCACCGCGCTGCTGGCGCGCGGCGGCGACCTCGCCTGGCACCCCGACTACATGCAGCACCGCTACGCGAACTGGGTCGGCGGCCTCAACGGCGACTGGCTCGTCAGCCGCCAGCGCTGGTTCGGCGTGCCGATCCCGCTGTGGTACCCGCTCGACGCCGCGGGGCAGCCCCAGTGGGACCGTCCGATCGTCGTCGACGAGTCGCGCCTGCCCATCGACCCCAGCACGGACGTGCCGGACGGCTTCGTCGAGTCGCAGCGGGGTGCACCCGGCGGGTTCATCGGCGACGCCGACGTCATGGACACGTGGGCGACCTCCTCGCTCACGCCGCAGATCGCCGGGGACTGGGTCGGCGGCAGCCCGGTGTTCGACGCGGTGTTCCCCATGGACCTGCGCCCGCAGGGCCACGACATCATCCGCACCTGGCTGTTCTCCACGATGGTGCGCTCGCACTTCGAGCACGGCTGCGCGCCGTGGGGCCACGCGGCGCTCTCGGGCTGGATCCTCGACCCCGACCGCAAGAAGATGTCGAAGTCGAAGGGCAACGTCGTCACGCCGATCGACCTCTTCGACAAGTACGGCAGCGACGCCGTGCGCTACTGGGCCGCGAGCGCGCGCCCGGGCGTCGACACGGCGTTCAGCGAGGACCAGATGCAGGTGGGCAAGAAGCTCGCCACCAAGCTGCTCAACGCGTCGAAGTTCGTGCTCGGACTCGGTGGCGGCGACGTCCCCGACGCGGCGCCGGACGCCGCGCTCGATGCCGCGATGCTGCAGCGACTGGCCGGCGTCGTGCGCGACGCCACCGCCGCATTCGAGTCCTTCGACTACGCCCGCGCGCTCGAGCGCACCGAGGAATTCTTCTGGTGGTTCTGCGACGACTACGTCGAGCTCGTGAAGGCGCGCGCGTACGGTGGCGACGCGTCCGCGCTGTCGTCGCTCCGCCGCGCGCTCTCGGCCGTGCAGCGGCTGTTCGCGCCGCACCTTCCCTTCGTCACCGACGAGGTGTGGGGATGGTGGCGGGACGGCAGCATCCACGTGTCGCAGTGGCCCGATGCCGCGGCACTCGCCGCCGGCGCGACGGAGGACGCCGACCACGAGCTCCTCATCGCCGCGGTCTGCGACGTCCTCGCCGCGGTGCGCGGTGCGAAGACCGAGGCGAAGCTCTCGCAGCGCGCCGAGGTTGCCCGCATCGAGGTCGCCGCGACCGGCGCGCAGCGGCTCGCGATCGAGTCAGCGATCGGCGACCTGCGCAGCGCGGGCAGCATCGCCGAGGTCGCGTTCACCGACGGCGGGGGCGAACGTCCCGTGACGTCCGTGGTGCTGGCGCCGCAGGGCGGCGGGCAGTAGCCCGTCGCTAGCCTTGCCACGGAAATGAACCGCTACCGCAGGCCAGGGCTCCACCGGGCGGTCCTCGCCGTCAACGGCGTCGTCGCCGCGCTCCTCGTGCTGGTCGGCGCGGTGTTCCTCTGGACGGGATTCCGCCTCGGCGACCGCAAGGTCGTGCGGCTCGAGCGGGACCAGAGCGTGCAGAGCGACGCGGAGATCGCCGCCTCCGACGGGTGGAACCTGACCGAGGGCGACCTGTCCGCGAAGAACTTCCTCGTCACTGGATCGGACAACGGCGGCTGCGTCGACCCCGACTCCCCCTACGCCGGCGCGTTCGCCGACCGCGAGGGCCTCGGCGAGCGCAGCGACACGATCATGATCATCCGCGTCAACCCGCGGGACAACCAGGCGGCGTTCCTCTCGTTCCCGCGCGACCTGTGGGTGAAGATCGGCGGCAGCACCCGCCAGAACCGCATCAACACGGCGTTCGACCGCACCGATCCCAACCGCCTGATCGACACGATCTACCAGAACTTCGGCATCGAGGTCGACCACTACGTCAACATCGACTTCTGCGCGTTCAAGAAGATCGTGGACGCCGTCGGCGGCGTGCGAATCCCCTTCCTCTACGAGACCCGCGACCGCAAGACCGGGCTCTACGTGCCCGGCCCCGCGTGCTTCACCTTCACCGGCGACCACGCGCTCGCCTACGTGCGCTCGCGGTCCGGCTACTCGTACCTCGATCCCGAGAAGGGCTCATGGGAGCGCGACGGCACCGGCGACTTCGGCCGCATCGCACGGCAGCAGGACTTCATCCGGCGGGCGCTGCAGCGCGCGCTCGACAAGGGTGCATCGAACCCGGTGGTGGCCAACGAGCTGCTGAACGCCGGGCTCTCCAGCGTCATCACCGACGACAAGCTCAGCCCGACCATGGCGCTGCAGCTCGCCCAGGCGATGCGCGACATCAAGACCGGATCGATCCCGTCGTTCATGATCGAGGGCACCCCCGAGCAGATCGGCGACCAGTCGGTGCTCATCCCGCGCATCCAGAACGAGACCATGCGCCAGGTGCTCGCGCTGTTCCAGGGGGCCGCGAGCTTCGCCGAGCCCATCGCCGAGCCGGCGGGCGGCGGCGGAGCGGGGGCAGCCGTCGCGCCGTCGTCCGGCGCGACCACCACGACCGTCCCGCCGACGACGGTGCCCGCCACCACGACGACCGCGGTGCCCGTGGTGTCACCCCAGCAGCTCACGTTGGGTGTCGCACCGCCGAACGACCCGACCTGCCACTGACCGTCCGGCAGCAAACCGCCGGCGCGTGCGCGCCCGGCCCGAACCGTTCTAGAAGACGATGACGCCGCGGATGTTCTCGCCGTCGCGCATCGCGCGGTAGCCCTCGTTGACCTCGTCCAGCGAGTACGTGCGGGTGACGAGTCCGTCCAGGTCGATCTGCTTCGTGCGGTAGAGATCGAGCAGCTTCGGGATGTCCGCGCGGGGGTTGCCCGAGCCGAACAGCGAGCCGACGACCTGCTTCTCCATCAGCGTCAGCTCGAGGAGGCTCATCGACACCGACGGTTCGAGCAGCGGGTGGATGTTGGTCACCACCACGCGACCGCCCTTGGACGTGAGGCTGAGCGCCTGGCCGATGAGCGAGCCGTCGCCGACGCCCATCGTCATGATGACCTTGTTCGCCATCGCGCCGCGGGTCAGCTCGGCGATCATCGGCTGCGCCTCGGCCATCGACGACGCCACGGCCGTCGCGCCGAACTGCTTCGCCTTCGTGCGCTTGAACTCGACCGGGTCGATCGCGACGATGTGCTTGGCCCCCGCGAGCCGCGCACCCTGCACGGCGTTGGAGCCGAGGCCGCCGACGCCGACGACCGCGACCGTCTCGCCGGCCTTCACGCCCGCCGCGTAGACGGCCGAGCCCCATCCGGACACGACGCCGCAGCCCAGCAGGCAGGCCTTGTCGAGCGGGGCGTCGTCGTCGATCTTGATGCAGCTCGACTCGTGCACGACGGTGTGCTCGGCGAACGTGCCGAGGAGGCACATGATGCCGAGGTCCTTGCCGCGCGCATGGTGGCGCGAGGTGAGGTCGGCGATCTGCTTGCCACCGCCGAGGTAGGCACCCAGGTCGCAGAGGTTCTGGCGGCCGGTCGAGCACGACGGGCAGCGGCCGCACGACGGCACGAAGCCGAACACGACGTGGTCGCCGGGGGCGAGCCACGAGACGTTCGAGCCCACCTGCTGCACGACGCCCGCGCCCTCGTGCCCGCCGACGATCGGCAGCTCGAACGGCAGGTCGCCCGTCAGCACGTGCTCGTCGCTGTGGCACATGCCCGAGGCGGCCATCTTCACGAGCACCTCGTTGGGGCCGGGCGGATCGAGGTCGATCTCCTCGACGCTCCACGGTGAATTGAGTTCCCACAGGACTGCGGCCCTGGTCTTCATCGTCGGTTCCCCCTTGGCGCACCTGCGCCCTGCCCATTGTTGCCCGTTCGACGGGCGCTGCCAACCCCGGGCCGGCGCCCACCCGTGCGCGGCCCGCCCGCACCCCACCACTACTGTTGCCGCATGGACGACACCACGACGCCGGTGATGGATGCCGACACCCGCGACGGGGCCGCCGCAGCGCCGGTCGCCGGACCCGCCGAGCTCGCAGAGCTGCTGATCGAGGAGATCTCGATCGACGGCATGTGCGGCGTCTACTAGACGCCAGATGCCGCTTGGCCCCGACGACGCCTGCCGCCTCCACCCCGATGTCTCGCTGCGCGACGAACGGTTCGGCGCGCTCGCGTACCACCACGGCAACCGCCGGCTCGTCTTCGTCCGCAGCGCCATGGTCGTCGGGGTGCTGAAGCAGCTCGCCGAGCGGCGGCCGCTGCGGGAGGCGCTGGTCGCGGCCGGCGTGCCCGAACCGCAATGGGCGGTGGTCGTCGCGGCACTCGAACGGCTGCACGGATCGGAGATGATCGATGTCGGCTAGTCCCCTCGTCGCCGAGTTGAAGTCGGGGCTCGACGCCCCCATCTGCCTCACGTGGGAGCTCACGTACGCGTGCAACCTGCAGTGCACGCACTGCCTCTCGTCGAGCGGCCGGCGCGACCCGCGCGAACTCGACACGGCCGGCGCGCTCGCCATCCTCGACGAGCTGCACGACCTGCAGGTGTTCTACGTCAACATCGGTGGCGGCGAGCCGATGATCCGGCCCGACTTCTTCGCCATCCTCGAGCACGCGGAGCGGCTCGGCATCGGCGTCAAGTTCTCGACCAACGGCCGCTTCATCGACCCCGTCGCCGCGCGGCGCCTCGCGGCGATGCGCTACCTCGACATCCAGGTGAGCCTCGACGGCATCGACGCCGCAACCAACGACGCGGTGCGCGGCGAGGGGTCGTGGGAGGCCGCGATGGCCGCCATGACGAACCTGCGCGACGCGGGCTTCGGGGAGTTCAAGATCTCCGTGGTCGTCACGCGCCACAACGTCCCCCAGCTGGACGGGTTCGCCGCCCTCGCCGACCGCATGGGTGCCCAGCTGCGCGTCACGCGACTGCGCCCCGCGGGCCGCGGCGCCGATTCGTGGCACGAGCTGCACCCGACGCAGGCGCAGCAGCGCGAGCTGTACCAGTGGCTGCTGGCGCGCGGCGAGCGGGTGCTCACCGGCGACTCGTTCTTCCACCTCAACGCGCTCGGCGACCCGCTCCCCGGACTCAACATGTGCGGGGCCGGGCGCGTCGTCTGCCTCATCGACCCGGTCGGCGACGTCTATGCGTGCCCGTTCGTGATCCACGAGTCGTTCAAGGCCGGATCGGTGCTCGACGACGGCGGCTTCACCCGGGTGTGGAGGGACAGTCCGCTCTTCGCGTCGCTGCGGGAGCCGCAGTCGAAGGGCGCCTGCGAGTCGTGCGGCAACTGGGAGCCCTGCCAGGGCGGATGCATGGCGGCGAAGTTCTTCACCGGCATCCCGCTCGACGGACCCGATCCCGAGTGCGTGACCGGCCACGGCGAGGCCGCGCTCGCGACCCCCGTTGCGCTCGTGCCGCGCCCGTCGCCCGACCACTCTCGTCGCGCCGCCTCGCGGTAGACCACAATGGACGGCGTGGACCTCGCACTCGTCGCGGGCGCGCT
Source organism: Acidobacteriota bacterium (assembly GCA_018969685.1). GTDB lineage: Bacteria > Actinomycetota > Acidimicrobiia > Acidimicrobiales > Ilumatobacteraceae > UBA3006. The sequence goes on along the minus strand of JAGWXX010000013.1, from coordinate 24,552 downwards.
CGTCGCGTCCTACCTGCTCGGCACGTTTCCCAGCGCACTGATCGTCGCCAAGCGCGGCGGCATCGACGTCACCGCCGAGGGGTCGGGCAACCCCGGCACGTCCAACGTCGTGCGCCTGCTCGGCTGGCGCTACGGCGCGGTCGTGTTCGCGGCCGACGTGCTGAAGGGTTCGCTCGCCACCGCGCTCGGCTGGTGGGTCAGCGCGGCCGCGCTCGACGGCGGGCGCATCTCCGTGATGGCCTTCGCGTGCGGGTATGCGGCGGTGCTCGGCCACACGTTCCCCGCCACCCGCGGGTTCCGCGGCGGGAAGGGCGTTGCGACCGGCGGCGGCTCGATGTACGTGCTCTATCCGCTCGCGAGCCTCGTGCTGTGCATCTCGTGGTTCGTCATCCGCAAGGCCACCGGCAAGTCGTCGGTCGCGTCGCTCGTGATCACCGTCGGGGTGCCCGTCTACGTCGTCGCGGCCCGCGCGGTGCCCGACGGCAAGTGGTGGGAACTGGCCGCGGTGCTCGGCCTCGCCCTGCTCGTGATCGTCCGGCACCTGCCGAACATCCGCCGCCTGCGCGGTCGCTCCGAGCACGCCGCATAGCGCGCGCCATGCCCCCCGGCGTCAACGAGTTCTTCGACTGGTTGAAGGACTTCTCGTCGTCGCCCTGGTTCTACCTGATCATCTTCACCGTCGCCCTGCTCGACTCGATCCTTCCGATCGTGCCGAGCGAGACGCTCGTCATCATCGGCGGCGTGGCGGCCGGCGGATCGGCCGCCGACGGATCGCTGAACGTCGCCCTCGTCATCGCGTGCGGCGCGCTCGGGGCGTTCTGCGGCGACAACCTGTCCTACGAGATCGGCTCGCGCGCGAGCGGCCCGGTCATGCGCCGGTTTTCGCGGACCGCGTCGGGCCGCGCCCGGTACGACAGGGTCGTCGGGCAGATCCACGAGCGCGGCGGCCTGCTGCTCGTCACTGCGCGGTTCATCCCGGGCGGCCGCACCATCCTCACGCTCGCGTGCGGCATCACCGGACAGCCGCGCAGGTGGTTCGTCAGGTGGGCGTCCGTCGCCGCCGCGATCTGGGCCGCCTACGCCGCGATGCTCGGCTACCTCGGCGGACGGACCTTCCAGGACAACCACACGCTCGCATTCGGCGTCGCGTTCGGCACCGCGGTCAGCGTCACCGTCGTCATCGAGGCGGTGCGCTGGGCGCTGAAGCGGCGGGCGGGCGAGTAGACGTGCGCGGGCCGCGCTGGGTCGTCGACCGGACGTGGCGCCGGACCGGCACCGTGCTCGAGGCGGGATCGCCGCTGCGGGTGTTCCGCACGTCGGCCGCCGGCCTCGCCACGCTCGAGCGACTCGAGCACGGACTCGATCCCCTGCCGGCCGACGCGCCGCTCGTGGACCGGTTGGTCGATGCCGGAGCGATCCACCCGCTGGTCGAACCCGACCCCGACCGGCTGCGGGCGACGACCGTGGTCATCCCCGCGAGGGTCGCCGACGCGCGCGACGCGCAGCGGCTGGCGCGGCTCGTGGCCGCACTCGCACCCGTCCCGACGATCGTGATCAGCGACGCCTCGCCCCACCGCCTTCCCGACATCGCGTGCCGGACGATCGTGCGCGGGGTGCGCGGTGGGCCCGGCGCCGCGCGCAACACCGGGCTCGCCGAGGTGGAGACGCCCTTTGTCGCGTTCGTCGACCTCGACGTGCGCGCGACCGCCGACGACCTCGCCTCGCTGCTCGGCCACTTCGACGATCCGCGCACCGTGCTGGTGGCACCGCGCGTGCGCTCGCTGCCGCGCGACGGAGCGCTCGCCCGCTACGAGCGCGCCCGCTCGCCGCTCGACCGCGGGCCCGACGACGGGCTCATCCGCCCGGCATCGCGCGTGCCGTGGGTGCCGGCGGCCCTGCTCGTCTGCCGGACCGCGGAGGTGCGCGACGCCGGCGGCTTCGACCCGTCACTGCAGGCGGGCGAGGACGTCGACCTCGTCTGGCGCCTCGGCGACGCCGGATGGCGCTGCCGCTACGCACCCGACGTCGAGTGCGGGCACGAGCCGCGCAGCGACGTCCCCGCCTTCGTCGCGCAGCGCTTTCGGGACGGCCGCTCCACCGCGCCGCTCGCGCTGCTGCACCGATCCCGACTCGCACCCATCCGGATGTCCCGCAGCGAAGCCGCATGGTGGTGTGCCGCTGCCGCGTGGACGCCGGTGGCGCTGCTCGCCGGCCTCGCCGCCGCGACGGTGCGCCTCTCGCGGCGGCTCGGCGAGCGCGGCGTCCCCCGCGAGTCGCTGCGCCTCGCGACCGCCGCGCAGGCTCGCACCGCGCGCCACGTCGCGCGCGCGCTGACGAGACCATGGCTGCCGGCGCTGCTCGTCGCAGCGATCGTCTCGCGGCGCGCGCGGGGGGTGCTCGCAGCCGCGGCGCTGCTGCCCGCGCTCGTCGACTGGTGGCGCACGAAGCCGGGGCTCGACCCCGCGCGGTTCGTCGCGCTGTCGGTGCTCGACGACGCGAGCCACGCGGCCGGCATCGCCGCAGGCGCACTCGCCCACCGCACGGCCGCACCCTTCCTGCCCGACCTGCACGGAGCCGGCGGCGACGGCCGCGCCACGGCCGTCGATCCCGCGGTTCCAGTCTCCCCCTCCGTCGCCGGCACCCGCCGGTACGGTGGGGCGGCATGACGCTGCGGCTGCAGGTCGACCGCGCCGCCTGGCTCGCCCACATCGAGCGCACGGCGGCCGCCCACCCCGGACTCGTGCCCGTCGTGAAGGGCAACGGATACGGCTTCGGCATACCCCTGCTGTGCGCGCACGCGCTCGGACTGTCGGGCACCGTCGCCGTCGGATCGGTGTTCGAGGCGCGCCACGTGCCGCCGACGCACGACGTCCACGTCCTCACGCCGCTCGGACCCGGCATTCCCGCCGCCGACGTGCCGGACCACGCCGTCCTCACCGTCGGCTCGACGTGGCACGTGCAGGTGCTGGCGGAGGCGGGCTGGCACGGCCGCGTCGCGGTGAAGCTGCGCTCGTCGATGCAGCGCTACGGCGCGGCTCCCGGCGACGTCGACGACCTCCGTGCAGCGGCTGCCGGCGCGGGACTCGAACCCGTCGCGTGGTCGCTGCACCTGCCGCTCGACGGCGACGACGCCTCCCGCGCCGACGAGGTGTCGGCATGGATCGGGCGCACCGATGGCGACCTCCCGCTGTACGTGAGCCACCTGTCGGCCGAGTCTGCGGCGGCACTGCGGCGCGACCACCCCCGGCGCGAGATCCGCACGCGGCTGGGCACCGGCCTGTGGCTCGGCGACAAGTCGATGCTGCACCTCGCGGCCGACGTGCTCGACGTGCACCGCGGCGCGTCGGGGCGTGCGGGCTACCGGCTCTCGGAGGTGCCCGACGGCTCGACGATCGTGCTTGCGGGCGCCGGCACGAGCCACGGCGCATTTCCCGACGGCGACGGCCGGAGCCCCTTCCACTTCGCACGGCGCCGGCTCCCCCTGATCGAGCCCCCGCACATGCACACCTCGATGCTCGTCGTCGCCGACGGCGGACCGTGCCCCGAGCCGGGCGACCTGCTCGACGCACAGCTGCCGCTCACCCGCTCGCACCCCGACGTCGTCGAATGGTCGTGACTGCGGCTGCGCCGGGCCGCGTGCCGGGCGTCGACGCGGTGCGCGCCATTGCCATCGCCGGCGTGGTGGCGATGAACTACCACGCCTACCTGAACCCGGGCCTCGCGTGGCGACCCGTCGATCCCTCGCTGCTCGAGCGGACCATCAATCCGCTGACCGGTCCGTTGACCACGCGGTTCGCCGCCACGTTCGTGCTCGTCGCGGGCATCGGCGTGAGCCTCTTCGCGTGGGGACGCGCCGACCTCGCACGGCGGAGGATCGTGCTGCTGCGGCGCGGACTCCTGCTCTACGGCGCCGGTGCGGTGCTGAACTGGGTGTGGCCGGGCACGATCCTGTTCTTCTACGGCGCCTACTTCGTCGTCGCAGCGTTGATCTGCTGCTGGTCGACGCGGCGCGTGGTCGCGATCGGCGCACTCGCCGCTCTGGCGGCGGCGGCGATCGAGCTGTGGCGCACCTGGCGCGAGCTCGACGGCCACTCCACCGCGTGGCTGTCGCCGAAGCCGGACGGCCCGCGCAACCTGCTGCTGCGCACCGTCGTCGACTACACCCATCCACTGCTGCCGTGGCTCGCGTTCCTCTGCCTCGGCATCCTCGTGGGCCGGCACCTCGGCACCATCGACGCGTGGCGGCGGCGGGCAGCGGTCGCCGCGGTCGCCGTGCTCGTCGCCGTCGTCACGCTGCGCACGTTCGTCCGGCCGGACGGCGACGGCGGCGCCGCCGTGCTCGTGCGCACCGCGCTCTCGACCGACCCCTACGACCGCGGGGTGCTGTTCACCGCGTCGGCGGGCGCGACGGCGCTGTTGGCCCTCCTGGCCGTCACCGCGGCCCTCCGCCGCGACGGGCCGCTGGCGCGCGCCGGGCGGATGTCGCTGTCGATGTACGTCGGGCACGTGTTCTTCTTCCACTTCTTCGTCGACTGGCTGGCGGTCGTGCCGCGCGAGAGCGCGACCGCCGCGCTCGTGCTCTCGGCTGCGTACCTGGTCCCCGCGCTCGCGACGGCGGCGTGGTGGGCGCGCGTGCACGGCACCGGTCCGGTCGAGCGCGCGTACCGCACGATCGGCGGCTAGTCCGTGCCGAGCGAGTGGATGCTCGCCCTGCGCGACGAGATGGCGAAGCCCTACTTCGCGCTGCTGCAGGAGTTCGTCGCCGACGAGCGGCGCCGCCACGAGGTCTATCCCCCCGAGCCCGACACCTACGCCGCGCTGCGCCTGACGCCGCTGCCCTCGGTGCGCGCGGTCATCCTCGGACAGGACCCCTACCACGGCCCCGGGCAGGCGCACGGCCTCGCGTTCTCCGTGCGGCGCGGCACGCCGATCCCGCCGTCGCTGCGCAACATCTTCGCCGAGCTGCGCGACGACCTCGGCGTGCCCGTACCGCGGCACGGCAACCTCGCGCACTGGGCCGCGCAGGGCGTGCTGCTGCTCAATGCGACGCTCACCGTGCGCGCGGGAGCCGCCGCCTCGCACCAGGGACAGGGATGGGAGACGTTCACCGATGCGGTGATCCGCCTCGTGTCCGCACGGCCCGAGCCCGTGGCGTTCGTGCTGTGGGGCGCCGCCGCGCGACGGAAGAAGCCGCTCGTCGCCGCGCACCACCTGGTCGTCGAGTCGGCGCACCCCTCGCCGTTGTCGGCGTCGAACGGCTTCCTCGGATCGCGGCCGTTCTCTCGCATCGACGCGTTCCTCGGGTCGCACGGGCGCGGGACGATCGCCTGGGGCGGCTCCGGCGACGACGGCTCGGTAGGTTGAGCGGCGTGGGATCGGTGCGCCGCACGCAGTTCATCCGCCGATCCGCAGCCGACGTCTGGGAGCTGGTCGGCGCGCCCGAGCGGCTGCACGAGTGGTTCCCCGTGGCCTCGACGCGCGTGGAGGGCGCCAAGCGCTGGGTGACGCTGCCGTCCGGCATCACCTTCGAGGAGGACATCGTCACGCTCGACCACGACCTCCGCCGTTTCCAGTACCGCATCGTGAACAACCCGCTCGTCACGTTCCACCTCGCGACGGTGGACGTGGTCGAGGACGGACCGGACCGCTGCCTGGTGTCGTACTCGACCGACATGGAGCCCGAGGTGCTGGCACTGCCGATCGGCGGTGCGGCGGGGCAGGCGCTGCGGCGGCTGCAGGAGATCTACGAGGGGTAGGCATGGGGCGCAAGATCCTGTTCGTCACGACCGACCAGCAGCGCTACGACGCGCTCGGCTGCAACGGCGGCCGCATCGCGCGCACGCCCGCCATCGACGCGCTCGCTGCGCGGGGCACGGTGTACGACCGCGCGCACCCGCAGAACGTGGTGTGCATGCCGTCCCGCGCCACGATGATCACCGGCCAGCACGTCTCGACGCACGGCGTCTGGATGAACGGCGTGCCGCTGCCGGACGGTGCGCCGAGCATCGCCTCGGTGCTGCACGGCGCCGGCTACGCCACCGCCCTCATCGGCAAGGCCCACTTCGAGCCGGTGCTCGACCCGTTCCTGCGCTTCACCGAGGGCCGGATCGGCTCGGAGCGGCGCACGGAGCTCTCGCCGCCGCACCGCGGCTTTTCGCACATGGAGCTGGCCACGCACGGCGCGGCCGGGCCGCTCCACTACTCGCAGTGGCTGCGCGAGCACCATCCCGAGCACGCGTTCAGCTACTACCCGGTCGTCGACCGCGAGCTGCAGGTGAACGCCGAGGGCGGTGGCGACACCGGCGCCCCGCAGGTGAAGCACAATGCGATTCCGCGCGACTGGTACCACACCGAGTGGGTAGCCGACCGCACGATCGCGTGGCTCGACTCGCTGCCCGCCGACCGCGACTGGTTCTGCTGGATGAGCTTCCCCGACCCGCACCACCCGTGGGATCCGCCGCAGTCCGAGCTCGGCCGCGTCGCGTGGCGCGACCTCGACCTGCCGGAGGGCTGGATCGACGACCCCGCGGAGCGCGAGCGCAACCTCGACGGCAAGCTGCGCCACTGGCGAGCCTGGTACGACGGCACGTTCGTCTCGAACTACGAGGCCCCCGCCCGCTGGGTGCCCGCGACGCTGACCGCCGACCAGGTGCGCGAGGTGAACGCGCTCGTGCACGTCGAGAACGAGCTCATCGACGAGGCACTGGCCCGCGTGCTGCGCGCGATCGACGCCCGTGGCTGGTCGCAGGACGTCGACGTCCTCTTCACCACCGACCACGGCGAGTTCCAGGGCGACCACGGCCTGCTGTTCAAGGGCCCGTACCACGTCGACTCGCTGATGCGGCTGCCGCTCGTGTGGGCGCCCGCACCGTCGGCGGGCACCGTGCCCGCACGCGTCACCGCCCCGGTGGGCCTCGTCTCGCTGGCATCCACGTTCGCGCACATCGCCGGGCTGCCGCAGCCGCCGTTCACCGAGGCGCCGCGCCTGCCGCTCGACGACGCCGAGGCGGCCGAGCTGGGGCACGAGCGCGTGCTCACCGAGTGGGACAGCGCGCTCTTCGGCAAGATCGTCCGCCTGCGCACGATCCACCGCGACGGGTGGACGTGCACCGCCGCGCTCGACGGCACGATGAACCACAGGGGCGAGGGCGAGCTCTACGACCTCGCGAACGACCCGCTGCAGCGGGTCAACCTGTGGGACGACCCCGCACGGCGCGCACTGCGCGACGACCTGCTGGACGACCTCGCGCGCTCCCTGCCGCCCGAGGTGCTGCCGCGACGGCCGATCGACGCGCCCGTCTGACCGTTCAGCCCGCTGCCGCCGGCACCTGCTGCGTCACGCAGTGGATGCCGCCGCCGCCATAGGCGAGGGTTCCCCCCACCTCGAGGCCGACGACCTCGCGGTCCGGCAGGTACTCCGCGAGCAGCCCGAGCATCTCGTCGTCGTCAGGGTGCCCGCTCACCGGCACGATCGCTCCGCCGTTGCACAGGTAGAAGTTCAGGTACGGCGCCTGCACGGTCCGGCCGGCAACCTCGATGACGGGCAGCACCGGCACCTCGCGCACGACCAGTCCGGCCGATCGGGCGCGCCCGGCATTCGCCGCCAGCCGCGCGTGGTCGTCGAGCGACCGGTCGGCGCAGCCCTGCACCAGGAGCACGCCCGGCGCGACGAAGGCCGCCACGTTGTCGACGTGGCCGTCGGTGTCGTCGTCCATCGTCAAGCCGTGCTCGAGCCACAGCACGTCGCGCGCGCCGAGCTCCGCGCGCAGGCGGTCCTCGATCTGCGCGCGCGAGAGCGACGGGTTGCGGTTCGGGTTGAGCAGGCACTGCTCGGTCGTCGCCAGCCAGCCGCCGCCGTCGACGGTCACCGAGCCGCCCTCGAGCACCATGTCGATGCGGCGCGTCCGGTGCCCCGCGACCTCCGCCCAGCGGCGCCCCACCTGCGCATCGCGGTCGTGCGGCACGTACTTGCCGCCCCACCCGTTGAACGTCCACAGGCCCGCGACGACGCCCGATCCGTCGCGCACGTAGATCGGCCCGGTGTCGCGGAACCACGAATCGTCGATCGGCAGCTCGAGCACGTCGACCGTCGGTCCGCACGCCTCCGCGGCCTCCTCGGCGCTGCCCGGGTTCGCGATCATCGTCACGGGCTCGAACGCCGACACCGTGCGGGCGAGCGCCGCGTGCGCGCGCTTCGCCTCGACGAGCAGCGGCCCCCACAGCTCGTCGCGCGCGGGCCAGGCGATCACGGTCCGCTCGTGGGGGGCGAACTCGCCGGGCATCACGGGGTTCACGGGCGCGACGCCGTCCCCCCGCGACCGTCGAGCGTCAGCAGCGGTCCGTACAGGTCGGGCCGGCGGTCGCGGAACAACCCCCACGCCGTCCGCATCGCGCGCAGGGCCACGAGGTCGAACTCTGCCGTCAGGATCGCCTCACCCTCGCGCCCGGCCTCGGCGACCTTCGCACCCGTGGCGTCGGCGATGAACGACGACCCGTAGAACGTGATCTCGGTGACGGCGCCCACCTCGCGCCCGAACCGGTTCGCCGCCACCACGGGCACGAGGTTCGACGCGGCGTGCCCCTGCATCGCGCGCTGCCAGTGCCCCGACGAGTCCCACGACGGATTCGGCGGCTCGCTGCCGATCGCCGTCGGGTAGAGGAGCAGTTCCGCGCCCAGGAGCGCCATCGCCCTCGCCGCCTCGGGGAACCACTGGTCCCAGCAGATGCCGACGCCGATGACGCCGTGCGCGGTGCGCCACGCGCGGAACCCGGTGTCGCCCGGGCTGAAGTAGTACTTCTCGGTGTACCCGGGTCCGTCGGGGATGTGGCTCTTGCGGTAGGTGCCGAGCAGCGCCCCGTCGGCGTCGAGCATGGCGACGGTGTTGAACAGCGCGTTGTTCGCCCGCTCGTACACGCTGATGGGCAGCACCACGCCGAGCTCGCGGGCCACGGACTGGAAGCGCCCGATCGTCGGGTGCCCGTCGATCGGCACCGCGCGGTCGAGGTCCTCGGCCCGCTGGTCCTTGCAGAAGTAGTGGCCCTCGAACAGCTCGGGCAGCAGCACGACGCCCGCCCCGCGCGACGCGGCCTCACGGACGAGCCGCTCGGCGGTGGCGACGTTCTCCGCCGTCGCCGTCGACATCTGCATCTGGATGGCGGCGACGATCATCGCGCGGGCGCACCTTTCGATCGGGTGCGGGCGAGCGTAACGCCCGACCTGCTACACCGTCACCCGTGCCGCGCACGGAATTCGACGCCTCGTACTACCGGCGCTTCTACTCCAGCAACCCCGTGCACGACCGGAGGAGCGTCGCCACGCTCGCCTCGGCGGTGCACGCGATGTGCGCGTGGTGGGACGTGCCCGTGCGCTCGGTGCTCGACGTCGGGGCCGGCCCCGGATGGTGGCGCGACTGGTACCGCGACCAGCACCCGGACGTGCGGATCGCGTCGGTCGACGTCAGCGAGCACGCCTGCCGCGAATACGGGCACCAGCGGCGCGACATCGCCGAGTGGGCGCCGGGGCGGCCGTACGACCTCGTCGTGTGCCACGGCGTGCTGCACTACCTCGACGACCGTCGCGCCGCCCGGGCGATCGCCAACCTCGCCCGCGCCACGCGCCACGTGCTGTACCTCGAGGCGCCGACCGCCGACGACCTCCGGCGGGTCGTCGACCGCGGCGCGACGGACATGGACGTGCACGCGCGCACCGGCGAGTGGTACCGCTCGCGGCTCGGCCGGCACTTCGTGCAGGCCGGCGCAGGACTGTGGGTCGCGAAGAAGGGTGGCGTCGCGCTCTACGAGCTCGAGCGCACCCGCTGAACGGTCAGGCGCCGCGGTCGGCGCGGCCGCCGATGGCCGCCCATGCGCCCGACGTGCACGCGGCGGCGGCGACCGCCTTGATGGCGTCGCCGACGAGGAACGGCGCGACGCCCAGGGAAATGGCGTTGCGCTCGCCCGTGGCGAGCGGCAGGCCCAGTTCGATGCTCAGCCAGGCGCTGCCCAGCGCGTAGACGATCGCCGAACCCAGCAGCATCGCCGGCAGCGACGTCGCGAAGGACCGGTCCTGGCGGCGCTCGGCGAGCGCGCCCACCGCGGCCGCGGCCGCGACGAAGCCCACGAGGTAGCCGAGCGTCGCGCCGGTGCCGGCGTCCCACCCGCCGGAGCCGCCCGCGTAGAACGGCAGGCCGACGAGCCCCATCGCCCAGTACAGGCCCATCGACGCCGCGGCGAGGCGGGCACCGAGGACTGCGCCGACGAGCAGCACCGAGAACGTCTGCAGGGTGAGCGGGACCGGCGTGAAGCCGAGCGGGATCTCGACCTGTGCGAGCGCCGCGGTGAGCAGCGCGCCACCGAGGACGAGCACCGCCGAGCGCGCTCGCACGCGCGGGAGGAGGTCGGACATCACGATCGCAGACGTAGCCATGCGGGCCACGCTACCCGCCGGCTCCGCGGGGCCGACCGAGGCGAGGAGCCCCGCGATCTGGATGGCGTTCAGCGCCGCTGCCGCAGCGCTGCACCACTCACGCGAGGAGCTCCGCGATCTGGATGGCGTTCAGCGCGGCACCCTTGCGCAGGTTGTCGCCCGAGACGAACAGCGACAGGCCGCGCCCGTCCGGCACGCTCGCATCGCGTCGGATGCGCCCGACGTAGCTCGGGTCGCGGCCGGCGGCTCCGAGCGGCGTCGGCACGTCCGCGAGCTGCACGCCCGGCGCGCCTCGGAGCAGTTCCACCGCCTCGTCCGGCGAGATCGGCCGGGAGAACTCGGCGTTGATGCTGAGCGAATGGCCCGTGAACACCGGCACGCGCACGCACGTGCCCGACACCGCGAGGTCGGGGATGTGCAGGATCTTGCGGCTCTCGTTGCGGAGCTTCTGCTCCTCGTCGGTCTCGCCCGACCCGTCGTCGACCAGCGAACCGGCGAGCGGCAGCACGTTGAACGCGATCGTGTCGGCGAACTTGTGCGCGGGAGGGAACTCGAGCGCGGCGCCGTGGTACGTCAGCTCGGAGGCGCGCTCCGCGGTGGCGGCGGCCTGGCGCGACAGGTCGTCCACGCCGGCGAGTCCGCCGCCGCTGACCGCCTGGTACGTGCTCGCGACGAGCCGCACGAGCCCCGCCGCGTCGTGCAGCGGCTTCAGCACCGGCATCGCCGCCATCGTCGTGCAGTTGGGGTTCGCGACGATCCCCTTGCGCGCGTCGCGCACGTCGCCCGGGTTCACCTCGGCCACCACCAGCGGCACGTCCGGATCCATGCGCCACGCGGACGAGTTGTCGACGACCGTCGCACCCGCGGCCGCGTAGCGCGCGGCGAGTGCGCGCGAGGTCGTCGCGCCCGCCGAGAACAGCGCGACGTCGAGCCCGGACGGATCCGCCTCGGCCGCGTCCTCGATCGTGATCCGCCGGTCCTCCCATTCGATCACCTGGCCGGCCGACCTCGGGGAGGCGAAGCAGCGCAGCTCGTCGACGGGGAACCGGCGCTCGGCGAGGAGCGCGCGCATCACGCCGCCCACCATGCCCGTCGCCCCGACGATGCCCACCCGCATGGCGGTGGAGGCTACCCGTGCACCAGCAGGCGGGCCCCGAGGTCGGGTGCGAGGTTGCCGCCGCACACGATCGTCGACGGCCTGCCGGTGCGCAGTTCCGGGTGCTCGAGCAGCGCCGCGACGCCGGCAACGCCGGCGGGCTCGGTGACGAGCCCCGCGTGCGCGTGCAGCAGGCGCACCGACTCGAGCAGCGACTCCTCCGACACGAGGACGACGTCGTCGACCGTGTCGCGCATGTCGTCGAGGGCCTCGGGGACCGGCACGCGCACCGCGATGCCGTCCGCCACCGTCCGCACCTCGTCGCGCGACACGGCGCGTCCCGCCCGCCACGACGCGTGCATCGCGTCCGCGCCCTCGCTGCACACGCCCACGACGCGCACGCCGGGGAGGAGGTCGCGGACCGCCCGCCCGACGCCGCTGATGAGCGCCCCATTGCCCAATGGCACCACCACCGAGTCGATCCCGCCGCGCCCGCTCATCTCGAGCCCGATGGTGCCCGCGCCCTCCGTGACGGCCGGGTCCCTGCCGTCCTCCACGAACGTCGCGCCCGTCGCCCCGCAATGGCGCTTCGCGGCGGCCTTCGCCTCGTCGAAGTTCGCGCCGTCGAGGCGGACGTCGGCACCGAGAGCGCGCATCCTCGCGATCTTCATCGGGTTCGCCGACGTCGCGGCGAACACGACGAGCGGCCGACCTGCGGCGCGGCACGCGTGCGCCATGGCCTGCCCGAAGTTGCCCGCCGTCGCGCAGACCAGCTCGCCGTCGGGCGCGCCGGCGACGAACCAGTGCGCACCGCGGCCCTTGAAGCTGCGGATCGGGTTGAGCACCTCGACCTTCAGCTGCAGGCGCGCACCGAGCGCGTGCGACAGCGGTTCGCACTCGTACTGCGGCGACCCGAGGAACACCGGGTCGATCCCCGCGGCCGCCTCGCGGATGCGGCCGAGCGAGATCCTCGTCACGCCACCTCGACGACGAGCCACCAGTGGCTGCGGTTCACGCGCTTCATCGGCCCGACGTCGACACCCTCGTGGTGCACGGTGCGGACCTTGCGGTGCGAGTGCCGCACGGCGATGCTCCGGATGCGGGCCGACGACGCGGGCGTCGCGCGCAGGTGCGCCACGACCTCGTCGGGCGAGAGCCGGTTCGCCTGCCAGCCCAGGCGCGTCGCGAAGCGCATCAGCGACACGCGGCGGCCCACCACCGGCACGCGCCACAGCCGCCGCACCAGCCACCCCAGCGGCACGAGCAGCACGTCGCTGCGCACCCACGACCGGAAGTTGAGCAGCACCGTGCCGCGCGACACCCTGATCGCCTCGTCCACCAGCGCGAGCGCGTCGCTGCGCTCGCAGTGCTGCAGGGTGATGTAGGAGAACGCGACGTCGACGGACCGGTCGGGCAGCGGGACCGAGCGTCCGTCCGAGAGGTGCAGCGTGCGCAACCGCTCGGGCCGCCCGTGGCGCGACACGGTCTCGCGGCAGCGCTCGAGGAAGGCCGCGTCGATGTCCGCCGCGCACACCGAGCCGAACCGCCCGGTGAACGCAGCCGTCATCCGCCCGATGCCGCTGCCGATCTCCAGCAGCGCCATGTCCCTGGTGCGCTCCGGTCCGAGGCCGAACTGGTCGAGGTAGCGCGCCACCTCGCGGCGCCCCGTCTCGACGAACTGCTCGAGCGACGCGCCCCGCCTGTTGTCGAACACCCATCCCGTGCTCGCGACGACCTCGTCGGCGGTGAGTCCCGAGTCGGTGCGGTTGCCGGCGCTCCGCCAGGGCACGAACTGCGACCTGCGACGGTCGGAATCGGCCACTACGTGCGCTCCGGCAGCGGGGCCGAGTAGTCGGAGTCGGCATCGAGCCCGAACGCCGCGTGCAGCGCGACGATCGCCGTGTCGAGCATGGAGCGCTCCACGACGACGGAGATGCGGATGGTGCTGGTCGAGATCATCTCGATGTTGACGCCGTGGTCGGCGAGCACCCGGAACATCCGCGCCGCGACGCCGGGGCTCGTCTTCATGCCCGCGCCCACCAGCGACAGCTTCGCGATCTGCGCGTCGGTGTCGACGCCCTTCGCCCCGACCTCCGCCCCGACCCGCTCGAGGATCGGCTGCGCAACCGCGACGTCGCCGGCGGGCAGGGTGAAGGAGATGTCGGTCGTGCCGTCGACCGACGTGTTCTGCACGATCATGTCCACGTTGACGTTGGCGTGCGCGAGCGACTCGAAGAGCAGCGCCGAGACGCCGGGGCGGTCGGGCACGCCGAGCAGCGTCATCTTCGACTCGCCGACGTCGTGCACCACCCCCGAGATGATCGGTTCCTCCATCGCTCTCCTCCCCTCGTCGCCGGACACCCACGTCCCCGGTTCCCACGTGAAGCTGGACCGCACGTGGATCGGCACGCCGTGGTTCCTCGCGAACTCCACCGAGCGCAGTGCGAGCACCTTGCTGCCCGCTCCCGCCATCTCGAGCATCTCATCGAAGCTCAGCCACGGCAGCTTGCGCGCGCGCGGCACCATCCGCGGATCGGCGCTGAACACCCCGGTCACGTCCGTGTAGATCTCGCAGGAGTCGGCCCGCAGCGCGGCCGCGAGGGCGACCGCCGTGGTGTCGCTGCCGCCGCGGCCGAGCGTCGTCACCTCCTTGGCGGTGCTGACGCCCTGGAAGCCCGCGACGACCGCGACCTTGCCCTGCGCGATGGCCTCGCGCACCCGGTCGCCCTTGATCTCGAGGATCTTCGCCTTCGTGTGCGACGTGTCGGTGATGATGCCCACCTGGCTGCCCGTGAAGCTGACCGCGTCGCACCCGAGGTCGAGCAGGGCCATGCAGAGCAGCGCGCTCGAGATCCGCTCGCCGGTGGTGAGCAGCATGTCGAGCTCGCGCCCGCTGGGGTTCGCCGACACCTGCCGGGCGAGGCCGAGCAGGTTGTCCGTCGCCTTGCCCATCGCCGACACCACGACCACGACGCCGTCGCCCCCGGCCCTCGTATCGGCCACGTGACGGGCGACCCTGCGCATCCGATCGGGGTCGGCCACCGACGTGCCGCCGAACTTCTGCACGACGAGACCCACAGATTCGCCACGCTAGTCCTGCACGGCGGAGCGCGGGTATCCTCGGTGCGCCATGGGAACCGACAAGCGCATGCGTCAGAAGGAGAACCGCCGGCTCCGGCGCGACACGATCGACCGCATGAAGAAGCGCAGGCGGATCCGCCGCATCGTGACCAGGGTCGGCGCGCTCGTGATCGTCGTCGTGGGCGTCGTCGCGCTGCTCGCCAGGCCGTGGGAGTCGTCGAACGACGTGCTCGTGTCCGACACATCCGTCGAGGCCCCCGCCGACGGAACCGTCGCGCCGGGCGAGACCGTCGCGCCGGACACCACGACCACGACCATCGCCGGCCGCGCCATCACCGGCGAGACGCCGTGCCCCGCGACCGACGGCTCGGAGGAGCGCGCCGGTAGCTTCGAGCAGGCGCCCCCCATGTGCATCGACGAGGGCGGGTCCTACGTCGCGGTCGTGACGACCAACCTCGGGCAGTACACGATCGAGCTCGACGCCAAGGCCGCGCCGAAGACCGTCAACAACTTCGTCGTCCTCGCCCGCTACGGCTACTTCGACGGCACCTCCTGCCACCGGGCCATCCCCGGGTTCATGGTGCAGTGCGGCGACCCGACCGGCACCGGATCCGGCGGCCCCGGGTACCAGTTCGACGACGAGCTCCCGAAGACCGGCGCGTACGCGATCGGCGGCGTGGCCATGGCCAACGCCGGACCGGACACCAACGGCAGCCAGTTCTTCGTCATCACCGGCGCGACGGGCGTCAACCTCCCGCCCGACTACACGCTCTTCGGCCGCGTCACCGACGGCCTCGACACGACACTCCCCGAGCTCGACAAGGCCGGCAACCCGAACGCGAACGGCGTGCCGCCGCTGCAGCCGATCGTCATCGAGTCGGTGCGCATCATCGAGGGCCCCTAGCCCCGACGAGGTTCGTCAGGCGGCTGGCAGGTCGCCGTGCACGGTGGCCGCTCCGTGCACGGTCCACGATCCGTTTCGCCGCACGAGCGCCGAGCCGGTCGGCAGCTCGACCACGGGGGTGTTCGCGAGGTGCAGCGACCGTTGCAACCGCTCGCGTCCCCACCGCTCGGACTCGGTGATGAGGGCGAGCCCACGCACGAGCCCGAGACCGAGCGCAAAGGCGCCGCCACGGGGATCGACCATCGGGTCGCACAGCGCCGCCGCACTGCCCGCCACCGCCACCACCAGCGGGCACGCCGCGATCGCCTCGAACACGGGCGTGTGCATCACGGTCGAGCGCAGGTGGATCGGGGAATCGCCGACGACCCAGACGGCGGCCGCCTCGCGGATGATCCGGGCGTTCGACTCGTCGAGTGCGTCGGTGCGGACGAAGACGGGGCACGGCACCACGTCGGCGCCGTGACGGGTGCCCCACTCCTCCGCCGTCCGCACGAGATCGCCCGGACGCTCGAAGGCGTCCGCGGTGGGCAGCACGGCGACGGGACCAGCGAGGCCGCGAAGGAGCCCCGCGTCAAGGTCGTCGTTCGCGACGAAGGGTCCGCCACCCTGCAGCACCACCGCGCGCTCCACGGACCGCACGATACCCATGGTCCCTCCGGCGAGCGCGCGACGACCCACTAGCGTCGACCCATGCCGGACGAACGTCTCACGGTCGGAATCTGCGGGTCGGGCACCATGGGTGCCGGTCTCGCCGAGGTTGCAGCCCGCGCCGGACTGCCGGTCATCGTGCGCGGACGCAGCGACGACTCGAACGCGAAGCTGGTCGCGACGATGACGGCCAGCATGGCGCGGCAGGTGGCGAAGCAGAAGCTCGCGCAGGACGACATGGACGCCGCGTTGTCGCGGGTGCGCACCACGACGAGCATCGTGCAGCTCGAGCAGTGCGACGTGGTGATCGAGTCGATCGTCGAGGACCTCGACGCGAAGCTCGGGCTCGTGGCGGAGCTCGGCGCGGTGCTGAAGCCCCAGGCGATCGTCGCGACGAACACGAGCACGCTCTCCGTCGAGGCGCTCGCCCAGCGCTCCGGCCGGCCGGGACGGACGGTCGGCATCCACTTCTTCAATCCCGCGACGACGATGCCGCTCGTCGAGGTGGTGCGCGCTGCGTCGACCTCCGACGAGACCGTCGCCACCGCCGAGTCCTTCGCCCGCCGGTGCGGCAAGGAGCCCGTGCACGTGCTCGACCGCCCCGGCTTCATCGTCAACGCGCTGCTCTTCCCGTACCTCAACTCCGCGGTGAGGATGCTCGAGGCCGGCACCGCGTCGATGCCCGACATCGACGCTGCGATGAAGGGCGGCTGCAACCATCCGATGGGCCCCTTCGAACTGCTCGACCTCGTGGGACTCGACGTCGCCGTGAGCATCCTCGGTGCACTGCACCGGGGCTTCGGCGATCCCGCAATGGAGCCTGCACCCGCGCTGCGCGCGCTCGTGGCGGAGGGGAAGCTCGGACGCAAGACGAAGCAGGGCTTCTACTCGTACTGAACGCCGCCATGGAGCACGGCCACGTATCCGGTGGATGGTGGCGCGCGCCACGGCCGGTGCCGCCGTGCCAGTGGACGTTCCCCACTGTCGACGACATGCCCGAGGCCGACCTCGTGGCCACCGGCGCCGACCTCGAACCGTCGACGCTCATCGAGGCGTACCGGAACGGGATCTTCCCTATGCCGCTGAACGAGCCGCGCAGCGGCTCCTTCAGCTCGCCTCGTCGCAGGCCGCTGAACGAGCCGCGCAGCGGCTCCTTCAGCTCGCCTCGTCGCAGGCCGCTGAACGAGCCGCGCAGCGGCTCGTTCAGCTCGCCACCCCGCGGCGCACAGAACGCCCGGCGGCGGGAGGACGTCATGGGATGGTGGTCGCCGGTCGAGCGCGGCGTGCTCGTGCCCGGCGAGCTCCGCGTGACGAGGTCGCTGCGGCGCAGCGCGCGGCGCTGGACCGTCACCGTCGACCAGTCGTTCGCCGACGTGGTGACCCAGTGTGCCGTGCAGCCCCGCCGCGGGGCGTGGATCACCACGGCGATCCTCGACGCATACGTCCGGCTGCACGAACTGGGCTGGGCCCACAGCGTCGAGGCGCGCGACGACACGGGGCGCCTCGTCGGCGGGCTGTACGGCGTGCGGATCGGACGGCTCTTCGCCGGCGAGTCGATGTTCCACCTCGAGCGCGACGCGTCGAAGGTCGCCCTCGTGCACCTCGCGTCCCTGATGTCCGACGACGGTCCGTCGCTGATCGACGTGCAGTGGGCGACGCCGCACCTCGAGTCGCTGGGGGTCGCGACCGTCCCGCGCCACGAGTACCTCCGTCGCCTCCCCTCCCTCGTCGACTCGTAGCCTGTGCCCATGCGGCGCGACGACCCGTGGATGATGCGCACGTACTCCGGGCACTCCACGGCCCGCGCGTCGAACGCGCTCTACAGGTTGAACCTGTCGAAGGGCCAGACCGGCCTGTCGATCGCCTTCGACCTCCCGACCCAGACGGGGTACGACCCCGACCACGTCCTCGCGCGGGGCGAGGTGGGCAAGGTCGGCGTGCCGGTGGCCCACCTGGGGCACGTCCGCACCCTGCTCGACGGCATTCCGCCGGGCGACATGAACACGTCCATGACGATCAACGCCACCGCACCGTGGCTCCTGGCGCTCTACGTCGCGCACGCGGAGGAGCAGGGGGTCGCGGCGTCCTCGCTGCGCGGCACCGTCCAGAACGACCTGCTGAAGGAGTACCTCTCCCGCGGCACCTACATCCTCCCGCCCGGGGCGTCGCGCCGGCTGATCGTCGACACGATCGCATGGTGTGCGGAGCACGCGCCGAAGTGGAACCCCATGAACGTCTGCTCCTACCACCTGCAGGAGGTCGGCGCGACGCCGGTGCAGGAGATCGCCTACTCGCTCGCGAATGCGATCGACGTGCTGGACGCGGTGCGCGCGAGCGGATCGGTCGAACCGGACCGGTTCGCGCAGGTGTTCGCGTCGATGTCGTTCTTCGTCAACGCCGGCATCCGCTTCGTCGAGGAGGCGTGCAAGATGCGTGCGTTCTGCGCGCTGTGGGAGCGGATCGGCCGCGAGCGCTACGGCGTGACGGACGAGCGCGCGCTGCGCTTTCGATACGGCGTGCAGGTCAACTCGCTCGGCCTCACCGAGTCGCAGCCGGAGAACAACGTCCAGCGGATCGTCCTCGAGATGCTCGGGGTGACGCTCTCGCGCTCGGCCCGCGCGCGCAGCATCCAGTTGCCCGCGTGGAACGAGGCGATGGGACTGCCGCGACCGTGGGACCAGCAGTGGTCGCTGCGGATGCAGCAGGTGCTGGCCTTTGAGACCGACCTGCTGGAGCACGGCGACATCCTCGACGGCTCGAAGGTGGTCGAGGCCCGCACCGCCGAGCTCGCCGACGAGGCGTGGACGGAGATCGAGGGCATCGTGGCCCGGGGCGGTGCGTACGCGTGCGTCGAGGAGATGAAGGGGCAGCTGGTCCGCTCGATGGTCGAGCGGACGCGCCAGATCGAGTCGGGAGGGCGCACGGTGATCGGCGTCAACCGCTTCACCGAGTCGGAGCCCTCGCCGCTGTCGGGGAGCGACCAGATCCTCGAGGTCGACCCCGCCGTCGAGGCCGAGATGGTCGCCGACGTCGAGCGCTGGCGGTCGTCGCGCGACGGAGCAGCCGTCGCACGGGCGCTCGATGGGCTGCGCGACGCGGCACGTGGGCGCGGCAACGTGGTCGCCGCGTCGATCGAGCTCGCCCGCGCGGGCGGCACGACCGGCGAGTGGGGCGGCGCGCTGCGCGAGGTGTTCGGCGAGTACCGCGCGCCGACCGGCGTCGGTGCCGCGCTGGGCCGGCGCAGCGACGACCTCGCGGCGCTCGCCGAACGGCTGCAGCGCCTGCCGGGCGGTCCGCCGAGGCTGCTCGTCGCGAAGCCCGGGCTCGACGGCCACTCGAGCGGCGCCGAGCAGATCGCGGTCGCCGCGCGCGACGCGGGGTTCGAGGTCGTCTACGCCGGCATCCGCCTGACGCCGGAGCAGATCGCCGCGTCGGCGCGCGACGAGGACCCCGACCTCGTCGGACTCTCGATCCTGTCGGGATCGCACCTCCAGCTCGTGCCCGAGGTGATCGAACGCCTGCGCGCCGAGGGGGTGGAGGCACCCGTCGTGGTGGGGGGCATCGTGCCCGAGCACGATGCCGCGCGGCTGCGCGGACTCGGTGTCGCCGCCGTCTACACGCCGAAGGACTACGACGTGTCGCGCATCATCGGCGAGCTCGCCGACCTCGCCGAGCGCTCGCGCGCTTGAGCCGACCCGACGGACGCCCGGGTCAGGGCGCCATCGTCGTGGGCACCGGAGCCGGCACGAATCCGGTCGCCGGCGGCAGCTTCAGCTTGCGGCCGTAGTCGAGGGCATCGGGGTTGTTGATGCCGTTCATCTCCATCAGGAGCCGCATGTCGACCTGGTTCTTCTCGGCGATGCGGAACAACGTGTCGCCGCGCTGGACGACGTAGATCAATGGCTCGACGTAGATGGTCGTGGTCGTCGTGGACGTCGTCACGGGCACCGTCGTCGGGACGGGGTTCGATGCGGCCGACTCGCTCGCGATCATGACGACCAGCGACGACGCGCCCGTGACCACCGCCGTCACGAACAGGAGGATCTGCAGCGCACCACGGAACGGCATCGTCGGTCCGAGGCTATGCCGCCCTGCGGGCGGTGAGGGCGTCGATCCGTGCCCGGTTGTGCCGCGCGATGACGATGCACGGCACGTTGCCGACGACCGACAGGGCGAGGTTGACCGCCCACCACCGCGGCGGGTTCCACGCTGCGAGCGGCAGCATCAGGCCGAGCATCCAGAGGTGCACGCGCTCCGCGCGCAGGCTCTCGGCGGCGAACCGGCGCCAGCCGCCCTCGCCATGGTCCGGGAGACGGCGCTTGGAGAGTCCGCCGAACCACGTCCCGGCATCGGGCACGAGGTCCTTCCACCGGTGCACGCGGAACCACCGCCGGTGGAACCGGCCGCCGGCCTCGGCGGCCCGCAGCCGCGTGAACGGGCCGGGTACCTGCAGCCGCCCGACGGGCAGGCGCGCGTGCCACCAGCCGATGGCCGTGCCGCCGAGCACCCAGACCGCAACGTCCAGCGCGAGGATGGCGACGGGATCGAGCTCCACGACCATTCGGACAGTGTGCCGACTACCGTTGCCGTCCATGCAGCCTTGGCTCGTGGCCCTCGTCGCGTTCGTGGCGATGGAACCCGTCACGTACGCCGCCCACCGGTGGCTGATGCACGGGCTCGCCGAGCGCCTGCACCGCAGCCACCACCGCAACGCGGCCCGAGCCACCGCCGAGCGGTGGGAGGCAAACGACGTGTTTCCGCTCGCATTCGGCGCCGTGGTGGTGGCGCTCATGGCGACGGGGTTCAACGTCGCCGGCTGGGGCGTGCTCGTGCCGGCCTGCATCGGCATCACCGTCTACGGCGCCGCGTACGCCGCGGTGCACGACCTCTACATCCACCGCCGCTTCATCCGCAGCACCCGTCGCCTGCCCGGCCTCGAGCGGCTCGCCGAGGCGCACCGCACGCACCATCGCACCAACGGCGAGCCGTACGGCATGCTGCTGCCGGTCGTGCCGCGCGCTCAGCGCAGCGGGTCGCGCCCGTCCCACGAGCCCGTCGACGCGTAGGGCTCGAACCGGGCGAACATCTCCTCGCCGTACCAGCGCTCGGCGCGGGTGCGGCGCACGGCCTCGCGGTGCGGGGCTGCGTGCGACGCCCAGGCGACCGCGTCGTCCAGCGAGCGCCACAGGCTGAACGTCCCGAGCCGTCCGCGCGGCGCCTCGCCGATCCCCACCACCGCGAGCAGCCCGTCGGCCCCGCGCAGGCTCTGGTCGACCGGCCTGCCCGCGCGGCCGAACGGGCGCCATGCGACGGCGCGCACGTGCGCGCGCGTGACGACCGCGAGCGGCCCGGAGTCGGCGCCCCGTTCGAGCACGTCGGGCACCGCGAGGCCGCGCCACGTGCCGTGGCCGCCGCGCGAGCGCAGCATCGTGCGCCAGTGCTCGTCGGCGGCCTGCCACTCGAGCGCGAGCGGGTGCGATGCGCAGAACTCGCGGCACGCCGATTCGTCCGACCACACCGCGAAGAGCGCCGTGCGGCGCAGGTCGGCGCCGGGCGCAGTCGCGCTGCCGCGGCCGGTGCCGAGCAGGCGCCAGAACTCGAGACCCGGGACGCGGGCGAGAGCGCGCCGGTCGAGCGCGAGCCTCGACAGCGCCGCGGCCGCCCCGGGCCAGCGCGACAGATGAAACGACGCGACGCGGCCCACGACCGGCCATAGTTGCACGCGTGTCGACGACCGGCCCACTCGTTGCGCTGGTCGCGGCGGCATACCTCGCGGGCTCGGTGCCCGTCGCCAACCTGGTCGCGGGGCGCAGGTCGTCCGCCGACCTTCGCACGGTCGGCGACCGCAACCCCGGCTACTGGAACGCAAAGGCGCAGCTCGGTGCACGCGCGGCCGCGCCGGTGCTCGTCGGCGACGTCGTCAAGGCGGCGCTCCCCGTCGTGGCTGCGCGCGCGTTCGGGCTGCCGTGGTGGGCGTGGTACGTGGTCGCGCTCGCGGGCATGGTGGGCCACGCGTGGCCGGTGTTCGCGCGCTTCCGCGGCGGACGCAGCGTGCTCGCGTGGGTGGGGGGCACGGTCGTCGTGGCGCCGGCGGCCGCCGCGCTCGCCATCGCGCTGCTGGGCGGCGCGTGGCTCGCTCGCCTCGGGTTCGTGCGCGCGGTGCGCATCGCGGTGGTCGCGTTCCCGTTCATCCAGATCGTCGTCGAGGACGCGTGGCGGACGGCCGCGAGCGGCGCGCTGATGACGTTCGTCGGGTTGCGGTTCGCCGCGGCGGCCGTGGCGGATCGGCGCCGCGCTCAGGCGTAGGTTCGGTCGCGCCAGCGCTCGGGTCGCCGCAGCACGCGTCGTGCCGCTCCCGCGACGAGGCTGCACCACGCCACCACGTCGGCGAGCGGCGACGCCCAGTACCACGGGCCCCCGTGCTCGTAGGCGCGCCGCGTTCCGGCGAGCGTGCCCAGCCGCACCGCACACAGCGCGAACGGCAGCGCAACGTGCGCGATCGGTGCGCCCGTCGCGACCGCCGCCGCCAGCACGACGGGGGGCGCCACCTGCGCCACCGCGACGAGCACCACGTGCCACGCGAGCGCCGCGGGCCGCACCGCGCCGGCGAGCGACAGCGACCGGCCCCATCCGCGCCACGTCGCGCCGAAGCCGTCGTACATCTGCACGGTCAGCATCGGCGTCGCATCGACGAGCCGCGTCGGCCACCCGCGGCGCGTGGCCGCCGCCACGAGCGCCACGTCCTCCACCGTCGAGCCGCGCACCTCGCCGAGCAGCTCGACGAGGTCGTCGCGGCGCATCGCCATGCACTGGCCGTTGGCCAGCGGACTGCCGCCCCGGCGGCCGGCCGGCCCGAAGCGCACCACGAGGGTCGTCAGCATCGCGGCGTGCAGCCAGCGGGACGGCCCGGTCGGGCAGCGGAACCGTCCGGCAGCCGTCGCCACCCGTACGCCGTCGCGCTCGAGGCGGGCCACCAGTGCGGCGGGCAGCCGCGGTTCGGGGATCGCGTCGGCGTCGAGGGTCACCACCCACTCGCCCCGTGCAGCCGCCGCACCCTGGTGCAGGGCCCACGCCTTGCCGACCCAGCCGGCGGGGAGCGGCGCGCCCGACAGCACCGTCGCACCGTGCGACCGCGCGACGTCGGCCGTGCCGTCCGTCGATTCATCGTCGACCACGAGCACCTCGGCGACGCCCGCCGCACCGCGCAGCGGGACGAGGCACCCCGCGATCCGTGCAGATTCATTGCGCGCCGGCACGACGATGGAGATCCGTGGCGAGGCAGGGCCGACGTGCCCGGCGTCGAGGGGCCGCTCGGCGCGGACCGCCATCCACGTCGTGCGCACCATCGCGGCGAGCGCCGCGCACTCCATCACGAGCCACCATCCGCCGGGCCACCAGTCCTGCGGCGCCACGCGCGCAACATAGCCTGTGCGCCGTGCGGGTCCTCGCTGCGGTCGACAAGTTCCGCGACACGGCGACCGCGAAGGAGGTCGCCGCGGCGATCGGACACGCCTGCTGGGACCTCGGCCACGACTGCACCGAGGTGCCGTTGGCCGACGGCGGCGAAGGGACGCTCGACGTGCTCGGCGGACCGAACCGCCGCACGAAGGTGACCGATCCGCTGGGACGCCCCGTCGAGGCGGAGTGGCGCCTCTCGCAGGGCACGGCGGTCATCGAGATGGCGCGCGCATCCGGCCTCGTGCTCGTGGGGGGCAGTGCGCGCAACGACCCGATGGCCGCGTCCACCGTCGGCACCGGCGAGCTGATCGACGCGGCGCTGAACGACGGCGCGAAGCGGATCATCGTGTGCGTGGGCGGCTCGGCGACCGTGGACGGCGGGCTTGGCGCGATCCGGGCGATCCGCTCCGCCGCCCGGCTGCGCGCGGTCGACTTCGTCGTGGCGTGCGACGTCCGCGCGGCGTTCACCGATGCGGCGCGGCTCTTCGGGCCGCAGAAGGGCGCGTCGCCGGCGCAGGTCGAGATGCTGACGCGGCGGCTCGAGCGGCTCGCCGACGACTACCAGCGCGACTACGGCGTGGACGTCGGATCACTCCCGGGGGCGGGCGCCGCGGGCGGCCTCGCGGGCGGATTGGCCGCGCTCGGCGCGCGGATCGTCGAGGGGTTCGACGTCGTCGCGGAGGAGGTCGGACTCGACGAACTCGTCGAGTCGCACGACCTCGTCATCACCGGAGAGGGCTACCTCGACGCGGAGAGCTTCGACGGCAAGGTGGTCGGCGGGGTGCACGACACGTGCGCACGCGCCGGACGTCCGGTCGCAGTGATCTGCGGCGCGGCCGACGACGGTGCGCGCCGCGGCTACGACGTGACGACGCTCGTCGAGACCTGCGGGCAGCGCGACGCGTTCGACCGCACCGCGTGGTGCATCGAGCAGGTCGCGCG
>JAGWXX010000086.1 GCA_018969685.1 Acidobacteriota bacterium | reverse complement strand
CCCGACGGCGATGGTCCCCAGCGTGAAGGGGATGTTGACGAAGAACAGTGCCCGCCAGCCGAGCGTGTCCACCATGACGCCCCCGACGGACGGACCGAGGGCTGCGGCGAGACCGCCGACCGCCCCCCAGATGGCGATCGCCTGGGTGCGGCGCTCGACGGGGAACTCGGGGAGCACGAGGGCGAGCGAGGCGGGCGAGAGCTGCGCCCCGCCGATGGCCTGCACGACGCGGGCGAGCACGAGGAACCACGCGTTCGGCGCGATGCCGCACAGGAGGGATCCCACGCTGAACACGGCGACGCCGCGGAGGAAGGACCGCTTCCTGCCGTAGACGTCGGCGAACCTGCCGGCGGTCAGCAGTGCCGCTGCATACGCGATGGCGTAGGCCGAGAAGACCCAGGTGAGGATGCTGCCGCCGCCGAGGTCGGCCTCGATGGTGCGCCTGGCGACGACGACGATCGACAGGTCGAGCGAGACGAGGAAGACGGCCATCGCCGTGAGGGCGAGGACCTGCCAGGCGTAGCGGAGGGAGGTGGCGCGAGCCGGTGCAGCGACGATGCGCCCGACGCTAGTTGCGTGGTGCTCCGCCGGCGTCCTCGGAGCGCTCGACCTCGACCAGCGTGTCGTAGAACGCGACGCCGCCGCCCCAGTCGGTGGGGGTGCTGCTCGTGAGGACGTTGACCGTCGGTCCGTTCGGCCACGACCACCCGAACGGAACGATCACCATGCCGTCGCGGGTGCGGACGTCGGGGCCCGTGCGAGCCGGCACGACGACGGCGCCGCGGTCGTTGAACACGCGGACGAGGTCGCCGTCGGCGATCCCGCGCGCGGCGGCGTCGGCCGGCGAGAGCTCGCAGTACGCCCCTCCCTCGGGCCGCGCGTGCGCGTCGAGGTGGGAGTACGACGTGTTGAGGAACCGCTGGTGGATCTTGGGCGACATCAACACGAGCGGGTGGCGTCCTGCCCCGGGACCGCGCGGGCCCTCGACGGCTTCGCGGTGCTCGGGGAGCCGTCCGTGTCCCGCCGTTCCGAGGCTGTGGCTTGCGAGCTCGTGCCGACCCGACGGCGTGCCGAAGCCGCCGTGTGCGTAGGGGCGCAGGTCCTCGGGGAGCGGCAGCCGGATGACGCCGTCGCGCCGCAGTGCACCCGCGTCGACGCGTGCCAGCAGCCGGTCGAGGATCGACTCGTCCGGTTCGTACAGTTCCGGTTCGTCGAATCCGAACGCGCGCGACAGGCGGCGCCACAGCTCGGTATTGGGCACGCTCTCGCCGAGCGGCTCGATCGCCTTGTGGTTGTAGCCGAGGTAGAGGTGCCCCCATGCGGGAACGACGTCGTCCTGCTCGATCTGGCTGCACGCGGGGAACACGACGTCGGCCCAGCGCGCCGTCTCGGTGACGAATTGCTCGGAGACGACGGTGAAGAGATCCTCGCGCGCGAGGCCATCGGCGACGAGGCCCGCCTCGGGCACCGTCGCGG
Organism: Acidobacteriota bacterium; assembly: GCA_018969685.1. GTDB lineage: Bacteria > Actinomycetota > Acidimicrobiia > Acidimicrobiales > Ilumatobacteraceae > UBA3006. Next base: position 4,566 of record JAGWXX010000086.1, on the reverse strand, counting down.
CAGGGTTGCCGTTCCACACGAAGAGCGCCGTCACCGGTGGGTCGAGCTCGTCCGTGGTGAGCGCCCACCCCAGGCGGTTCATGCTGATGCCGCGCCGTTGCGGTCCGGACTCGACGGGGTCGAGGAACGAGTCGTCGAGGATGGAGTCGGCGTACGAGCCGACGCTTCGGGAGAGCCCTCCGCCGCGGTGCCGCCACGCACCGGTCAGCGTCGGCAGGCACAGCAGGGTGCGGAAGAACTGGGCGCCGTGCTCGCGGTGCTCGGCGCCAATGAGGGTGCGGATGAACGCGGGCGTCACGGTGCCGTACTCGCGGGCGAGCGCCTCGATGACGTCGGCCGCGACGCCGCAGATGTCCGCCGCGCGGTCCGGGGTCCAGCCGGCCACGTGCGCCGCGAGCTCGTCGAAGCCCGCAGCGTGCCGGTCGAGGTAGTCCCGGTCGACCAGCCCGTCGCGCACGAGGACGTGCATCATCGCGAGCATCATCGCGACGTCGGTGCCCGGCAGCGGCTGGATGAACTGGTCGGCGGCGTCGGCGGTGATGGTGCGGACCGGGTCGACGACCACCACCTTCGCGCCGTTCATCCGGGCCTCCTCGATGAACGGCCAGAGGTGGCGGTTGGTCAGGCGGGTGTTGGTGCCCCACAGCAGCACGAGGCGTGCGTGCCGCACGTCGAGCGGGTCGTTGGTGAGGGGCGAGCCGATCGCCGAGGCGGTGGCGTTGCGCGCCGCGCCGCCGCACAAGGCGTCAACCTGGCGGGAGGCCCCGAGCCGGGCGAAGAACCTGCGGTCGAGCGAGCTGCGCATGAGCGAGCCCTGCGTGCCGGCGTCGCCCCACGGCAGCACCGTCTCGCCGCCGTGCTGCGCCACGGCCGCGCGGACGCGCTCGGCGACGAAATCGAGCGCCTCGTCCCACGATGCGGAGCGGAAGGCGCCGTCACCCTTCGCGCCGTCGCGGATGAGCGGCGTGAGCACGCGGTCGGGGCTGTAGACGCGATCGAGCATCCGATTGACCTTCGGGCACAGCTCGCCCTTGGAGTAGGGATGGGCGGGGTTCCCGCGCAGGCGGACGGCCCGGCCGTCCTCGACGGTCACCTCCCAGCCGCAGGTGTCCGGGCAGTCGTGGTGGCAGGTGCCGAGGACCGTGCGGATGGCCATTGGAAGAGTGTGTCAGGCGGCGGCGTCAGCCGCGGAGCCACCGCAGGACGGGCAGGGCGACGACCGCCCCGACCACCTGTGCCACGACGAACATCGGCACCGAGGCGGGCTGGATGCCGGCGAACGACACCGTCAGGCTGCGCGCGGCGGTGACCGCGGGGTTCGCGATCGACGTGGACGACGTGAACCAGTACGCGCCGCCGATCCACACCGCGACTGCGGTGGCGACGGACTTGGGCTTGTGCGCAGCGACGAGGACGATGACTGCCAGCAGCCCGGCGGTGGCGACGGCTTCCGCAAACCAGATGTGCGCGCCGCCGCGGGCGTACTCGGAGGGGCCGAACGCCGGCAGGTCGAACATCAGGTTTGCCGTGACCGCACCTGCGGCACCCCCGACGAGCTGCACCGCTGCGTATGCCGGCAGGTCGCGCCAGGGGCGGCCGTCGAGCAGGCATGACGCCAATGTGACGAGCGGGTTGAAGTGCGCGCCGGAGATGGGGCCGAACATCGTGATGAGCGCGTAGAGCGCACCCACGGTCGCCCCCGCATTGGCGAGCAGCTGCACTGCGACGTCGCGGGTGAGGAGCTGCGCCATCGCGCCAGAGCCGACGACGGCCATGACGAGCAGTGCGGTGCCGAGTCCCTCGGCGACGAGGCGGCGTTCGAGGGACGGTCGCTTCGGCACGGTCACGATCCTGACACGCCGAGGTCGGCCAGCAGCGCCTCGACCCGGCGGCGGATCTCGTCGCGGATCGGACGGACGGCCTCGACGCCGAGGCCTGCGGGGTCGTCGAGGGCCCAGTCCTCGTACCGCTTGCCGGGGAAGATGGGACAGGTGTCGCCGCAGCCCATGGTGATCACGACGTCGGCGGCCTGCACGATCTCGACGGCGAACGGCTTGGGGAACTCGGACGAGATGTCGACGCCGACCTCCCGCATCGCCTCGACCGCGGCGGCGTTCAGGGCCGCACCCGGCATCGAGCCGCCGGAGTACACCTCGACGCGTCCCTTTGACAGGTGGCGGAGCCAGCCGGCGGCCATCTGGGAGCGGCCGGCATTGTGCACGCACACGAAGAGCACGGTGGGCAGTGAGTCGGTCACCATGCCCTGCACCTTCGCCATCGCCCGCAGCCGGTCGTCGGCGTATCGCGTGGTGAAGACAGGAATAAAGGTCCGGACCCGTGCGTCGGCGAAACTGGCGTGGGCCTCGACGACGACGGGCCTGATCGTCTCTTCGTCGAACCGGCCGGCCCACTTGCGGGCGAGCTGGGCGACGGACTCCTCGACGATCTCGCGGGTGGCTGCGTCAATGCCGGTCATGTGGGTGTCCTTCCGTTGTACTGGTGTGGGAACGATGCGGACGGGGGTGCCCCTGCTGCGGTCGACGGGGCGAGCACCCCGATCCGCTCGTCGAGCTGTTGGAATGCCGACTCGAAGTCGCGGGCACTGCCGGAGGCCGCAGGATCCGGCACGGACCAGTGGAGCCGCGCCGAGCCACCGGCACCGAGGTCGTCGTGGGCGCGGTCGCAGACGGTGATGATGACGGCGGCGCGTCCGGTGCGGGCCGGATCGAACCTTGTCGGCTCGGCGTCAGCGAGGTCAAGCCCATGGCGGCGTGCAATGCGAACGGCAGAGGGATGAACGCGGGCGGCGGGATGGGTGCCGGCGCTCGACGCAGGACGACCGGTCCGGTGCCGCCAGATCGCCGCGGCCATCTGCGAACGCGCCGAATTGTGCGTGCAGACGAAGAGGACTTCGTCCGGCACCGTTGGCGGAGCGAGGACGCTGCGCCAACGGGGCTCGAGGATCACGAACCTCTTGCGTCCGTCGGACTCGGACCGGGACCGGCGGACGACGCCCGCAGCCTCGAGGACGTCGAGATGGTGGGCGACGAGCGGGCTGGAGCATCCGGTGAGGTCGACGATCTCGCTCGGCGTGAGGTCGGATGCCACGAGGCGGTCCGCGATGGCGAGGCGGGTCGGATCCCCGAGAGCGGCGAACGCCGCCGCGCGGCGGTGGGGGCTGGAGCCGTGGCGTGCCACGGCGGAGAGACTAGATCACTCAATCAACATTGAGAGAAAATGCAGGTGACGGGCAGGTGAATTCCGCCGGACACATGAGGGGCCTAGAGGTCGTCGACGACAATCCGGCGCATCCCCATCATCGCGGTCCACGCACGCCGCGACACGGCGGGATCCGGGTCGGACAGCTTCTCGCCGAGCGCCCGCGGGATGACCTGCCACGACACCCCAAAGCGGTCGCGGCACCAGCCGCACATGCTCTCCTCGCCCCCGTCGGCGACGAGCGCGTCCCACAGGCGGTCGACCTCGTCCTGCGTGTCGACCATGACCTGGAAGCTCACGGCCTCGGAGTGCGGGAACTGGGGGCCCCCGTTGAGCGCCGCCCATGGCCGCCCCATCAGCGAGAACTCCACGGTCAGCACCGTGCCGGCAGGCTTCTGCGCGCCCTCCTGGTAGTGCGAGACGGAGAGGATCCGCGAGTCGGGGAACAACCCGACGTAGAAGTTCGCCGCGTCGAGCGCCTGCTCGTCGAACCAGAGATAGGTGACGGGCTCGTGGATGGCCATGCGCCGCCCCGGCTCAGCGGTTCATGAACGCGTCGACGGCCACGCCGATCGCCGCGGCCATGCGCTGGTCGAGCGCGTCGTCCTCGACGCGGATCTCGTAGGTGTCCTTGATCTTCATGTTCGCCCGATTGACGTGGCCGACCAGCCGTCCGGATGCGTCGAGGATGCTGAACTGCACCCGGAACAGCCACGGCAGGTCGGTGGCGACGCCGACGACGCGCCGGGCGATGGCCTTGGCGGCGCTCGTCTCGGTGATCGTCCAGGTGCCGGCAGGCGTCTCGACGCGGTAGGTCGAGCGCCCCAGCGACGCACGGAAGTCCTTGGCCATCGTGCCGATCGGCGTGCCGTCGCCCGCGGTGACGTCGTAGGTGGACGCGAGCTCGACGATCTTGCGCGCCTTGATGGTGAACAGCGTTCCGCTGCCGTCGGCGGTGCGGCAGCGCACCTCCTCGCGCAGCTTCATGCGGGCCTGTTCGATGGTGCCCAGGGTCAGGGGCGTGCCGTCGGTGCGGGAGAGGTGCCAGACGTTCTTCATCATGGTGAGCTTCTGGACGAGCTCGAGGGTGTAGGCCATGACGTGAGTGTAGGGATGGGTGCCGGAGGTCAGCAGGTGGTCAGCCGAACCTGCGGGCGCGCACGACGCGGCCGTCGCGGTCGTGCGTCGTCCACTCGCCGACCTGCCGACCGCGTACGAACCGCCCGCTCCGGAGCAGCGAGCCGTCCTGCCGGTACCACCGCCAGGCTCCGTGAAGTTCGCCATCCTTCACCTGGCCCTCGGCGCGCAGTCGCCCGTCGCGGAAGAAGTCGAGCCGCAGACCCTGCT
>JAGWXX010000012.1 GCA_018969685.1 Acidobacteriota bacterium | reverse complement strand
GTGTCGCCCGGCGTGAAGTTCAAGGACGCCGAGCTGCTCGGCGCGCCGACCATCGTCGTCGCCGGCCGCGGCGTGGCGAACGGGACGCTGGAGGTGCGCGACCGCTGGTCGGGCACCACGGCCGACGTCCCGATCGGCGAGGTCCCCGCGCGCGCCGCCTCGCTCGCCGCGGGGTCGTAGGTGCGCCCGCTCCAGGGCGTCGTCCAGCACTACGAGTGGGGCGACGACCGCGCCATCCCCGACCTGCTCGGCGTCGCACCCGACGCTCGGCCCTGGGCCGAGCTGTGGTTCGGCACGCACCGCGGGGGGCCCTCGCTCGTGCGCACCGAGGACGGCCTCGTGCCGCTGTCGCAGCACGCGGGCGACCTGTCGTTCCTCGTGAAGGTCATCGCCGCTGCGCGGCCGCTGTCGCTGCAGACGCACCCCGACGACGTGCGGGCGGCGGCGGGGTACGCGGCGGAGGACGCATCCGGCGTGCCGCTCGACGCGCCGCAGCGCCTCTACCGCGACCAGTCGGCCAAGCCCGAGCTGCTCGTCGCGCTGACGCCGTTCGAGGCGATCTGCGGCTTCCGCGATCCCGCCGCGTCGCTCGCCGACTGCCGCGCCCACGGGTGGAAGGAGCTCGGCGACCGCCTCGAGCGGGACGGCCTTGCGGCGTGCGTGCGCTGGGCGCTCGCGGACGGACCGCACCGGCTGCCCGACAATCTTCCGGCGTGGGCTGCGGACCTGGCGGACGCCTACCCCGGACACGGCGGGGTGCTGGTCGCACTGCTGATGCACCACGTGGTGCTGCAGCCCGGCGAGGCGCTCTTCCTCGGCGCCGGCAACGTCCACGCCTACCTGTCGGGCACCGGCCTCGAGGTGATGGCGTCCAGCGACAACGTCGTGCGCGCCGCGTTCACCCGCAAGCACGTCGACGTCGACGAGTTCCTCGCCATCGCCACGCTGTCGCCGGGCGCACCGCCCGTCGTGCATGCGAGGCCCGGGACCGACGGACGATCGACGTTCGCGATGCCCATTGCGCACTTCGGGCTCGAGCGAATCGACGTCGATGACCGCGCCACGGTCGGCCCTGCGCGCGGGACCGAGATGCTCGTGTGCACGGACGGCGACGCCGGCGTGCTCGCGCGCGGCCAGGCCGGCATCCTGTGCGAGGGTGACGCCGTCGAGCTGCGCGGGGTGGCTACGGTGTTCCGCGCATGGGGACGTCGCTGAAGCGCCTCGCAGGCGCGGGTCTCCTGCTCGCGGTGCTCACCGGGGCTGCCCCGTCGGTTGCGCCTCCCCCGCCCGCCCCGCGCACGCTGATGGTGCTGGGCGACTCGATCACCTGCGGCATGGTCTCCCGCGCACCGTCGTGCGGATCACGGTTCCGCGGCTTCGGCACCCTGCAGGAGCAGTTGCTCGCCCAGGGGACGTTCGGGAACGTCATCGTCGACGCGGTGTTCGCCCGCAACGCCGCGAACGTGCCGTCGGTGACGCGAAACGGCGCCACGACGCTGGGCAACTACCTCGCGGCGGGCACGCAGGTCGACGCGCTGATCGTGGCGCTCGGCAGCAACGACCTGCAGCACTCGCCGCGCCCGTCGTACTACGAGCGCAACATCCGCCAGATCCTCGACCTCGCTGCGGGGCGGCCCGTCGCGTGGGTCACCGTGTACCGGTCCGACCAGCGCTGGTATCCGCGGCGCGCGCAGACCTTCAACGAGGTGCTCGTGCGGCTGGCCGCCGAGTACCCGAACCTCACCGTGGTCGACTGGGTCCCCACCCTGATGGCGAACCCGGGGTGGCTGGCCAACGACCGCCTGCACCTGAACCCCGACGGCTACCGCGCGCGGATCGCCACCTACCTCGAGGCATCGAACGGACTGTGGACCCGCATCGTGGCGGCCGACCCGTCGGCCACCACCACGACGACCGTTCCCGCGGGCTAGTCGCGCGCGTCGCCGCCCGGCGACGCCACCTTGCGCCGGATCTCGGCGATCTTCGTGCCGGCGTCGTTCGCGTCGTCGCCCTTCTCGGCGAGCAGCGCATTGCGGTCCCTGGCGGCCTCGCGCTCGGCGAGCGCCGTGTCCACGCGCGCCAGCGCCGCCTCGACGCCGTGCTCGTTGATGTAGGTCGCCCAGTCGACGAGCGCCTCGACCATCTCCGACTCGGGCACCACGGCGACGTTGCGGCCCTTGACGAACAGGTGGCCGCGCTTGTTGCCGGCGGCGATGCCGAGGTCGGCCTCTCGCGCCTCGCCCGGGCCGTTGACCACGCAGCCCATCACCGCGATCTGCAGCGGGATCTCGCGGTCGGCGAACGCCTCCTGCGCGCGGTTCGCGACGTCGATCACGTCGATCTCCGCCCTCCCGCAGCTGGGGCACGCGATCAGGTCGACGTTCTTGCGCTCGCGCAACCCGAGCGACTCGAGCAGCAGGCGGCCCGCCCGCGCCTCCTCCACCGGGTCGGCGGTGAGGCTGTAGCGGATGGTGTCGCCGATGCCCTCGAGAAGGAGCGTCGCAATGCCCGCCGTCGCCTTCACGAGCCCTCCCGGCAGCGGACCGGCCTCGGTCACGCCCAGGTGCAGGGGCACGTCGGTTGCCTCGCTCATCATGCGGTAGGCATCCACCATGAGCGGCACGTTCGAGGCCTTCACCGAGATCTTCACCTGGTCGAACCCGACCTCGTCGAAGTAGGCGAGCTCCTGCATCGCCGACTCGACCATCGCCTCGGCCGTCAACCCGCCGTGCTTCTCGTAGAGCGACGGGTCGAGCGAGCCGCCGTTGACGCCGATGCGGATCGGCACGCCGCGGTCGCGCGACTCGCTGGCCACGGCCTTGATGTGCTCCGGCTTGCGGATGTTCCCCGGGTTGAGGCGCAGGCCGTGCACACCGGCCTCGAGCGCCGCGAGGGCCATCTTGTACTGGTGGTGGATGTCGGCGACGATCGGGATCGGCGACCGCGGCACGATCGCCGCCAGGCCCTCGGCGGCTTCCTGCTCGTTGCACGTGCAGCGGACGATGTCGCAGCCCGCGGCGGCGAGCGCGTAGATCTGCTGCAGCGTCCCCTCGACGTCGGCCGTCTTGGTGGTGGTCATGGACTGCACGCTGATCGGCGCACCGCCGCCCACCGCGACGCTCCCCACGCGGATCTGGCGCGTCGCGCGCCGCTGGTGCGTGCCCATCGCGTGAGAGTCTGCCATCAGCCGAAGGGCTGCGTGAGATCCAGGTAGAGCCCCACGGCGAACACCGCGAGCATCAGCACCATCACCACCGTCGCGGCCCCCATCATCTTGCCGACGTCGGCCCGGTAGGGACGGCCCTTGCGGGAGCGGATCCGCTCGTAGGTCGCGATCGCCGCGTGGCCGCCGTCGAACGGCAGGCAGGGGAAGAGGTTGAAGATCCCGAAGAACACGTTGACCCCCGCGAGGAGGAGCAGCACGCTCCGGAGCCCGTCCTCGCGGCCGACGAAGCCGCCCACCTGCGTCGCCCCGACGATGGTCGTCGGTCGCGTCATCGGGTCGGCCTCCTCGGACACCACGTTCGACACGAGGTTCCGCGGATCGAGCACGACGAAGACGCCCCTTATCGACTCAACGGCATAGTCGACGATGTCGGTGGCGGCCCAGCGGATCGCCCCGGCCGGCCCGAGGTCGACCCAGTCGACCGACGACGGCCCGATGCCGAGGAACGCCCGGTCCCCGCCCGCGTCGACGAACTCCACGTCGCGGGAGAACTCGGCCCCGTCGCGCCGCACGACGATCGTCGCCACCTCGCCGGGACTGCGCGTCCTCATCAGGTCGAAGACGTCGTCCTCGCTGCGCATCCGGACGCCGTCGACCGACACCAGCACGTCGCCCGGGCGGAGGCCGGCGAGCTTCGCACCCGTCGTCTCCCCGAGGACCTCGTCGATGACCTCCACGACCGTCACGTCGCCCGTCTCGCCGACGCGGCCCGACACGGCGTACGTGCCCGCGAAGAGCAGGAACGCCGCGACGAGGTGCATCAACGAGCCCGCCGTGATGACCAGCATCCGGCGCGGATACGACTTCGACCGGTAGGCGCGCGGCTCGTCCTCGGGCGGGCAGTCGTCCAGGTTGTTCATGCCGACGATGCGCACGAACGCCCCGAGGGGCAGCGCTCGGAGGCCGTACTCGAGCTCGCCCCGCTGGCGGCTCCAGAGCCGGGGGCCGAAGCCCATGAAGAACTGCGTGACCTTCATGCCGGTCAGCCGGGCGGTGACGAAGTGACCCAGCTCGTGGAGGAACACGCACACCAGCAGGCCGGCGATGAACACGAGCATCCACGGGTTCGACGACGCGACCCAGGCGACGAGTCCGACGAGGACGGCGAGCGTGATCCAGCCCGACGCCCCGCCCTTCGGCGAGGGGCCACCCGGGTCGCCTCCCGCCGCGATCTCCTGCCGGACCTGGTTGTAGAGGTTGCTCATCGTGCCAGCACCGTACGCGCAGCCTGTCGCGCCGCTGCGTCGGCTGCCAAGACGTCCTCGGAGGACGTCGGTACCGCGCCGTCGTGCGCGTCCATCGTCGACTCGATGACCGCGGCGATGTCCGCCCACCCGAGGGCGCCGTCCAGGAACGCCGCCACCGCCACCTCGTTCGCGGCGCTGAGCCACGCAGGTGCCGTGCCGCCCGTGCGGCCCGCCGCGTACGCGAGCGACAGGCAGCGGAAGGTCGCCGTGTCCGGTGCGGCGAAGTCGAGTCGGGACATCGTCGTCCAGTCGATGCGGCCATAAGGCACCGTCGCGCGGTCGGGGTGGCCGAGCGCGTACGCGATCGGCAGGCGCATGTCGGGCATGGACAGCTGCGCGATCACCGAGCCGTCGCGGAACTCGACCATCGAGTGCACCACCGACTGCGGGTGCACCACGACGTCGATGTCGTCGTACCCGGTGCCGAAGAGCTCGTGCGCCTCGATGACCTCGAGGCCCTTGTTCATGAGCGTCGAGGAGTCGATCGTGATCTTCGGGCCCATCGACCACGTCGGGTGGCGCAGGGCCTCCGCCACCGTGACGCCGCGCAGCTCGTCGAGCGTGCGGCCCCGGAACGGCCCGCCGCTGGCGGTGAGCAGCAGGCGGGCCACCTCGTGCGACGGCCGGCCGGACGCGCGGAGGCACTGGTGGATGGCGCAGTGCTCGCTGTCGACCGGCACGATCTCGGCGCCCGGCACCGCGCGCAGCGGCGCGACGACCGGACCCGCCGCGATGAGGCTCTCCTTGTTGGCGAGCGCGAGGCGCCGGCCCTCGCGCAGCGTCGCCAGCGTGACCGGAAGCCCCGCGAACCCCACGACGGCATTGACCACCACGTCGGCCGTGCCGGCCAGGTCGGCGAGGTCGCCCGTCACCTCTGCCCACGGCAGCGCCGCGGCCACCTCGGCCCGTGCGACCGGATCGGCGACCGCAACCAGCTGCGGCCGGTGGGCGCGCGCCTGTTCGATCAGTGCCGCCGACGACGAACCCGCGGCGAGCGCCACCACCTCGTACGCGCCGTCCGACGCCGCGACCACGTCGAGGGTCTGGACGCCGATCGAGCCGGTCGACCCGGCGATGGCGACGCGCGTCACGCCCACGAGTATCGCACCGGCCGGCGCACGTGCGCCCGCCGAGCCGCTAGATGACCCAGGGCTCGAGGACGACGGCCAGGTAGTACGCGCCCGGCAGGACGAACAGCAGGCTGTCGAAGCGGTCGAGTGCGCCGCCATGGCCCGGCAGCACGGTGCCGAAGTCCTTCACGTCGAGGTTGCGCTTGAACATCGACTCGACGAGGTCGCCGAGCGGAGCCAGCACCGTGATGACCACCGTGAGCAGCACCCACTCCATCGGGTCGTTCCACGTGTCGCTGCGCGCGCCGATGGCGACCACCGCGCCGACCGTGCCCAGCACGCCGCCGATGAACCCCTCGACCGTCTTGTTCGGGCTGATCCACTGGCGCAGCGGCGTGCGGCCCATGACCGAGCCGACCGCGAGCGCCAGCACGTCGTGGCCCACCACACCCGCGACGACGATGAACATCGTGTCGGTGCCGATGTCCGGCAGCCCGTACACGTTCGGGAGGCGCAGGATGAGCCCCGCATACGAGCCGAGCAGGCCGACCCACACCACCGGCAGCATCGTCATGGCGACGTTCGGGAGCGGGCGCGACCCGATGCCCTCGCTCGCCACGAACCCCGCCCCCACGGCGATCATCGCGAAGGCGAGCACCATCGGCAGCGCGCCGTCGCCGAACGCGTAGGCGACGATGGGCGCGATCGCCGACGCCGCGACGCCGACGACCATCACCGGCTTGTACGTCGCCTGCTCGGCGCGGATGTAGAACTCGAACGTCGCGAGGCCGACGCAGATGACGACGATCGCCAGCACCGCGAGCGGCTGGAGGATGACGGCGGCGATGAACGCAGATGCGAGCAGTGCACCGACGGCGATCGCCGAGGGCAGGTCGCGGCCCGTCTTGGGGCCGGCTGCCGGACGCTTCAACCCGCCCGTCGGCGGGCCGCCGATGGGGCGCCCGCCACCCGGGCGCTGGCCGGGGCGCTGCGCGCCACGGGCCCCACCCTTCGACCGCATGCCGATCGACGACGACGGACGGCGCGTCTCCGCGGTGGGGTCGGTGCCGATGACGATGCGGTTCTCGCGGGCGGGACGGCGCACCGGCGGCGGCGCAGCCGGCTCGAGCAGGTCGTCCTCCAGTGCGGGCTCCTCGAACGACGGACGGCGGACCGCCTCGCGGTCGTCGTCGCGAAACGCCGACCAGACGTCGCTCGCGCCCGCGACGCCCTCATCGGTCGTGCGCGGCGCGGAGTCGGCGAACACGGGGTTCTCGATGGTCGACGGTTCGACGTACTGATCGATGCGCTCGGTCGCCGCCGCAGGCTCGGAGTACTGCGGGAGCAGCTCGGTCGCACCGAGAGGCGCGGCATCGTCCGGCGTCGGGTCGTCCTGGAAGCGGACCTCGCCGAACTCGTCGCCGAATTCGAGGTCGTCGTCGCGGTCGCTCATGTCAGACCTCCAGCAGCTCCTGCTCCTTGCGGGACAGCGCCTTGTCGATCATCTCCACGTGCTCGTGGGTGACCTTCTCGAGCTCCTTCTCGGCGCGCTCGAGGTCGTCCTTCGAGATCTCCCCGTCCTTCTCGGCCGTCTCGACGGCCTTGCGGGCGTCGCGGCGGACGTTGCGGACCGCCACCCTGCCCTCCTCGGCCATCCCCTTCACGACCTTGACGTACTCCTTGCGGCGCTCCTCGGTGAGCATCGGGAACGACACCCGCACGACGACGCCGTCGTTCGACGGGGATACGCCCAGGTCGCTCGCCGAGATTGCCTTCTCGATGGCCGCGATCGCGCCGCGGTCGTGCGGCTTGACCACGAGCATGCGGGCCTCGGGCACCTGGAACGAGGCGAGCTGCTGCAGCGGGACCATCGCGCCGTAGTAGTCGACCGGCAGGCGCTCGACCAGCCCGGCGTTCGCCCGGCCCGTGCGTACCCCGAGGAACTGCGCCTGGACGTGCTCGACGGCCTTGCCCATCTTCTCCATCGCGTCGAGGATGGTCTCGTCGGTCACGAGACCAGCGTACCGATCTCCTCGCCGCCGAGGATTGCCTCCAGATTGCCCTTGCGCAGCAGGTCGAACACCACGATCGGCAGGTCGTTGTCGCGGCAGAAGGTGATGGCAGTGGAGTCCATGACCTTCAGGCCCTTGTTGATGACGTCGAGGTACGAGATCGAGGAGAACTTCGTGGCGGTCGGGTCGAGCTTCGGGTCGGCGGTGTAGACGCCGTCGACCCCGGAGTGCGTTCCCTTGAGGATCGCCTGCGCCGAGATCTCCGCGGCCCGCAGCGCCGCCGCGGTGTCCGTCGTGAAGAACGGATTGCCCGTGCCGCCGGCGAGGATGACGACGCGGCCCTTCTCGAGGTGCCGCTCGGCCCGGCGGCGGATGTAGGGCTCGGCGACCTTCGGCATCTCGACCGCCGACATGACGCGCGTGGACTGCCCGATGCGCTCGAGCGCGTCCTGCATGGCCAGCGCGTTCATGACCGTCGCGATCATGCCCATGTAGTCGGCCTGCGCCTGGTCCATGCCGCGGCCCACGCCCTTCAGGCCGCGCCAGAAGTTGCCGCCTCCGACGACGACGGCGATATCCACGCCGAAGCGCCCCTTGACGTCGTGCAGCTCGGTCGCGACCTGGTCGAGCACCTCGGTGTCGAGGCCGAAGCCGGACTTCTCGGCGAGCGCCTCGCCCGACAACTTGAGGACGATGCGCCTCCAGCGGGGCTCGGACGCGGCGGCCATGGCGGTCTAGCCGATCTCCACCTGCGCGTAGCGCACGATCGACGCCTTGCCGATGACCTGCGCGACGGACTGCTTGTCGTCGCGCGCGTACGGCTGCTCGAGGAGCACCACGTCCTTGTAGAAGCCCTGGATGCGGCCCTCGACGATCTTCGGCACCGCGGCCTCGGGCTTGCCCTCGTTGCGCGTGATGGTCTCGAGCGTCGCGCGTTCGGCGGCCACCACGTCGGCGGGCACGTCCTCGCGGCGCAGGTAGCGCGGGCGCGCGAACGCGACGTGCACCGCGACGTCGTGCGCGAGCTCGGCGGTCGCACCCGACATCTCGACGATCACGCCGTTGATGCCGCGCCCGCCCTGCACGTGCAGGTACGAGTCGAGGACGTTGCCGGCGACCGCCTCGATGCGGACCACCTCGCCCAGTTCGATGCGCTCCTTCAGGAGGATCTTGAGGTCCTCGAGCTGCGTCGCGCGCTCGCCCACTGCCTGCTCGCCCTTCGCCGCCACCAGCGACACCAGGGCCTCGGCCTCGGCGACGAACGAGTCGCTCGACGCGACGAAGTCGGTCTCGCACTTCAGCTTGACGATCGCCCCGACGTTGCCGTCGATCTTCATGGCGACGACGCCCTGGGCACTCTCGCGGTCGTCGCGCTTCGCGCTGGCTGCGAGGCCCTTCTCGCGGAGCCACTGCTTGGCCGCCTCCATGTCGCCGCCGTTGGCCTCGAGGGCCTTCTTGCAGTCCATCATCCCCGCGCCACTCGCCTGGCGCAGCGCCTGCACGTCCTTCGCAGTGAACGACACGGCTCAGCCCTCCGCGCCCGTGCCGGCGGCCGCCACGCGGGCGTCGAGCTCGGCCTGCTTGGCAGCCGCGGCCTTGCGCGCGGAATCCTGCTCGGCGTCGAACGCGGCCTGCTCCTCGGCGGTGCGCTGGCGCGGCGCCGGTGCGGCGGCCGCGCCGCCGGCGAGGCGCTTGTCGGCGATGTAGCGGCCCTCGGTGACGGCCTCGCAGATGACGCGGCACATCAGCTCGTTCGCGCGGATCGCGTCGTCGTTGCCCGGGATGGGGAACTGCACGACGTCGGGGTTGACGTTGGTGTCGACGACGGCAACGACCGGGATGCCCAGCTTGTTCGCCTCGGTCACCGCGATGTGCTCCTTCATCGTGTCGAGCACGAACACCGCCTGCGGGAGGCGCGACATCGAGCGGATGCCGCTCAGGTAGTTGCGCAGCTTCTCGAGCTCGCGGCCGATGAGGAGCGCCTCCTTCTTCGGCATCAGCTCGAACTCGCCCGTCTCCTTCATGCGCTCGTACTCGTGCATCTTGCCGATGCGCTTGGAGATCGTGCCGAAGTTGGTGAGCATGCCGCCCAGCCAGCGCTCGTTGACGTACGGCATGCCGCACTTCTCGGCGAAGAACCTGACGGGGTCCTGCGCCTGCTTCTTGGTGCCCACGAAGAGGACGCTGCCGCCGTTGGCGACGAGGTCGCGCACGAAGCGGTACGCGTTCTCGGTGCGGTCGAGCGTCTGCTCGAGGTCGATGATGTAGATGCCGTTGCGCTCGCCGAAGATGAAGCGCTTCATCCTCGGGTTCCAGCGGTGGGTCTGGTGGCCGAAGTGGACCCCGGCCTCCAGCATCTGGCGCATGCTGACGATTGCCATATCAGGTACCTCCCTGCGGTTGACGGCAGGGACCCCCGCGCCGAAGCGACCGCAGGATGGGGTCCGAGCTCTTCTTCTCGGTGACGTGCCGCGGATGCGGCGACGCCAGAGCCTACAAGGGGTCAGCGCCGGACGAGCACGGCCCGCGGGCGCCCCGACGGGGCCTCGAGCCCGCACCGGGCCGGATCGACCGGGCGGCCGTGCAGCCGGACCCCCACGTAGAGCGAGCCCGCCGACGTGCCGACGGGGTCGCCCGGCACGATCCTGTCGCCGGCGGCCACCGCGAGCGCATCCAGCCTGCCGTGGGTGACCAGCAGGCCCTCGCGAACCTCGACGACCACCCAGCCCGCACCCGCCACACGGCCGGCAAACGCCACGCGACCCGCCGCAGCCGAGCGCACCAGCTCGCCCTGCGACGCGCGCCACTCGATGCCCCGGTTGCCCGCGCACCAGTCGCACGCCGGCTCGCGGTAGGGATCGACGACCTCGCGGCCGGCGGGCAGCACGAGCCCGCACCCGATGGCGGCGAGGATCGCCGCGAGCGCGGCCACCTAGGCGACGTCGGCGGCGCGGAGGCGCGTGCGCAGCATGAGCACCGCCTTCGAGTGGATCTGCGACACGCGGCTCTCGGTGACCCCGAGGACCTCGCCGATCTCCGAGAGCGTGAGGCCCTCGTCGTAGTAGAGGAGCATCACGGTGCGCTCGCGCTCGGGCAGGCGCCCGACCTCGCCGCGCACCACGCGCCGCATGTCGGCGTCGGCGACGATGGCGCCGGGGTCGTCGGGGTGCTGCACGCCACCATGTGTGGGCGCCGGCTGCGAATCGGCCACCACGTGGTCGAGCGGGCCGACCGCCCCCGCGGCGGCGTCGGCCAGCCACGACTGCAGTTCGTCCACCGGGATCTCCAGCCTCGCCGCGATCTCCTCGTCGGATGGCGACCTGCCGAGCTCGTGCTCGAGGGCGTTGATCGCCGACTCGATCGACTTCGTGCGGCTGCGCACCGACCGCGGCACCCAGTCGAGCGAGCGCAGGCTGTCGAGGATCGCGCCGCGGATGCGCGGGATCGCGTACGTCTCGAACTTCGCGCCGTGCGACGGGTCGTAGCGCTCGATCGCGCCCATCAGCCCGAACACGCCCGCCGACGCGAGGTCGCCCGTGTCCACCTGGCGCGGAAGGCCCGCCGCGAGGCGGCCCGCGACGAACTTCACGAGCGACGCGTAGTGCACCACCAGCCACTCGCGCGCGAGCGGGCTCGACTCCTCGCGCCACCGACGCCACGCCTCGTCGACCGTCAGCCGCACCGGCAGGGCGTTCATGGCGCCAAGTTACGCCCTCGGGTGCGACACCTCGTACGCCGACTTCAGCCGCTCCTTGCTGACGTGGGTGTAGCGCTGCGTCGTGGCGACGCTGGCGTGGCCGAGCAGCTCCTGCACCGCGCGCAGGTCGGCCCCGTGGTCGAGCAGGTGCGTCGCGAAGGTGTGGCGCAGCGCGTGCGGGTGCGTGGGCGACGAGGCGCGCGCATCGACCGTGCGGCGCACGTCTCGGGTTCCGATGCGGGTGCCGCGGGGGTTCACGAACAGCGCGTCCGGCACCGTGGCCACGTCGTCTCGGTGCGCGAGCCACGCCCGGATCGCGTCGACGCTCGGCTCGCTGAGCGGCAGGCGGCGCTCCTTCGAGCCCTTTCCCCACACGCGCACGGCGCGCGCGTCGAGGTCGACGGACGCCACGTCGAGCGCGCACAGCTCTGCGACGCGCAGGCCGCTGCCGTAGAGCACCTCGACCATCGCGACGTCGCGCAGGTGCCGCCACTCGGGCGCACCGTCGTCGGCGGGCGCACCGAGGAGCGCACCGAGCTGGTCGGCCGTCAGCACGCGCGGCAGGCGTCCCTGGCCCGACGGCACCGAGATGCCCGCGGTGGGGTCGAACGCCGCGCCTCCGTCGCGCGTGCGCCAGGCGAAGTAGCGGCGCAGCGACGCCATCGCGCGGCTGATGCTGCGGCGGGCCATGCCGCGCCCGGACAGGAACGCGACGTAGCGGCGCACGTGGTCGCGCGACACGTCGTCCGGGCCGTCGACCGTCGTGCCCGACGCCCACTCGGCGAACCTCGCGACGTCGGAGCGGTAGGCCCGCACCGTCGCGGGCGACGCGGCCGTGAGCGAGGCGACGAAGCCGTCGAGCTTCCACGCATCCACGGTTTCACCGTACCGTCACGATCCCGCGGCGACGAGCACCTCCCACCATGCGCCCGAGCGCACGATCCACCCGCGCGCCTCGAGCCTGCCGAGCGCGAGCGCCGCACGCGGAAGGTCGAAGCCCGTCGCGAGCATGACCCCGTCGAGGCCGAGCGCGCCTCCGTCGAACGCCGCGAACACCTCGCCGTCGTCGCCCTCCGGGCGCGGCCGGTGCGCGGCGCTGCGCGCACGGCGGTGGTCGAGGCCGAGCGCCACCAGGACGTCGTCGGCGCCCACCACCGGCGCGCACCCCTGCTGCAGCAGCAGGTTGGCGCCCGCCGACGATGCGTTGCGCGGCGACCCCGGCACCGCCATCACGGGGATGCCGCGGGTCGCGGCTTCCTCCACCGTGATCATGCTGCCACCGGCCTCGCGCGACTCGACGACCACCAGCACCTCGCACGCCGCGGCGAGGATGCGGTTTCGCAACGGGAACCTGAACGCATCGGGCGGGGTGCCCGGCGCCCACTCGCTGACGACGGCGCCGAGCGCCGCGACCTCGTCGTAGAGCGCCGCGTGCTCGCGCGGGTAGGCGACGTCGAGTCCGCACGCGACGACGGCGAACGGTCGTCCGACCGCCCCGTCGCGCGCCGCCGACACCGCCCCTCGGTGGGCCGCGCCGTCGATGCCGCGCGCGAGGCCGGACACCACGGTGACGCCCGCCCTGGCGAGGTCGCCGCCGAGCAGCGACGCCGTCGCGCGGCCGGCGGCGGTGGCGGCGCGCGTGCCGATGAGCCCGGCGCGGCGCGACGCGAGCGCGTCGAGCGAGCCGCGCACGAACAGCACCGCGGGACGGTGGGGGTCGTCGGCGAGCAGGTGCGGATACCCCGGCCCGCCCGTCCACACGACCCCGCACCGTGCAGCGGCGAGCCGCTCGGACATCCGCTCCGGCAGCGACGCATCGCAGCGCGGCCCCGAGCCGTCGAGCGACTCCCACGCCTCGCGCGGCGACGACCGCGTCAGCAGCGCGAGGCGCTGCCGCGGCCCGGCGACCTCGGCGACCGCCGCCGCGAACGCCGCATCATCCACGGTGCACCGGTGCGCGCAGCGCGAGCGCGGCGACGACGTGGCGCTCGCCCACCGTGTCGGGCTCGCCGTCGAGGTCGGCGATCGTCCTCGCGACGCGGCGCACGCGGTGGTAGCCGCGCGCGGAGAGCCCGCCGGCCTCGAGCTCGCGGCGCAGGACGCCGGTGGCGGCGGCATCCAACGGCGCGACGTGGTCGAGCACCGCCGGGGCGAGCGCGCCGTTGAGCACGCCGGCACGGTCGACGGCCGTGGCGCGCGCGGCGGCGACGCGCGCCGCGACCACCGACGACGGCTCGCCGTCCTGACGGGACAGCAGGTCGGCCGCGCCCGGGCGCGAGACCGCCACACGGAGGTCGAAGCGGTCGAGCAGCGGTCCGGAGAAGCGCCGCAGGTAGCGCTGGCGCGCGCGGTCGTCGCAGCGGCACGCACCCGGACTGCCCTCGCCGCACGGACACGGGTTGGTCGCCGCCACCAGCAGGAAGCGCGCCGGCATGACCACGGACGTGCGTGCGCGTGCGAGCCGCACCACGCCGTCCTCGAGCGGCTGGCGCAGCGCGTCGAGCACGCTGGGCGCGAACTCGCCGAGTTCGTCGAGGAACAGCACTCCGTTCGTGGCGAGGGACACCTCGCCCGGGCGCATCGCCGCAGTGCCGCCGCCCACCATCGCCGCGAGCGACGCGGAGTGGTGCGGGCTACGCAGCGGCGGGCGCACCACGAGGCCTCCCGGCGGCAGCGGCTCGCGCGCCGCCGAGTGCACGACCGTCGTGACCACCGCCTCGTCGCCGGAGAGCCGCGGCAGCACCGATGCGAGCCGCCGCGCGAGCATGGACTTGCCCGCGCCGGGTGGCCCCACGAGCAGCAGGTGGTGGCCTCCCGCTGCGGCCACCTCGAGCGCCGTGCGCGCGGCGGGCTGCCCGCGCACGTCGGACAGATCGGGCTCGTCGCGGACCTCGCAGCCGTCCTCGGCGGCACGTGCGGCGGCGGGCCACGGCTCGTCGCCGCGCAGGCAGCGCACCATCTCGCCGAGGTCCGCCGCAGCGAGCACCTCGCAGCGCGCCGCGATGCGGGCCTGGCGCTCGTCGGTGCGGCTGACGACGACCCGGGGCGCGCCGACGGCAGCGGCCAGCGGCACCGCGCCGGCCACCCCGCGAAGCGCGCCGTCGAGGCCCAGCTCGGCGATGAACGCGTGCGACGCAGCCACGCCGGGCGGCAGCACCTCCTGCACCACGAGCAGCCCGACCGCGATCGCCGCGTCGAGCCCGGAGCCGCCCTTGCGGTGGGGCACCGGCGCGGCGAGGTTGATGGTGACCCGTCGGTTCGGCCACGGCAGCCCGCTCGACAGCAGCGCCGCGCGCACGCGGTCGCGCGACTCGCGGCACGCCTCGTCGGGCTGGCCGACGATGCTGAACCCGGGCAGGCCGCTGCCCACGTGCACCTCGACGTCCACCGGCTCGCCGTGGATGCCGAGCAGGGTCGCGGACCGGACGGAGACGAACGCCACGGCGGCCATGTGTGGACCGCCACTGCCGTGCGTGCGCCGACCTGTGAGACTGGCGCACGTGTGCCGCTCCCGCACCGCCGCCGCCACGGCGGTCGTGCTCGTCCTCGCGTCGGCGACGCTGCAGGGCTGCACGGGCACGCCCCGGACCACGGCGAACTTCTGCGCTCGGCTGTCGACGATGCTGCCGGAGATCGGCACCGTCCCGGCGACGCCGATGGAGGTGGACGAAATGGTCGCGCGCTACGACCTGCTGCTCGAGGTGGCGCCGCTCGAGGTGGAGGACGACCTGCGGTCGGTGGCGGACGTGTTCCGCGCCGCGAGCACGATGGATCCCGCCGACGCCGGCAGCGTGCAGCGCGTGGTCGACCTCGCCTACCTGAGCGAGCTCAGTGCCGCGGACGCCGCGGAGTGGGTATCGGCGTCATGCGGCGTCGACCTCGCGACGGGTCTCTCCGTCGCCGGCGGCTAGCCCGGTGAGTCGCCGCGCGCCTCGGCGGAGCTAGCGAATTTCGCCGCGGCGGACGATCACCTTGTCGACGAGGCCGTACTCCTTGGCCTGCTCGGGGGTGAACCACCGGTCGCGCTCGGAGTCGCGCTGGATCTGGTCGATCGGCTGGCCCGAGTGGTGGGCCGTCAGCTCGGCCATGCGCCGCTTGGTGTACGCGAGCTGCTCGGCCTGGATGGCGATGTCCGACGCCTGCCCGCGGAGGCCGGCGAGCGGCTGGTGCATCATGATGCGCGCGTTCGGCAGCGTGTAGCGCTTGCCCGCGGTGCCCGCCGTCAGGAGGAACTGGCCCATCGACGCGGCGAGGCCGAGGCACACCGTGGCGACGTCGCAGCTGATGAACTGCATGGTGTCGTAGATGGCCATGCCGGCAGTGATCGACCCGCCGGGGCTGTTGATGTACAGCCACACGTCGGTCTTCGGGTCCTCGCCCTCGAGGAACAGCAGCTGCGCGCAGATCTGATTGGCGATGTCGTCGTTGACGTCGCTGCCCAGCATCACCACGCGGCTCTTGAGCAGGCGGAGGAAGATGTTGTTCTGCCCGTCGGGCGCGCCGTCGAGCGCGACGGCAGCGAGGTCGCGGTGGAGAGGGGTCGTCATGCGCCCGAGGCTACCGGTTCGGGGGTGAACGACCGCCGGATGCCGCTGAACACGACCGCGACGCGCTCGTCGTCGCCGATCTCGCTGCGCATCGCGAGCAACCCCGCGAGTCCCGCCGATCCCGTCGGGCTCACGTCGACGTCGGTGGCCGCGTGCGCGAGCCGGTACGCCTCGACCACGACGGGTTCGGGCACCTCGACGGGCCAGCCATCCCCGTCGGCCATCGCGTTGCACGCACCGACCCAGTCGTAGGTCTCGTCGTCGAGGATGCCGTCGGCGATCGACCCGCCCACCTGCTCCCACGGCCACATGCAGCGCTCCCAGCGGCTCCCCGCGTTGCGCGCACCACCCGTCTCGTTCGCGATGCGCCACGCGCGCACGAGCGGCGCGCACGCCGACACCTGCACCGCGTGCACGCGCGGGCGCAGGCCGCCGGCGAAGAGTCCCCACGCGAGGTCGGTGGAGAAGGCGCCGCCGCCGACCTGCACGAACACCCTGTCGAGCGGCGGGGCGTCCATCCGCTCCTCGACGTGGGCGATCTCCCAGCCGATGGTGCGGCCGCCGTCGAGGCACCACGCGTTCTCGGTGCCCTGCACCCCGAACGGCACCGCACCGGAGGCCACCGCCTCGCGGAACCGCAGCACCGTCGGGTCGCCCGGGCCGTCGCCGTCGCGGCGCGGACAGCGCACCACCCTGCCGCCGACCGACTCGATCATCTCCACGAGCGCGGCGTCGACCGCCGCGGGCACGAACACCGAGATCGGCCACTCCACCGCGCGGGCGAGCGTGCTGGCCGCGTATGCCGCATTGCCGCACGACGCGATCGCCAGTTGCGGCCGCTCGCGCCACGGGGCGCGGCCCGTGCGCTCGAGCGCGACGAGGTGCAGCAACTCGGTGAACAGGTGCCGTGCCTTGTGCGAGCCGGCGACGTTGTGCGTCTCGTCCTTCACCCACACGCCGCCGGAACCCGAGAATCCGAGCGCCGCCGAGAGCCCGTCGTGGCGCGCGTAGGGAGTGGTGCGGAACCCCGTGCCGGCCGTGCGCGCGACGTCGTCGTCGAGCGAGCGCACCAGCGAGGTGCGGGCCTCCTCGTCGAGTCCGAGCCCCGCCGCGAAGCAGTCCCACGCGAGGTACCGGCGGAAGGCGATGAACGGGTTCGGGTCGTCGCCCCCTCGCAGCGGCACCGGCTCGGCGCGCAGGTGCAGCACGTGCCGGCGGTCGTCGCCCGCGGCCGGGCACCGCCACGACAACGGAGCCGTGACCGGGATCTCCGTGCCGCAGGCGGCGCAGACCCAATTCACGCGCGCGCGGCGGCCACCCGCTGGTTGAACTCGGCGATCAGCCCGTCCCACACCGGGAGGTAGCGGCGCAGGCCGGTCCAGAACGACTGCGACCGGCGCGCGTCGAACACCTCGAGCGGCGTGCCCTGCTGCTCGACCCACGTGTAGTAGCCGAGGTTGAAGATGCGCGTGCGATCGCGGTGCGTGCAATCGATCATCGAGTCGGTGTCGACGCACGCGAGGTGCTGCGAGAACACCTCCGCAGCCTCGACCTCGCCGAAGGAGTCCCGGAAGCGGCGCGACAGCGTCTTGACCCGCTCGCTCGGGTACAGGTCGGCGCCGTCGGTGGCGATCGTGATGAGCGCGTCGTCGGGCCCCAGGTTCAGCAGCTTGGCGGTCTTGATCGCGGCGAGCACGTTGCAGATCGCCGAGAAGCCGAAGTGCCGGAGGGACGACACCAGCTGGGCGTCGAGCCCGCGGCGCCGGACGAGGTAGTCGCGGCCCGCATCGGTGTTGAACAGCACGTCGAGCTCGTCGGTGGCGCGGTCGGACACCGCGGCGACGAGGTCGGTGTTCATCACGTTGTGGATGAGCGGGATGTGCTTGTCGCCGATGCCCTGGATGTTGTGCTCGCCGAAGCCGTTCTCGAGCATCGTCGGGCACTCGAGCGCCTCGACCGCGACGATGCGCGCGCCGTAGCGCTCCTTCAGGCGGTCGCCGGCGCCGATCGTGCCGGCCGAGCCCGTGGCGCTGGTGAACGCGGCGAGCCGCAGACCCGGGCGGGAGGCGGCGACGTGGTCGAACACCGCCGACAGCGCCCGGCCGGTGACCTCGTAGTGGCCGAGGTAGTTGCCGAACTCGCAGAACTGGTTGAAGATGAAGTTCGACGGGTCGCGCTGCATCTCGTTGCACGCGTCGTAGATCTCCTTCACGTTGCTCTCCGTGCCAGGCGTGCGCACGACGTCGCTCGGATCGCTCGTCCACCGCTCCAGCCACTCGAACCGCTCGCGCGACATGCCGGCGGGCAGCACCGCCACGCCGCGCGCTCCCATGAGCGTGCTGATCGCCACGCCGCCGCGCGCGTAGTTGCCGGTGGACGGCCAGATCGCGCGGTGGCGGGTGGGGTCGAACTGGCCGGTCACGATGCGGGGTGCGAGGCACGAATAGGCCGCGAGCACCTTGTGCGCGGTGATCATCGGGAAGCGGTCGCCGAACGCCACGATGATCGGGGAGTCGACGCCGGTGAGCTCCTTCGGCAGGACGAGGTGGTCGGGCACCGTCGCGCGGCCGCCGCCGAGCGAGTTGTACCAGTGCACGCGGAACAGGTTGCGCGGGTCGGCGTCGTCGATGCCCACGCCGGCCACCAGGGCCGGGTCGATGGTGGACGGGTCGGCGAGCTGTGCGAACGTCGGCAGCACCACGTTGCGCTCGGCGCAGCGCGCGACGCTGCGCGCGAGGGCGTCGGCGTCGACGACCCGATCGGCGAGTCCGAGCTGGGAGACGAGGGCATCGGAGCCCGTGGCGGAGGTCGTGGCGGTCGTCATGCCCCTCATCTTTACCGTTTGTCAAGGGCCGTGACGGACTGCAGGTACCCTGACCCCACAGGCCGACGTAGCCCAATTGGCAGAGGCACGGCGCTTAGGACGCCGCCAGTGTGAGTTCGAGTCTCTCCGTCGGCACCGTGACCGCAGCGCCAGCCACCATCCACGACCTGCCGACGCCGGCCCTCGTGATCGACGAGGGCGCCCTTGCCGGGAACCTCGCCGCCATGGCCGCGGTGCTGCCCGGGCGCCGGCTCCGGCCCCACGTGAAGGCCACGAAGTGCACGTCCCTTGCACGCCGGCAGCACGCGCTCGGCCACGTCGGCTTCACCTGCGCGACGCCCCGCGAGGTGACGGGGCTCGCCGCCGCGGGGCTCGGCGACGACCTGCTGCTGGCGAACGAGTCGCTCGACCCCGTCCGGCTGGCCGCGATGGCCGCCGTGCAGGACCGGGCGCGCGTGACCGTGGCGGTGGACTCGGCCGAGACCGTCGCCGCCGCGGCGCGGGCGGGGCTGCGCGAGGCGATCGTCGACGTCGACGTCGGCATGCCGAGGTGCGGCGTGACCGCCGACGACGCCGGCGCGATCGCCGACCTGGCGCGACGCGCCGGCATGTCGGTGCGCGGCGTAATGGGGTACGAGGGCCACCTGATGATGGTCGCAGACCGCGCCGAGCGCGCGGAGAAGGTGGCTGCCGCGATGGACGTCCTGGCCCGTGCTGCGGCCGACGTCGGCGGCGACGTGGTGTCGGCCGGCGGCACCGGCACGTTCGACCTGCACGCCGGTGCGGCGACCACCGAGGTGCAGGCCGGCAGCTATTCGTTGATGGACAGCCACTACGCGACGCTCGGACTGCCGTTCGCGCAGGCCGCGTGGGTGGCGGGCACGGTGATCTCGCACGGACGCGGCTGGGCCGTCGTGGACGCGGGGCTCAAGTCGCTCGGCATGGACCACGGCAACCCGCGCATCGACGGCTGCACGGTCTGGTACTGCGCCGACGAGCACGTCGTGTTCTCCGTCGACGGGGGCGGCGCACTGCCGCCGATCGGGTCGCGGGTGCGGGTCGTGCCCGCGCACCTCGACCCCACCGTGGCGATGCACGCGTGCGCATGGGTGCTGCGCGGCGACGAGGTCGTCGACCGGTGGGAGATCGACCTACGCGGGTGGTGACAGCAGCAGCGCAAGCGCACGGAACGCGCGGCCGCGGTGCGACAGTCGGTGCTTGTCCTCGATCGTCATCTCGGCGAACGTGCGGCCGTCGCCCTCGGCGGGGATGAAGAGCGGGTCGTAGCCGAAGCCGCGGCTGCCGCGCTCGGCCCCGGCGATCGACCCCTCGCAGGTGCCCTCGGCCACGAGCTCGCGACCGTCGGGGAAGCGCACGAGCGCCACGGTGCGGAACCGCGCGGTGCGGGAGGCTGCGCCGGCGAGCTCGCGCAGTGCACGCGCACGGTTGCGCGCGTCGTCGGGCGGCTCGCCACCCCAGCGGGCCGTGCGGACGCCCGGCGCGCCGCCGAGCGCGTCGATCTCGAGTCCCGTGTCGTCGGCGACCGCCGGCAGGCCCGTCGCCGCGCACACCGCGACGGCCTTCAGCCGCGCGTTGCCGACGAGCGTGTCCTCGTGTTCGTCGACGTCGGCGAGGCCGGCCGGCCGCGGGACGAGCTCGGCGACGCCGTGCATGAGGTCGGCGATCTCGGCCGCCTTGTGGAGGTTGGCCGAGGCGCACACGATGCGCACGCCGAGCTCCCCCGTCAGCGCGCGGCGCGGCGCGGCGCGGGCGGAACCGCCACGACCTCGCGCTGCAGCCCGACGATCGTGGAGATGCCGCCGGCCGCGAGGCCGAGCAGCGAGTCGAGCTCGCCGCGCGTGAAGGCCTTGCCCTCGGCCGTGCCCTGCACCTCGACGTAGGTCGGCTCGCCGCCGTCGTTCGGCGCCAGCATGACGACGTTCATGTCGACCTCGGCGGTCGAGTCCTCCGCATAGGGAAGGTCGAGCACCGGCACGCCCTGGTGGATGCCCACGCTGACGGCCGCGCACACCGAGTGCAGCGGGTGCGCGGCGATCGAGCCCTGCTGGACGAGCCGCGCGAGCGCATCGTGCAGCGCCACCCACGCGCCGCAGATGCTGGCAGTGCGCGTGCCGCCGTCGGCCTGCAGCACGTCGCAGTCGAGCAGCACCTGGCGCTCGCCGAGCGCCACCATGTCGCACGACGAGCGCAGCGAGCGGCCGATGAGCCGCTGGATCTCGACGGTGCGGCTGGACTGCTTCCCCTTTGCGGCCTCGCGGTCGACGCGCTCGGGCGACGAGCCCGGCAGCATCGAGTACTCGGCGGTCACCCAGCCCTTGCCGGTGCCGCGCATCCAGCGCGGCACGTCCTCGTCGACCGACGCGGTGCACAGCACCCGCGTGCGGCCGAACGACACGAGCACCGAGCCTGCCGCCATCTCGGTGAAGTCGCGCTGGAACGTCACCGTCCGCAGCTGGTCGTCGGCGCGTCCGTCCGGTCGTCCCATCATTCCCCCTTCGTCGCGCCGGTCTCCGGCCATGCGGCCGCCTCCTCCAATTCGGGCCCGAGCAGGCGGCGACCCAGCTCGGCGAACCGGGCGACGTCGCCCGAGGAGAAGAAGCGGTGCGTGCCGGTGCCGCCGTCGCGCAGCAGGCCGGCGGCTTCGAGCGCGCCGCGCACGGCGACGGCGGTCTCGTCGGCGCTGGACACCAGCCGCACGCCGGGACCCATGACGTCGCCGATGACGCCGGAGAGGAACGGATAGTGGGTGCAGCCGAGCAGCAGCGCGTCGACGCCCGCCTCGCGCACCGGGGCGAGCAGGCGCTGGGCGAGCACGGTGACCTCCTCGCCCGTGGTCTGGTCGCGCTCGACGAACTCGACGAAGCCGGGGCAGGCGGCCGAGACGAGAGAGACCGGCGCGCCGGTGCCGGCGACCGCGCGCTCGTAGGCGCCCGACGCGATGGTGCCGACCGTGCCGATCACCGCGACGCGGCCGGACGACGTCGCATGCACCAGCGCGCGGGCACCCGGCCCGACCACGCCGACGACGGGCACCGGCAGCACGGCTGCCAGCTCGTCGAGTGCGACCGACGCCGCGGTGTTGCACGCGACCACGACGGCCTTGGCCCCGAAGTCGTCGACGAGCGAGCGGCCGAGCTCGAGGGCGAAGCGGCGCACGTCTGCGGGCGGCTTGGCGCCGTAGGGGTAGCGGCCCGTGTCGCCGATGTAGACGAGGTGCTCGCCGGGCAGCAGGTCGATGACCGCCCGCGCGACGGTGAGGCCGCCGAAGCCCGAGTCGAACATGCCGATCGGCGCGTCGCGTCCCGTCGGCATCGGCTCCACGATACGCCGCCACCCGCTCCCCTACCCTTGCACGGTGCTGCTCGCCACCGTGCTCGCGCTGGCGGCCGCGGTGCTGCACGCCAGCTGGAACGTCGCGGTGAAGCAGAGCGCCGACCGGCGCATGGCGATGTGGGGGCAGTTCACCATGTCGGGCATCGCGTGCGCCGTGCTGCTGGCCGGGTGGGCCATCGTCGGCGAACTGCCGGACATCGCGTGGCGGTGGGCCGCGCTGAGCGGCGCCATGCACGTGCCGTACATCGCGCTGCTCGCCTCGGCGTACCGGCGCAGCGACTTCTCGATGAGCTACCCCGTCGCGCGCGGACTCGGCGCGCTGAGCGCCGCGTTCGCAGGGATGGTGGTGCTCGGCGACCGGCTCTCGCCGCTGTCGACCGTGGGCGTGCTGGTGGTGGGCGGCGGGCTGATGGCCCTCGCGCGCACCGGCTCGCTGCGCGCGCTCGCACCCGCCATCGCGGTGGGGCTCGTCATCGGCACGTACTCCGTGGTGGACGCGCACGGCGTGCGCCAGTCGAACGCGGCCGGGTACACGATGACGATCCTCGTGTCGGCCGCCGTCGTGACCACCGCATGGGTGACGGCGACGACGCCGCGGCAGGTGCTGCCCGCCGTGCGCGACCACTGGCGCACGATGGCCATGACCGGCGCGGCGTCGACGGTGGCCTACGGACTGGTGATGGCGGCGCTGCAGCACGCCCCCGTGGGCTACGTGAGCTCCCTGCGCGAGGCGAGCGTGGTGATCGCCGCGTTCGCCGGACGGCGGCTCCTCGACGAGGGCGACCACCTTCGGCGGATCGCGGCGGCGGCCGTGGTGTTCTCGGGTCTCGCGCTCCTGGTGGGCGGCCGCTGACGGCGCGGCGCGCCGGACGAGCGCCGTCGCGCGCCGCTAGAAGTAGATGATCTTCTCGGCCGCGGCTTCGGCGGCGTCGAGGTCGTCGGTGTACGCACCGGTCGACAGGTACTTCCACCCGCCGTCGCACACGATGAACACGATCGTGCCCTCGTCGATCTCGGAGGCGACCTTCAGGGCGCCCGCGAGCGACGCGCCCGACGAGATGCCGGCGAAGATGCCGCACTCGCGCACGAGGCGGCGCGTCATCTCGATGCTCTCGCGGGGGCGCACGACGCGCTTGCGGTCGAGCACGTCGAAGCCGTGCCAGTTCTCGAAGATCGGCGGGATGTAGCCCTCGTCGAGGTTGCGGAGCCCCTCGACGCGCTCGCCCAGGGGCGGCTCGACCGCGACGATCTTCACGTCGGGCATCCGCTCCTTCAGGTAGCGGCCGACGCCCATCAGCGTGCCGCTGGTTCCCAGCCCGGCGACGAAGTGCGTCACCTCGGGCACGTCGCGCAGGATCTCGGGCCCGGTGCCCTCGTAGTGCGCGCGCGGGTTGGCGTCGTTGCGGTACTGGTGGAGGAAGCACCACTCGGGGTGGTCAGCCGCCATGGCCTCGGCGCGGCGCACTGCGCCGTTCGAGCCCTCCTCGCCGGGCGTGAGGATGATCTCGGCGCCGAACACCGACAGCATCTGGCGGCGCTCGATCGACACGCTCTCGGGCATGAGGATGGTGATCGGGTTGCCCTTCACGGCGGCGATGGCCGCGAGCGCGATGCCCGTGTTGCCCGACGACGGCTCGATGAGGCGCTGGCCGGGCTGCAAGGTGCCGTCCTTGATGGCGGTCTCGATCATCGACTTGGCGATGCGGTCCTTCACCGAGCCGAACGGGTTCTGCCCCTCGAGCTTGGCCATGAGGCGCACGCGCGGGTTCGGCGAGAGGCGGCTGACGTCGACGACGGGGGTGTTGCCGATGAGGTCGAGCACGCTCTCCATTGGCACCATCGGGACCCCTCGGGGATTGACGACTAAATCGGTCAGAATTGTACCCATTGCCCCCTGCCAACGCCGAGGCGGCGAGGGGTATTCCCGGGGTGGCGACCGCCCTAGGGAGCGGGGACGACCTGGATCTCGGTGACCTGGCCGTTGACGATGCGGAACGAGCGCGGCTCCGGGGCGCCGGATCGCAGCGAGACGATCATGTAGTGCCACGTCGGGTCCGGGGCCTGCGCCACGTCGGTCGGGCTGGGATATGCCTCGGTGTGGGTGTGGCTGTGCACCACGCCGATCACCTCGAGGCCGCGGTCCTCCGCGTCGCGCTCGATCAACAGGTGCTGGCGGGGGTTGAGCGTGTAGACGCGCGACGACTTCGCGTCGTTGTCGCACGGATGGAACTCGAGCACCTCGTTCGTGGCGCCCCTGCCCACGAGCAGTCCGCACGCCTCGTAGGGGTAGCCCGCGACGAGGTGGCTCCCGATCTGCCCGAGCACGGCGGCGGGAACGCGCAGTTCCTTCGACATCGGCTGGCGAGGCTAGCGGTACGCTCGGAGAGCCCTATGAACGAGCGCCGCGAACGACGGGGCGACTCGCTGGTCGCGAGCAACCGCAAGGCGCGCCACGACTTCGAGATCCTCGAGGTGATCGAGGCCGGCATCGTGCTCACCGGCAGCGAGGTGAAGAGCGCCCGCGCCGGACAGGTGCAGCTCGCCGACGGCTACGCGCGGGCGGTGCAGGGCCGCATGCTGCTCGAGGCCGTGCACATCGCGCCGTACTCGTTCGCCCACGGCGTGGGCAGCCACGATCCCGTCCGTCCCCGGGTGCTGCTGCTGCACCGCCAGGAGATCCGGCGCCTGTCCGACCGCATGGCGCGCGAGCGGCTGACGCTGGTGCCCCTCGAGATGGCGTTCCGCAACGGACGGGTGAAGGTCGACCTCGGCCTGGCCAAGGGCCGCACGAAGGGCGACCGTCGGCAGGCGATCGCCAAGCGCGAGACCGAGCTGGAGATGCGCCGGGCCAAGCGCCGCGAGGAGCGCTGACCGGCCGGTCCCCTACCGGCCCGACGCCCGCCTGCCGCACCCCCGCCGTACACTGCGTCCTGCAAGTTCAACTCGAGGGGCTGACAGGTTTCGACGTCAGAATCTTTGGTCGGACGTGCGACCCGAGTTGCTCAGACTCGTAAAACGGGGCACCAATACAACTGCCAACAAGCAGTTCGCTCTCGCCGCCTAGTCCCTAGGGGGTAGAGAGCAATCGTGAGCCGCAAGGTCGCACGGGGCCGATCCACCGCAGCCCGGCAACAGAAGCGGAGGATGGCGACGGGAAAGACCGTTGGCGCCGGGGAAGACCGGTGGCACCGCGGAAAGGCGCGGCGCGGGCCGATCCGTCGGCCAGCCGACCCGCCGGCGGTGTTGCGTCAGCACCAGTGACGGGGATGGTCGTATCGCGTGTGCCCATTGGCTGATGGACGGGGGTTCGATTCCCCCCAGCTCCACTCGTGTCATCCGTGGCGCGCCCACCGGCGCCCTCGCACCGCCCACCGCTACCGTTTGCACAGCCACGAGACCGGGAGGATCCGATGAAGGTTGGCTACGTCGTGCTCTACGTCGACGACGCCGATGCGTGCCTGCGCTTCTGGACCGAGCAAGTCGGGATGGTCGAGAAGGGTCGAAAGTCGGCGGGCCCGTTCTCCATCGTGCAGGTCGGCTTCGCGGACCAGGAGTTCTCCTTCGAGCTGGTGCCGCTCGCACTCATGAAGGACAATCCCAACGGACTCGACCTGGCGACGCCGTCGATCGCGTTCCGCGTGGCCGACCTCGACCGTGCGCACGACGCCCTCGTGGCGAAGGGGGTGCAGGCGACCGAGGTTGGCGAGCACTCCGGCATGCAGACGTTCGCATTCCCCGACAACGAAGGCCGCTGGTTCGCGGTGATCAAGGGCTGATCGGCTCCATCGGGGCACGGTCTCGCTACCGTGTCGGCGTGCCTGATCGCGCCCGTATCACCGCGATGTTCGAAGGGGGCGGAGGCGCCCCGTTTCGCCGCACCCGGATCGTGGCGACGGTCGGCCCGGCCAGCGACCGCCCCGATGTACTCGACGCGCTGATCGGCGCCGGCGCCGATGTCTTCCGCATCTCGGCGTCGCACGACCCGGTCGACGTCGTGCGCACCCGAGTCGCCGCGGTGCGCGCCGCCGCCGCCCGCACCGGCACCGAGGTCGCAGTCATGGTCGACCTGTGCGGCCCCAAGTTGCGGTGCATCCCTCCCGCCGAGACGGTCGAGCTCGTCGAGGGCGAGACCTGGCGGATCGTGAGCGGCCCGGCGCGCGGTGCGGACCACACCCTCGGCTCGACCGTGCCGGCCGACGCCTGGTCGCGCATCCCCGCCGGCACCGTGCTCGCGCTCGGCGACGGTGCCCTGCAGTTCGAGGTGATCGCCTCGGATCGCGACGGTGCGACGTGCCGCGCCACCGCGAGCGGACGGCTGCGCGGGCGTCCCGGGCTCCACATCCCCTCCGACCTGCTCACCATGGACTCCCCCACCGACGAGGACCTCGACGTGGTCGCGGCGTGCATCGACGGCGACGTGGACGTCGACGCCATCGCCGTGTCGTTCGTGCGCACGGCCGCCGACGTGCAGCGGGTGAAGGAGCTCGCCCCGGGACGGCTGATCGTCGCGAAGATCGAGACTGCGGTTGCGGTCGGCGACCTCGACGCCGTCATCGCCGCCGCCGACGCGGTGATGGTCGCCCGCGGCGACCTGGGACTCGAGTTCCCCCTCTCCGAGATCCCCTTCCTCCAGCGCCGCATCATCCGCGCCGCCACCGCCGCCGCCCGCCCGGTGATCACCGCCACGCAGATGCTCGAATCGATGGTGTCGGCGAAGGTGCCCACGCGCGCCGAGGCCGCCGACGTGGCGAACGCCATCCTCGACGGCACGTCGGCCGTGATGCTGTCGGGCGAGACCGCAATCGGCGTCGACCCGGTGGCCGCAGTTCGCACGATGGCCGAGTTCGCCGCGCGCGCCGACCGCGACGTCGTGCCGCGGACGGAGCTGCCGCTGCCGCTGACCGGCGACTCGGGAACGGCACGCGTGACGCACGCAGTGTCAGAGGCCGCACACCACGTGGCCGCTCAGACCGGTGCGGTCGCCGTGATCGGCCTCACGGACAGCGGCTTCACCGCGCGCGCGCTGTCGCGGTGGCGCTCGCCGCTGCCGCTCATCGCCGCGACGCGCTCCGAGCGCACCGTGCGGCAGCTCCGGTTCTCGTGGGGCGTCTCGGCGGTGCGCGTGCGCTCGGCCGACGCCGACCAGGTGCTCGCCGAGCTGGTCGACTCCGGCACCTTGCCGCCCGACGCCGCCGTGGTCGTCGTGTCGGGGGTGCCAGGGGCGCGGGCGTCGGACACCGTGCGCGTGCGGCAGACCCCCGCGCGCGGCTGAGCGATGGGCACCCGCCCCACCCGATTCCGCCGGCGGTGACGCAGTGACCGAGCTGATCCGCAGCACATTCACCGGGCCGGGGCGCGACGGCGACTTCGCCTGGATGACCCTGCAACCCGGGCATGCACGGACGCTGTTCGTCTTCAACGACAACGAGGAGGAGTTCCTCGCGCACGACAGTGGCAGCGACCACGCGTGCCGTGCAGGGGGCGGCAACGCCGTCATTCGGCCCTTGCAGTGCTCGGCTGCGCCCCGCGCCGCTGGCGTGCCGACCGGGTCGTACCGCGAGGGACCGCACCACATGGGCTACTCGGCGCTCGACGCGCACGTTCGCGGCATGGTCGATCGCGCGATCGAGCGGATCGACGGCCTCCTGAACACGGGCCGGTTTGAAGCGCTCGCATTCAGTTGGGACGACGAGACGAGGCTCGGTGGCCGGATCTTCGCGACCGCGCAACCCGTGCGCGACTACATCGTCGACCGGCTGATCGACACGGCTCTCCGGCACCCGTAGCCGGACCGACCGGCCGCTGCTACGTCTCTCATCCTCCCCGGTCGAGCAGGTCCTCCTTCCACGACCGGAACCGGTCGTGGAGCGTGCCGGTGGGACCCACGCCTGACGCCGAACCGTCGGCGGACAACCGCAGCGTGCACTGGACGCCGGTGTCGTCGGCGCGGCACGCGAGGTAGCGGGCGTCCCCGCCCGAGGCTGGGCCGGCGCGCCACAGCAGCCACGCGCCAATCCGCCGCTTGTACTCGGCGACGGGCCGGCCCGGCAGGTCGTCGCCCAGGGCGAGCAGCTCGGCGGGAGCCTCGAGCCATGCCGTCGCAGGGATGGTGCGGTCGCGCACCGGCGTGGGTGGCAGGTCCGCCGTGTGCACGGACGTGTCGTCGACGGGCCGTTCGTCGTACCGCATCGCCGACGAGGGACCGCTACAGCTGGCCGAGCACGAGCCCCGCGAGCGCGGCATGGTACGTGACCATGATGGCGACCGGGTGCCAGCGACGGGTGGCGACGAACCGGGACTCGGCGATCAGGGAGTCCGACACCATGAACGATGCCGCTCCCGCCACGGCAACGAGTGCACCCGAACCCGAAGATGCAACCGCCATTCCGGCGATCACCACCATGTAGGTCGCGACGGGCGCGACGAGCACGGCATGCCCCGAGCGTCGCAACGCCCCGATGTACCGGCGAGCGAGGAGCGCTGCTGCCGGGATCGCAACTGCGGCGCCTGCCGCGACGCCCGGCGCACCGAGCCCGCCCGCGACGAAGCCCGCAGCGAACAGCACCTGCGCCACGGCGAACGACGCGAGCCCCGGCACGAACGCATCCCGGGGAAGCATGAGGAACACGTCGCCCGCGACGCAGCACGCGAGGGCCGCGAGCACGAGCACCCACGCCGCTCCGTGCCCGACGTCGAGTGTCGCCGCAGCGGCGAGGAACATGGTCGTGGCAACGGGCTTTGCCACGTACTCCAGGCGCGACGATCCGCGGGCGACCGCGATCCAGTCGAGCACGGCGAACACGGCTGCGACCACGAGGAACGATGATGATGCCGCAGTCACACGTACAGTCTCGCACCCCGTGCAAGGATCACGACCGTGCGCCACCGCCGATTCGTGCCGCTGCTCGGAATCGTCGCGGTCGTCGCCTCGTCGTGCGCGAGCGACCCCGGTGCAACCGTTCCATCGGCGTGCCCGAAGGGCGACTTCCTCGCCGCCGTCGAGCGGTACGTCCCCGGATCGACATTCATCGACACGCCGTGGGAGCCCGCACCCGACACCGACCTGAAGGCCGCGCTCGACGCCGGCGGCGTCGCGTGCACCTACGGCATCCAGGAGGCCGAGGTGGGTACGACGATCCTGTGGGCGCCGTCGGCCGCGGCCGTCGAGTCTCGTCGGGCTGTCTGGCAGGCCGACGGGCAGGAGCGCGTCGACGTGCCCGGCGCCGACGAGGCCTGGGCACTGCGCGAGTCGACCGGGACGGAACGGCACCTCTGGGCGCTCAACCTCCTGGTCGACGGCGCGTGGATCCAGGTCAACGCCACCTTCCTCTCCGACCTCGACGAGGCGCAGCCGCTCGTCGACGCGGCGATCGGCGAACTCCGCGGGTAGCGGCCCGCCGCTAGCGCATCCAGATCAAGGCGCTCGCCACCGAGGTGCTCGGCCCGACCGCGCTCACCGCCTGAATGAGCACACGGTGGCTGCGACCCCGGGCGAGTCCGGTGATGGTCAGGGTCGCCGTCGGCGGGATCGACACCCACGGAGCACCGCCAACCGAGTACGCGTACGCCGTCACGGGCGAGCCGCCATTGTCTGCGGGAGGCACAAGACCGATCACCGCCGTCCCACCCGACGCAACGATCGACGTGACCCGGGGTGGCTGCGGAACCGTCCGCGGCACCACCGTGACCGGCTCGGACGCCGCACCCGGACCCGCGGCGTTCACCGCGCGCAGGCGTATCTGGTACGGCGTGCCGTTGACCAGGTTGGGCACGGCGACCGGCGAGCCCGATCGCCACGGCGCCACCCACGTCGTGCCGTCCAGCGAGTACTCGAACCGCTGGACCGGAGCGCCCCCGTTGAAGGCCGGTGCGACGAAGGCGATCGTCGCCATGCGACTTCCCGGAGTTGCGACCAGTCCGGTCGGCGCACCCGGCACCGTCCTCGGTACGGCCGACACCATCCGCGACGCGGAGCCTGCGCCCACCGCGTTCACCGCCCGCAGCTGCACGAGCACCTGCACCCCGTTTGCCAGGCCGGTGATGACGATCGGCGACGCGGTCGACGCCGGATTCCGCGCCGTCCACGTGCGGCCGCCGTCGGTCGAGTACTCGAGGTTCGTCGTCTCTGCCCCGCTGGGCAACGACGCCGGCGTGAACGCCACCGAGACCGACGCATCGCCCGGCGTCGCCACCAGGTTGGTCGGCGCGGCTGGCACTGAGCGCGGCACCGCCGTCACAGGAGCCGACGGCGCGCCGGGGCCTGCCGCATTCACTGCACGCACCCTCACCTCGTAGGACGTGCCGTTGACGAGTCCCGAGACCGTGAATGGACTGGACGAACCGAACACGCGCATCCACGATCCCCCGTTCAGGGAGTACTCGTAGGACGAGATCCGGTCACCGCCCGTCGACGACGGCGGGACGAACGCGACGGACACCGACTGGTTCGACGACGTCACGGCGACGCCCGTCGGGGCACCGGGAACCGTGCGCGGCACTACCGACACGGACGAGGTCGGGGCTCCGCCGCCCGAGGCGTTCACTGCTCGAAGACGGAACAGGTACGCCGTGCCGTTGACGAGGCCCGTCACGACCACCGGCGACGACACCGATTGCGGCGAACGCGCGGCCCACGTCCGGCCGTCGTCCAACGAAACCTCGTAGTTCAGGATCTCCGAACCGCCGTTGGAGGACGGTGCCACGAACGCCACCGACACCGTCCCGTCGCCCGGCGTCGCGACCAGATTGGTCGGCGCGGCAGCCGGGCCACGTGGGACGACCACCACCGACGTCGACGTCGCACCCGGACCGGCGGCATCGACGGCGCGCAGTCGGAGCTGGTACGTCGTGCCGTTGGCAAGTCCCGTCACCACGAGCGGCGACGACACCGATTGCGGCGAACGTGCGGCCCACGTCCTGCCGTCATCCAATGAGAACTCGATGGTGCGGATCGCAGAACCGCGTGCCGCCGCTGGCGCCACGAACGACACCGACACCGACCGGTCACCTGGGACGGCCACGATTCCCGTCGGAGCGAGCAACGGACCGACCGGCACCACGGTCACCGGTGCGGAGGACGGTCCGACGCCGAGCGCCGTCACCGCACGGAGCCGAATCGAGTGGGTCCGCCCGTTGAGCAGGCCCCGAACGAACTTCGGGCTCACGGACGACATCGGCACGCTGCCGACGAAGTCCGATCCATCGACGGAGTATTCGTAGGTGAGGACCGGGCTCCCGCCGTCGTTCACCGGGGGAATGAAGGCGATCGAGGCCGAGCCGTCCCCCGGGGTGGCAACGAGGTTCGTCGGTGCACCGAGCGGTGCGAAGGGCACGATCGAGAGCGCCACGGACGGTGTTCCCGGCCCCGACGCGTTCACGGCCCGGATCTCGACCAGGTGGGAGATGTAGTTGGCGAGGCCTCCGATGACCAGCGGACTCCTCGTCACCGCCGGCGAGGGCCGTACCCAGCCGCCGCGGTTCACCGAGTACTCGTAGGCGAGGATCGTGCCGCTGCCCTGTGGCGGCGTGAATGCGACCGACACGGAGCGGTCACCTGGCGTGGCAACGAGCGCGGTCGGGGCGGCGGGCACGCCAGGTGCAGGCGCGGCGCCACCGAGCAGGAGCGCCGCATTGAGGAGACCTGCGCCACACGTCTTGGAGGCGTCTGCCGGGTCGCAGACGCCTCGTGGGAACGGGGTCGAATACGTCTTGTCCGCGATCCGGTTCATCACCTCGACCGGCGTCATCGACGGGAACTTCGAGCGCATCAGCGCGACGACGCCCGCCACGTGCGGCGCGGCCATCGACGTGCCTGCGTACTGCGCATACGAGGGCGCAACCGGCGTCGAGGAGCCCGAGTCGATGGTCGACCAGATCTGCTCTCCCGGGGCTGCGATCTCCACAGCCGCGCCGAAGTTCGAGAACCTCGACCGGACGCCGTTCGGATCCGCCGACGCCACCGTCACGACGTTCTGGCAGCTCGCCGGCGATTCGAGCGCGGCGTTCATGTTGCTGTTGCCCGCCGCCACCACCACCACCGAACCGCGCGCCACCGCGGCGTTGATCGCGGTCTGGAACGAGGACGAGCTGGAGCAGGAACCCCCGCCACCGAGCGAGAGGTTCAGCACCTTCGCAGGGGTCGGGTTCGCGGGCACACCTGCGACGGTTCCGCCCGACGCCCAGATGATCCCTGCCACGGCGTCGGACAGTCGTCCACCCCCGCGGCCAAGCACGCGCACCGACTGCACGCGCACGTTCGGCGCGACGCCAGAGATACCGATGCCATTGTCCGTGACCGCTGCGATGGTGCCCGCCACGTGCGTGCCGTGCCAGCCCCCGTAGCCGGGATCGGACGCGTCGGGGTCGCGGCCGTTGCCGTCGACGGCGAGCGACAGGTCGCTCACCATGTCGTAGCCGGGCACGACGTTGGAGTCGAGGTCGGGGTGCCGCACGATGCCGGTGTCGATGACGGCCACCACCACGTCGGGGGTGCCCGTCGTGACCGCCCACGCCTCGCGCGCGCGGATGCCGTTCGCCGACGTGAGGTTCCACATCTGCGCGCTCCGGAAGTAGGGGTCGTTCGGCCCGAGCGCGGGATACGAGGGGGCCTCGATCATCACGTCCGGCTCGGCCCACGCCACGCGCGGGTCGGCCGCCAACTTGTCGGCCAGCGCCTCGGCCGTCGCTTCGCTGACCGGCTCGGAGAACTCGACGGTGCGCATGCCGAGCGCAATCGGCGCGTCGGGCAGCAGCGCGACGGTGCCGAGGTCGGCCGAGCCCGTGGCGCGGTCGACGGACTCCACTGGCGCGACACCCGGTTCGTAGACGACGATCAGGCCGTCGACTTCGGCCGGCTCCTCGAGGGAGGGCGTCGCGACGACGGCCTTCGACCACGGTGACGCCTGGTCACCGACCTGCACCCTGACGGCCACGACGTACTCGATGCCGTTCAGCAGGTTGCGCAGGGTGACGACGGTCGCCGGCGCTGCGACCCATCGCTCCATCGACTCGCCAGCG
The DNA here is from genome assembly GCA_018969685.1 of Acidobacteriota bacterium. Classification (GTDB taxonomy): domain Bacteria; phylum Actinomycetota; class Acidimicrobiia; order Acidimicrobiales; family Ilumatobacteraceae; genus UBA3006. The sequence goes on along the minus strand of JAGWXX010000012.1, from coordinate 120 downwards.
CCCGTCGTCGCGCGGACGACGTACCAGGCGCCGGTCGGCAGGCCGCCGGCTGGCACCTGCCAGCGGACGGTCACCATCGATCGGCCCGCCTGCGCAGTCACCACGGGCGGCAACGTCAGA
>JAGWXX010000085.1 GCA_018969685.1 Acidobacteriota bacterium | reverse complement strand
CAAGCTCCTGCTCGTGATCGTGTGCGGGGTCGTCGCGGTCGCCGCCTTCGACCAACGGGACAACGTCAGCGTGTGCGTGGAGCGCGCGCGGGTGGCGATCCAGGACGGGTCGGTCGCAGGTGCCACGTGCACGCTCTTCGGTCAGACGGTGACCGTGCCGACGCTGCCCGGTTCCACGGGCTGATGGACGTCGCGTCCCTCGCGGCCGACCTCGACGCGTCGCCGACCCAGCACCATCTCGTCGCCGCGTGGCGGCATCGACTCCTCGACGCGGGTTTCTCGGAGCATCTCGGCTCGCCCCGTGGCCTGCTGGCGCGCGGTGGCGCCCTCATCGCATGGACGGGAATGGACCGGATCGCCTGGGAGGGGGTGCGGATCATTGGTGCCCACAGCGACTCGCCGGGCTTCGTCCTGAAGCCCCTTCCGGACCAGCACGCGTTCGGTGCGTCCCAGCTCGGCCTCGAGGTCTACGGATCCCCGCTCCTGAATTCGTGGCTCGATCGGGACCTGCGCATCGCGGGCCGCGCGGTGTTCGACGACGGATCCACGGCGACGTTCGACTCGGGCGAACCCGTGGCGCGCATCTCGCAGCTCGCCATCCACCTGGACCGCGACGTGAACGACCGCGGCCTCGTCCTCGACCGGCAGCGCCACCTCGTCGCCACGTGGTCGACGGGGGATCCCGCCCCGGACTTCCGGTCCTGGCTCTCGGTGGTGCTCGGATCGCGTCCGGTCGCGGCGTGGGAGGCCCGGCTGGTCGACCACCAACCCGCACGCCTGCTGGGCCTCGACCGCTCGTTGCTCGCGTCCGGTCGGCTCGACAACCAGGTGTCCTGCTGGGCCGCGCTCCATGCGATCGGGTCCGCGGAGCGTCCCAGCGTGGTCGCCATCTTCGACCACGAGGAGGTCGGATCTGCATCGCCGACCGGCGCAGGGGGCCCGCTGCTCGAGCTCGTGCTCGAAGCCTGCGCCGAGCGCGCGGATCTCGGCCGGTCGGACTACGCGACGATGCTCGCCCGCTCGCACTGCGTCTCCGCCGACAACGCACACGCCGTGCACCCCGCCCACGCCGAGCGGCACGATCCGGACCATGCACCCCGCATCAACGGCGGCGTCGCGGTGAAGGTGAACGCACACCAACGGTACGCGACGGACGCCGAGTCGGTGCTGCCGTTCCTCGAGGCCTGCGAGGCGGCTCGCGCCACGCACCAGTGGTTCTCGTCGCGCAACACGCAGCCGTGCGGTTCGACCATCGGCCCCGTCACCGCGACCAGGCTCGGAGTCGCCACCGTCGACGTTGGCGTGCCGCAGTGGTCGATGCACTCTGCGCGCGAGGTCTGTGGAGCCGACGACGCAGCCGCGCTTGCCCGGATCCTGCGCGCCTACCTCGGGCGCTGAGCGCCGACGATCGCGTTCGCCTCGTCCAGGAGCTGCTGCATGCGGTCCCTGAGGACCTCCGTCAGTGCCGCAAGGTCCTCCCGGCTGGCTCGGCGCCCCGACACCGCCGGGAGATGGATCGGCTCGCCGATCACGAGGGCGCAGCGGCCTCGACCGATGGACCGGCGCCCCTTGGCCATCGCAACCTCGGATCCCGCGATCGCCGCGGGCACGATCGGCACGCCGGCCTTGAATGCGACGAATGCCGCACCGTCGAACAACGGGTGCACGGTCGGCCCCGCCTGGCGCGTCCCCTCGGGGAACAGCACCAACGGCTCGCCGGACGTCAGCACCGCGACGCAGCGCTTCAGCGCCTCGAGGTCGGCCGAGCCCCTCGTCACCGGAAATCCCCCGAGGGCGGACAGCACCGCGCCGATCGGCCGGCGACGCCACAACGAGTCCTTGCCCATGAACCGGAGCCGCCGGGTGCTCGCCGCGGCTGCAATCGGGATGTCCATGGCCGAACGGTGCGTCGGTGCGACGATGAACGCCCCACTGGACGGCACCCGCTCGCTGCCGTGGACCGTCAGACCGAGCCACATCCGGCACAGCGCGACGACGAGGCCACGGACGACGCGGTAGAAGGCGCGCGACGGCAGTCCTCCGCCGGCAAGCGAGCTCCTAACCGCGGCCACAGCGCTTCCCGTAGAGCGACGCGATCTCGGACACGATGTCGTCCGCCGGCCGTCCGGTCGAGTCGATGACGACGGCATCCGGCGCGACCGCGAGCGGCGCGACGTCGCGGGTCGAATCGAGGCGGTCGCGCTCGAGGATCTGCGCGGCGACCTCCTCCACGTCCCCGCCCGACTGGGCGACGCGCCGTGCCGCGCGCTCCTGCGCGGACGCCGTCAGGAAGACCTTGAGGCACGCGTCGGGAAAGACCACGGTGCTGATGTCCCGGCCCTCCACGACTCCCGCACCGCGCGACGCCATCCACTCGCGCTGCAGCGTCCTGAGCACGTCGCGGACGCCGGCGTGGCGGGCGACGATGCTGACGATCCGGTTGGCACCCGCCGTCCTGATCTCGGCCGAGACGTCGGAGCCGTCCACCGTGGTCCTGTCACCGTCCACCTCGATGGCGATCGCCGTGGCGAGGCGCGCCACGGCGTCCCCATCCGCGGGATCCACGCCGCGCGCCGCAGCCGTCACCGCGACAGCGCGGAACATCGCACCAGTGTCGAGGAAGGGAATGCCGAGCCGGTCCGCAACCAGCCGCGCGACGGTCGACTTGCCCGCCCCCGCAGGACCGTCGATCGCCAGGACACGCACGTCGCGCTACCAGCTGGTGTCGCGAGGAAGGCCCTCGTCGTATCCGGAGGCGCTCTGCACGCCGACCAGCGCGCGCTCGTGGAATTCGGGGATGGTCCTCGATCCCGAGTACGTGAGCGACGAACGGACGCCGGCAATGAGCTGGTCGATGATGTCCTCGACACCCGGCCGGGCCGGATCGACGTACATCCGCGAGGTGCTGATGCCCTCCTCGAACAACTCCTTGCGGGCACGCTCCACAGCCGACTCGGTGCGGGTCCGGTTCCGGACCGCGCGGTTGGAGGCCATCCCGAAGCTCTCCTTGTAGATGCGGCCGTTGGTGTCCTGCACCGCGTCGGCTGCCGACTCGTACGTCCCTGCGAGGAGCGAACCGAACATGACGCTGCTCGCGCCCGCGGCGAGGCCGAGTGCGACATCCCGCGGGTGGCGCACTCCCCCGTCGGCCCACACGTGCCGGCCGAGCCTCGCGGCCTCCTCGCCGCACTCGAGCACCGCGGAGAACTGGGGGCGTCCGACGCCCGTCATCATCCTCGTCGTGCACATTGCCCCTGGACCCACGCCCACCTTCACGACGTCCGCCCCGGCCTCGATGAGGTCGCGCGTCCCGGAGACGGTGACGACGTTGCCCGCGACGAGCGGAATCCCCGGCACCGCGGACCGCACCGCGCGGACGGCTTCGAGCATGCGCACCTGGTGTCCGTGGGCCGTGTCGACGACCACGACGTCGACGCCCATGCGGGCCAGCTCGGCCGCCCTGGCCGACGGATCGGCGTTGACGCCGACCGCAACGCCGATCATGAGCCTCCCGCCGGCGTCGAGCGCCGGACGGTAGATCGTGCTCCGGAGCGCGCCCTTCCTCGTGATGCACCCCACGACCCGTCCGTCGTCGTCGACCACCGGTGCGTAGCTGATGCGCAGCTCGGTCAGCCGCTCGTAGATCGACTCGAGCGACGCGTCCCGGTGGACGGAGATGACGTCGCGGTTCATCACGGTGTGCACCTGGCTGAAACGGTCGAAGCCCGCCGCATCGTGCTCCGTGAAGATGCCCGCGGGGCGCCGGTCGCCGTCCAGGACGAGGACGGCTCCGTGGGCGCGCTTGTGCAGCAGGCTCAGACCCTCCCCGAGGGTGCTGTTGGGCGAGAGCGTGATCGGCGTGTCGAACACCGGGTGCCTGCTCTTGACGAACTCCACCACGGTCCGCACGACGTCCAACGGGATGTCCTGCGGGAGGACGACGAGACCGCCACGGCGGGCCACGGTCTCCGCCATCCTGCGCCCGGCGATGGCCGTCATGTTCGACACGACGACGGGAATGCTGGTGCCGATGCCGTCCGGCGTCGACAGGTCGACCGACATCCGAGAGTCGACCGACGACATCGAGGGGACCATGAAGACGTCGCTGTAGGTGAGGTCGTACGACGGGGATCCGTGCAGGAATCGCATTGCTCGTCCCTCCTCGGTCGCGGACCCGCCAAGGCTACCGACGGCATCGGTATCGTCGCGGCGTGTCCGACTCGCCCTGCACCGTCGTTGCCGCGACGGATGAAGGAGCCGTCGAGGCCGCAGCCGACGCCGTTCGCCACGGCGGGCTCGTGGGGCTGCCGACGGAGACGGTCTACGGACTCGCGGGCGACGCGCTGTCCGATCGCGCGGTCGAGCGGATCTTCGCCGTCAAGGACCGCCCCACCACGCACCCGTTGATCCTCCATCTGGCCGATGCGTCGTGGCTCGCCGACTGGGCGGACGCCGTGAGCGGTGCAGCCGCCCTGCTCGCCCGTGAGTGCTGGCCCGGACCGCTCACGCTCCTGCTGCCCGCCGCCCCCCACGTGCCACGGGCACCACTCGGGGGGCGGTCCACCGCCGCGTTCCGCGTGCCCGCGCACGACGCCGCCCGGTCGGTCATCGGGTCGGTGTCGCGGCCGGTCGCCGCGCCGTCAGCCAACCGGTTCGGCCGAGTCAGCCCCACCACTGCCGCGCACGTCTGTGCGGATCTCGGCGGCGACGTGGACCTCGTCCTCGACGGCGGTCCCTCGGTGCTCGGCATCGAGTCGACCATCCTCGACCTCTCCGGACGCTCGCCGCAGGTGCTCCGCCACGGCGCGCTCCCCGTCGAGGATCTCGAGTCGCTGCTCGGCACGCCGATCGAGCGGGCAAGCGGAGCGAGCCGCGCTCCGGGAATGCTCGCGTCCCACTATGCGCCGTCGTGCTCCGTACGGCTCGCGGACGGCGCCGAGGAGGCCGAGAGCATGCTGGCCGACGTCACGGCCCGCGGCGAGCGGGCCCGCATCCTGCCGCACCACCGCGTCGCGGCGGTCTACGCCGCGACGCTGTACGAGGAGCTCCGCAGGTGCGACCGCGACGCCCTCGACACGGTCATTGCCGTGCTGCCGCCCGCCCAGGGGCTCGGCCGCGCGATCCGGGACCGGCTGGAGAAGGCAGCCGCCGCGCGATGAATGCGACGCGTGCGACGCGCACGACGGCGATCCAGAAGGCCATCGACAGCGCGATGTGCACCGCGACGAGGAGCGCCGGCACCCCGGCGAAGTACTGCAGGTAGCCCACGAAGCCCTGCAGGAGGCCGACCGCCAGCACGGTCTGCACGGGCCCACCGAGCACCGCCCGCTCGTCCGGCGACCTGACGAGGCGCAGCGCGAGGAGCGCGAGGAGACCGAGGCACGCCAGCGCGGAGGCGCTGTGGAGACGTGCGACCGTGCCGAGGTCGAGGTCGAAGCGCGGGGCGTCGGCGTCGCCTGCGTGGGGTCCGGTCGCGGTCACGACGGTTCCGAGCACCATCGCGACCGCGGCCGTTGCGCACGCACCGAGTGCGAGGCGCACGGTGGCGGTTCCGACGCCGCCGGATGGCCGGTACTCCCGGGATTCGTCGACCAGCAGCACCGCGAGGGTCACGAGGACGACCGAGACGAGGAAGTGCACCATGTTCGACCACGGGTTCAGTCCGGTCAGCACGACGAAGCCACCGATGACCACCTGGGCCGCGACGCCGGCGACCTGCCCTGCCGCGAGCCAGCGCAGGATCCCGCGACGCGGGACCACGAAGAAGGATGCAAGGACGGCGAGGACCACCGCTGCCGCCACGACCCCCGTGAACAGCCGGTTGACCTGTTCGATCGCGGCGTGGCCGGTGGTGACGTCGACGAACCGGCGCTCGTTGCAGGCCGGCCAGTCGTCGCACCCGAGGCCGGAGCCCGTCAGCCGGACGAGCGAGCCGGTCACCACGATCGTCACGAGGCTGGAGAGCGCGGCCCGGGCAATGGCGACGAAGCGCCGGGGGGAGACCGTCAGGGGCACGACGGGGCAGGGTACCCAGCCGCCCTGCGGGGTGTCCGACGGGGGGAGGGTGCCGCACGGTCGAAATTTCCCGAAATTGTCCTCAAGGCCGGTCCCATGGGTGCCGATGCCCATGGTGGATCTCACGCCACCAAGGAGCAGCCATGTCCCGCACGACCCTCATCATCCGCTCTGCCGTCGCCCTCTGCGCAGGGGCCGTCCTCAGCGTCGCCGTGGGAACCGGCTCCGT
>JAGWXX010000011.1 GCA_018969685.1 Acidobacteriota bacterium | reverse complement strand
CTCAAGGTCCCGGTCGCGAAGCTCGTCTCGTAGCGTCCGGCCGGGTCACCGGCCGCCGAAGCGCGAGGCGATCTCGACCGCCGCATCGCGGCACAGCCCGGCGATGCGCTCGTACTGCCCTTCCAGGGCCGAGCAGTCGGGGTGCATCTCGAAGGCTCCATGGGCGTCCTCGACGTGCATGGTCGCAGCTTCCCACGAACCGTCGAGGTCGTAGCGCGCGAGGCTCAGCGTCGTGGCGCCGCACCGCCCGAGAAAGTCGGCCTCGACCGGTGCCGTTCCGCACCCCGTGAGCGTGACGATCTGCAGCACGCCTACGACCGGCTCGAGGTGGTTGATGTGGCGGGCGGCAAAGCGCTCGCCCTGCACCCGCGCCATCCTCGGATCGGAGAGATCCGTCGCCCCGAGCACCTGCACCGCGACCGGAGCCGACGTTTCCTGCAGCGCCACTGCAAGGCCGACACCGATGCAGTGCGCGATGAACCCGTTGAGGAACGGAACACGATCCGACACTACGACCCGCCGATTGACAATCGCCACGAACGCCACTTTCCGCGATGGGTGTCGCGCAGATAGTACACGCGCTACATCGGTGTAACTATCCCGCTCGTGGGATACTCGGAATCTTCCTATATAGACGTGGCAGGTCCGTTCGCGCCGTGAGCGGCGGATGACACGTCCGGCGGCTCGCCCGGTGGATGGCCCGTCCGGCCGGTCAGTCCCCGAGGACCGCGGGACGCAAGTCGGCAGGCACCAGGTCGCGCAACGGCACCAAGGGACGCGGACCCACGTGGCTGATCGCCTCCGACGCCGCGATCGAGCCGAGGCGCCCGCAATCGGCGACGTCGAGCCCCCGGACCATGCCGACGAGGAAGCCCGCCGCGTAGAGGTCGCCCGCACCCGTGGCGTCGACCACCCTCGGTACCGGCACCGGATCGACCGACACGAGGCGGTCGGCGTCGACCACGACCGAGCCGCGGCTGTCGCGGGTGATCGCGGCGAACTCGCAGTCGTCGCGGAGGCGAGCCACCGCAGCCGGGAAGTCGGCCTGCCCGTAGAGCGAGAGCAGCTCGGCCTCGTTGCTGAAGAGCACGTCGACGTCGTCCCGCACCAGCGAGAGGAAGTCGTCGCGGTGCCGCTCGACGCAGAACGAGTCGGAGAGCGTCAGCGCCACCCGCCGTCCCGCGGCGTGCGCAGCGGCTGCCGCGACGCGGAACGCCTCCTTCGCCTCCGGCCGGTCGTACAGGTAGCCCTCGAGGAACAGCACATCACCCGCACCGGCCGTCGCCGCGTCGACGTCGCCCGGCTCGAGCAGCGCGGCGGCGCCGAGGTAGGTGCTCATCGACCGCTGGCCGTCGGGCGTGACCGCGATGATGCAGCGCCCGGTGGACTCGTCGTCGCTGGTCGGCACCGGCAGGAATTCCACGCCGACGCGGTGCAGGTCGTGCGCGAAGGCGCGGCCGAACGCGTCGTCGGCGACCTTGCCGATGAACGCGGCCCTGCCCCCGAGGCTCGCGACCCCGAACGCCGTGTTCGCAGCCGATCCTCCGCTCGTCTCGATCGTCTCGGGGATCGACGAGAACAGGGAGGCGGACCGCTGCTCGTCGACGAGCGACATCGAACCCTTGACGATGCCCTGGCCGGAGAGGAAGTCCTCCTCCACCGGGCCGATGACGTCGACGAGCGCGTTGCCGACGGCGACGACGTCGAATCGGGCGGACACGCGCTCAGCGGCTCTCGACCGCGAGCTCGCCCTTGACGACCCGTTGCTGGAGCTCGCGCTTCAGGAACTTGCCGGCGGCGTTGCGCGGCAGGGGCTCCGCAGTCACCACGACCTTCGTCGGCACCTTGAACGGCGCGATCCTGCCGTCGAGGAACCCCCACAGGTCGTCGGCCGAGAAGGGCACGCCCTCGTAGGGATGGATGGCGACCGCCACCTCCTCGCCGAGCCGCTCGTGCGGCACGCCGAACACCGCCGCCTCGTGCACCGCGGGATGCTCGTAGATGGCGTGCTCGACCTCGGCGCCGTAGACGTTCTCGCCGGCGCGCAGGATCATGTCCTTCACGCGGTCCTCGACGTAGACGAACCCCTCCTCGTCCATGCGCCCGATGTCGCCGGAGCGGAGCCAGCCGTCGACGATCGTCTCGGCGGTCGCCTCGGGCCGGTTCCAGTAGCCCTTGATCAGCATCGGACCGAAGAACCAGATCTCCCCCGCCTGCCCGTGCGGCAGCGGTCGGCCCTCCGGGTCGCGGACCTCGACGCGCATCGGCAGGATGGCGCGGCCGGTCGACGTCGGTCGCTCGAGGTACTCGGGGCCGCTGATGCCGGGGCCGAACGCGTTCGTCTCGGTCATGCCGTAGCCCAGGTTCGGGCCGCCCTTCGTGACGGACTTCGCGACCCGGTTGACGAGCGCAGTGGGCGCGGGCGCACCGCCGCCGCCCACGGCGCGAAGACTGGACGTGTCGAACTTCGCGAAGTTCGGCGAGTTGACGAGGTCCCAGCTCTGCGTCGGGACGCCGACGAAGTTCGTGACTTGGTGCCGCTCGATGGCCTCGAGGGCCTTCTCGGGATCCCACTTGTACATCACGACCAGCTTGAAGCCGAGCATGAACGAGGTCAGCATCACCGGCACGCACCCCGTCACGTGGAAGAGGGGGACGATCAGGATGAACGTGGTGGGCAGGTCGCCGCCCGCCGGCGGCTTGCCCGACGCGGAGAGCACGAGCTGCCGCGCCGAGAACGCCATGATCGAGGAGATGATCGCCCGGTGCGTGGACACCGCACCCTTCGGGCGGCCGGTGGTGCCCGACGTGTAGAGGATGGTCGCGTCGTCGTCGGGATGGATGTCGGCACCCGGGTGCGCCGCACCGGGAACCACGACGTCGCTCCAGCGGTCCACGCCGTCGGGCAGGTCGCCCGGAGTCCGGGCAGCCACCACGCGCACGCCACGGCGGCGGCACGGACCGATCCCGACCGCGAGACGCTGGTCGTCGCAGAGATACACGGTGCAGCCGGAGTCGTCGATGGCGAAGTCCATCTCGTCCTCGGTCCACCAGGAGTTCATCGAGACCGACACGGCGCCGATCGACGTGATCGCCGCGAACGCGACGATCCACTCCGGGTAGTTGCGCATCGCGACCGCGACCCGGTCGCCCTTGCGCACGCCGTAGCGGCCGACCAGCGCGGCGGCCAGGGCGTCGACCTCGGCCATCGTGCGGGAGAACGACCACTCCTCGCCCTCGAAGACGATGAAGGTCTTGTCGCCGTGGCTCCGCGCACCCGCGAAGACGGCGCCGAGGTGCGGCGGCGCGTTCTTGAACACCTGCATCGGCACGCCGAGCACGGTCGCGTCGACCAGTTCGAAGACCTGACCCGGCCCGGTGACCTGCGCCGTCGCCTCATCCCACGTCAACGACATGCCGCTCCCCCCGTGCGCCGCGTGGAGCTGAGGGGAATTGAACCCCTGGCCTGTACATTGCGAACGTACCGCTCTACCAACTGAGCTACAGCCCCGACTTGTTCCCGTGAGCGTAGCGGGTCGGTGCGCCGCACGGCGAAGCCGCTGCGCCTCCGGCGCCCGCCGCTCAGCGGTTGTAGCGGTTGAGGTAGCGCTCGTTCTCGCGCTTGATGCGCAGCTGGCGCAACCAGTAGCAGTAGAGCACCGTGGCAATCAGCGAGGCCGTGAACAGCGTCGTGAATCCCATCGATCCGGTGGTGAGCGAGACGAAGAGCGACGTCGCGGTGGTGATGACGAGGGTGAGCACCGTGTTCTTCCGGCGGTGCTGGGCCTCCATCTCGCGCCGGCGCGCCTCGCGCGCCTGACGAGCCTGGCGCGACCGGTCGCCGCGCGACAGCGCACCGGACATGTCGTCGCCGCGCCCGTAGCCCGGACGACGGGTGCCGCGGGTGGGCGACGGTGCAAGGGGCCGCGACAGTCCGCGCAGGTCGGTCGCCCGCGCCCCGGGCGACTGCAGCGACGACATCTGCCGGCGGAAGGTGTTCATCGAGTTGCCGGGCGAGCCGTGCAGGCGCGACTTGATCATCGGCGGGAGCAGCACGGCCAGCCATGCCGCGCCCACGAGCATCAAAATGACGGTACTCATGCCGAGCCGCAGTCTATTACGAATCCGCTACAACCCGGCCCGTCATCCCCTCCGCGGGCGAACAGACGTTTGGCCCTGCCGGGCTAGCGGTTGAGCGACGCGTATCCCGCCGCGAGCGAGGCTGCGACGGCGACCCAGACCGCATAGGGCGCCACCGCAAGCCCGAGGGCCGGAGCAGTCCTCCACGCCACCACGACGAGCGGCCATGCCAGCACCGCAGCCACGGCGAGCGCCGCCGTCGCCGGCCACAGCGAGTGCGACACGTAGAACAGGCGCGCCCACGCGAGCGCCCCGGCGACGCCCACGGCCAGCGAGCAGAGCCATGCGGTCCGGTCGGCCGTCGTGCCCCGGTGGGCGACGATCCAGCCCGCGACGCCGAGGGCGAGAAAGTTGTAGGGCCAGATGAGCCCGAACACCGCGCCGGGAGGCTGCCACGACGGCCGCACGAGCGAGCGGTACCACCCGTCGCCCGACGACACCCAGAGCCCCGACCCGACCGCGTACCCGAGCACGACGGCCGTCGACGCGAGCGCGGCGGCGAGACGGGACGACACGCCGGGCACGCTACCGATCTGACGCTCCATGCTCCGCGCCGGCCGGACGGTCGCGATACTGGGTCCGTGTCTGCACCTCCCATTCCGTCCGGCTCGCTCGTCCTCGTCACCGGCGCGAGCGGCTACGTCGGGGGGCGACTGGTCACGACGCTGCTCGAGCGCGGCTACCGCGTGCGGTGCCTCCTGCGCACCCCGGCGAAGGTCGCAGCCGCGCCGTGGTTCGGGCGCGTCGAGGTCGTGCAGGGCGACGTCGGCGGCGACCTCGCGGGCGCGATGCGCGGCGTCGACGCGGCGTACTACCTCGTGCACTCCATCGGCGCCACCGCCGACTGGGCCGAGCACGACCGTGCGGTCGCGCGCAACTTCCGCGAGGCCGCGGCGGCGGCGGGTGTGCGGCGCATCGTCTACCTCGGCGGCCTCGGCGACCGCAGCACGTCGTCGCTGAGCGAGCACCTCGCCAGCCGCCAGGAGGTGGGTGCCGAGCTGGCCGGCGGCGGCGTCCCGGTGGTCGAGCTGCGCGCCGCCGTGATCATCGGCTCGGGGTCCGCCAGCTTCGAGATGCTCCGCTACCTCGTGGAGGTGCTGCCCGCGATGGTGACGCCGAAGTGGGTGGATACCCGCTGCCAGCCCGTCGCGATCCGCAACGTGCTGCACTACCTCGCCGAGTCGCTCACCGCGGACGTGACCGGGACCGTGCTCGACGTCGGCGGCCCCGAGGTGCTGACCTACCGGCAGATGATGGAGCAGTACGCACAGGAAGCCGGCCTGCGCAAGCGGCTGATCGTGCGCGTGCCGTTCCTCACCCCGCGGCTCTCGTCGCACTGGATCGGACTCGTCACACCGATCCCCCCCGCGCTCGCGAAGCCGCTGATCGAGAGCCTCGTCAACGACGTCGTGGTGACGGGGCGCGCGGCCGCCGACGCGATGCCCACCGAGCAGCTCACGTACCGCGAGGCGGTGCGGCTCGCGCTGGGGCGGTCGCGCGCGGGAAGGGTGCCGACGAGCTGGGCGATGGCCGAGCTCGGCGGGCGCGCACCTGCCGCGCCACAGCCCACCGATCCATCGTGGGCCGGCGGCACGGTGCTGTCCGACCGTCGGGAGCGCGCGTCCTCTGCGAGCGCCGAGGCCGTGTGGCGGACGGTGTGCAGGATCGGCGGCGACACCGGCTGGTACGCGGGCGGCTGGATGTGGTGGCTGCGCGGCATCGCCGACACGCTGATGGGCGGCGTCGGCATGCGCCGAGGCCGGCTGCACCCCGACCGGTTGTCGGTCGGCGATCCGGTCGACTTCTGGCGGGTCGAGGCGCTGGAGCCGTCGCGCCTGGTGCGACTGCGCGCCGAGATGCGCCTGCCGGGCGACGCATGGCTGCAGTGGGAGGTCGCCGACGACGGAGCGGGCGGCTCGACGATCGTGCAGACCGCGCGCTTCCATCCGCGCGGACTGCTCGGCCGCGTCTACTGGCTGCTGGTCGCCCCGTTCCACGGCTTCGTGTTCCCCGGACTCGTGCGCGGCATCTGCCGCGACGCCGAGGCCGGCACGGCCTTCGTGCACGGCTCAGCGCGCTGAGCCGCCGCCGAACCAGTCCTCGGGAACCGCGACGAGTCCCGGGCGCCGGCGCGACGTCTCGATCACGCGCACGGCGCGGCCGGGCGTGAGCCACACCCACGCCCACGCCCCGCGGTGACCGGGCCTGCTGAACCAGCCCATCGCACGCTGGCGCGTGACCGCCGTGCCGGCGATCCTCCAGCGCAACGTACGGCCGACCGTCCGCGCGTCCGACGTCCACTCGCGGACGATCTCGTCGCGCGGCACGACGATGCGCCGGCCGACGACGCCTGCGATCCGCGCGGGGACGTCGAGCTGGACCACGAGCCCGTGCTCGTCGAGCACGGCCCTTGACGTCACGGAAGCAGGTCCACCGGCCGCATGCAGGCCGCACGGTACCGTGGATGACATGTCCAACGTCAACTGGCTCGCGTGTCTCGTCGCCTTCCTCGCGGTGTTCGCGAGCGGCTTTGCATGGTTCAACGGCAAGACGTTCTTTCCCGTGTGGTGGAGGCTCATGGGCCGCGGCGACGCGCAGCCCGGCGACGGCGGGGGCATGGGCCTGCTCTTCGGCAGCCAGGCCGTCGCCATCGCCGTGCAGGTGCTGGTGCTCGAGATCGCGCTCGACCGGATCGGCGGCGACGCGGGGCTCGGAGCGGCATCGGGTGCAGGCTGGGGAGCGCTCCTGGGCTGTGCCGCGGCGGCGGCGATGCTCGGCCACCGGCTCTTTGGCGGCCACGGCTACCGCGTGTGGCTCATCGAGGCCGGCAACGACGTCCTGAACTGGACGATCGCCGGGGCGATCCTCTCCGCGATGCGCTGACCGACGCGCCCCGTCAGCGGGGTTGCGGTGACGGGTCGCGGGCGATGCGCAGCGCCAGCCAGATGAGCGGAAACTGGAACGGCAGGCGGATCCACGCCACGGCCTGCTCGGTCCACGCGCGGTCGCGCCAGTCCCACACCATGTAGAGGTTGCCGGGGTACACGGCGACGAACAGCGCGGCGGCGGCCCACCCCGCGCGGCGGCGCGTGCGCGGCACGAGCAGCGCGATGCCGACCAGCACCTCGGCAACGCCGCTCGCCAGCGTCCAGAATCGTTCGCTGGGCGGCAGCCACGGCGGCACGATCTCGTCGAAGAACCCGGGCGACGCGAAGTGCACGGCGCCGATGACCACGAGGGCGACGCCCATCGGCACCGCGGCCCGCTCACCCACCGTGCGGCGCGACGCGACCGATCCGCCGGTCACGAGGCACCCCCGCCCGAGACGGACGGATAGTCGTCGCCGTCCGGGTACGGAAACCACTCGGGGTCGGGTGCCGCGTCGGGGGCGATCATCACCATCTTTGAGCGGCGGAACTGCTCGAGGCCCTCGGCGCCGAGCTCGCGGCCGGACCCGGTGAACTTCCGTCCGCCGAACGGCACGGCGTCGTTGTCGTTGAGCGGGGTGTTCACCCACACGATGCCCGTCTCGATCTCGCGCACCGCGCGGAACGCCTCGGACAGGTCGGTCGTGTAGATGTTGGCGCCGAGACCGAGCTCGGATCCGTTGGCGCGCGCGATCGCCTCGTCGAGCGAGCCGACCGCCGCCACCGGCGCGAGCGGTCCGAAGCACTCGCCGTGCATGACCGGATTGTCCGGGTGCACCGACAGCACCGTCGGCTCGTAGAACCACCCGGTCGTCCGGCCAGGCGGGCGTCGGCCTCCACAGACGACCCGCGCACCGGCGGCGACGGCCTCGCCGACGATGCGCTCGACGCGGTCGCGCTCGCGAGCCGCCGCCATCGGCCCGATGTCGACGGACGCCTCGAGCCCGCCGCCGACGCGCAGCGCCGACGCCTCGCGGGCGAGCGCACCGAGGAACTCGTCGTGCACGTCGCGGTGGACGAAGAAGCGCTCGGCCGAGGTGCACACCTGGCCGCAATTGAGGAACGCGGCGAACGCCGCGCCGCGGGCCGCAGTGGCGACGTCGGCCGACGGCATGACGATGAACGCGTCGTTCCCCGACGCCTCGATGAGCGCCGGCTTGAAGCGGTCCGCCGCGGCACGGGCCACCGCGCGCGCCGCACCGACGCTGCCGGTGAACGCCACGCCGTGCGTGTCGCGGTGCGCAACCAGCGCCTGTCCGACCTCGGCACCGCCCGTCACCACCTGCACGAGGCCCGGCGGAAGGTCCCGAAAGGACTCCATCAGGAGCAGCAGCGTCAGCGGCGTGAGGTCGGAGGGCTTGACGATGATCGCGTTGCCCGCAGCAAGGGCACCCGCTGCCTGCCACCCGAACAGCAGGACGGGGAAGTTGAACGGCACGATCGACACCACGGTGCCGAGCGGCTCCTTCATCGTCATGTGCACCTGGCCCGCGATGGCAGGGCCGGCGATGCGGCCCTGGTCGTGGCGCGCGAGCTCTGCGTAGTAGCGGAAGGCTCCCGCCGACGCGCCGCCCTCCCAGTTCGACTCGCGGAACGGCTTGCCCATCTCGCGCGTCAGGCACTCGCCGACAGTCGCGGTCGCGGCGAGCATCCGGTCGGCGACCACGTGGAGCGCCGCCGCGCGGTCGAGCGCGCTCATCGCCCACCACTCGCGCTGCGCGACGGCGGCTGCAGCGACCGCACCGTCCACCTCGTCGGGCGTGGCGTCGGCGTACCGGCCGGACCGCTGCTCGGTTGCGGGGTCGATCACGTCGTGCAGCGCACCCGCCGACGCGACGTACTCGCCGCCGAGGAAGAGGTGGCCCGAGCGCGTCTCCATCAGGCGCTGCACGGCAGTCGTCGCCACGTTGTCCCCTCCCCCGCGCACCGCACCGGCGCCCCGCGAACCGTAGCAAGGACGTCCGATGGCCCTTCCCGATCCGTCCGTGGCTACTGTCGCGACGGACGCGAATGGGGGACGACATGGCCGACGAGCAGCCGCTCAAGCACCGGTACGGGACCATCGACAAGGACTACGCGATGTCGCTGGCGACCCGCGCACCGGAGGACGACGGCCCCATCTACATGGTGAACCTCATGAAGTACCGCGAGGTCGCCCAATACGCGGACGGCTCCGGGCCCGACGGGGCGATCAGCGGCCGCGAGGCCGACGACCGCTACAACCCGGCGTCCATCCTGAGCAAGATCGGCGCGACGATCGTGTTCGTCGCCGACGTGCTGGGCACCCACTCCGGCGGCGACGACTGGGACCGCATCGCCATCGTGCGGTACGCGACGCGCAAGTCGTTCATCGACATGCAGGCGCGGCGCGACTTCTCGGACAAGCACCAGCACAAAGCCGCCGGAATGCTGCGCACGATCATCGTCTGCTGCCGGCCCGAGGACGTGGCGCTGGACGCGCGCCCCCGGCCCGAGCACGGACCCGACCGCTTCGCGGCGATGGTCGTGCGCCGCGGAACCGACGCCGCGGCGGCGTTCGCTGCTCTACCCGGGGCCGTCAACTTCGCCGCCGAGGGCACCGTCATCGGCGACGGCCGGTCGTGGGACACCGTGCAGTTCGTCGCGGCACCGTCGGCCGACGAGGCGCGCACCCTCGCCGAGGCGGCCGGTGCCGGCCACAGCGGCGAGGACTACGCGATGAGCCTGCGGGTGACGCTGGATGCGGTGACCACGGGCTAGGTGCCGAAGTAGGGCTCCGCCGCCTTCATGGCGAGCCTGATGAGCATGGTGATGGGCAGCATCACCGCCGCCGCCTCCCCGTACACCTCGCCGTTCACCCGGATCGACTCGTCGAACATCTCCTCCACCTTGTCGTCGTTGAACGTCACGATCACCTGGTCCTCGAACGCGGTGACCAACGGGCCGAGTCCATCGTCCGGGAACAGGGTGGCCGGCGCGGACAACAACGTGATCTCCCGCCCGGTCTCGTCGTTCCTCATGCGCATGAGGACATCGGGGTCGCCGTCGCCCTTCCAGACGATGGTGAACCCCTGGAAATCCTGGCCGTCGCCCTCCGTCGTGAACTCCCTCCACGTCGAGTTTCCGTCCATTCCGTGGTCCTCCATGGCTGCTCCTCCGTTGCTCGGTGCCGGTGCCGCTGCGCCGTCCCTCCTCCGGCACGGCACCGCCGACACGAGGGAGACGCGCGCAGCACCTCGCGATGTGACGTGCCGGTTCACCGACCATGCACCACCCCGGCCATACGCTCCGCACCCGACATCACCACCGTGAGAGGATCCCGACCATGACCGACATCGACGCACCAGCAGCAGGCGGCACACCCGACTCCATTCCCACGAACCCTGGCCAGAGCCCGCTCACGGCGATTGCCCTCGGCGTAGCCGTGCTGGCCCTCGCCGTGGCCGGAGCCGGGATGTGGATCGCCGTGGTGCGCGACGGGGACGGCACGGACACGACGGCTGCCCCCGGTACTGCGACGGCGGGCGTCTCGAGCCGCAATGAGTTGTTCGACGGCCCTGCAGACCTTCCGGCGGTGATCGATGAGGTTCGCGCCTCCGTCGTTGCCATCGAGTGCGGCGACGGTGGCGGGACCGGATTCGCGATGAACATCACGTTGCGCGATCCTTCCGGTCCGTTCAAGACCGTGATCGTGACGAACCACCACGTCATCGACGAATGCATCGATGGAGCGCAGCCACTCTCCGTGTTCGGCGGCCCGGAGTTCGAGGAGGCCGGACTGGTCGAGATCGCCGGATCCGACGAGACGAACGACCTCGCCCTGATCGAGGTCGACCTCGAGATCCCGTCCATCAAGGAAGCCGAGACCTTCGCCGTCCGCGGATGGTGGACGATGACGATCGGCCACCCGTACGACGACCTCTACGAGGAAGTCCTCTACGACTACGTCACCATCGGCCACATCGGATACGTGCTCGACGAGAGCGTCAACTACACGAGCGCCATCATCAATCCCGGGAACTCGGGTGGACCGCTCGTCAATGCACGGGGCGAGCTCATCGGCATCACGTCGATGTCCCAGGCCTCCACCGAGGCCGGGGTGTGGAACTACGCCATCGACTCCGACGTGCTTTGCGAGTCGCTTCTCGACTGCTGATCCCTGACGGCGAGCATCTTCTATCCCTGTCTGGGGGACCGACGACGGGCCACCACCGTCGGTCCCCCAGAGAGGTTCACCTCAATTGTTCATTGCGTTCTGTCGGCGTCTACATCGCCATCATTGCGCCGAAGATCATGCCGACGATCAGTCCGACGATCGAGACGATGCAAGCGGCCATGCCCAGCTTGTTGCCGGCCTTCCATGAAATCGCCCCAAACACGATCCCCAACGTCCCGAGCACGGGAGGAAGAAAAAGGAATGCGACGAGACCGCAGACAAGTCCGGCGATGGCCATGCCCTGCTTCTGCTTGGCTACCTCTGGCACTGGTGTATTCATGGATGGTTTCTCTCCTGTAAGTGTGTCGGTCGATGGATTCGACTCCGAAAATCTATACCACAGTTGACTCTTCGGAATCCGCCTTTTAGCACCGTCGCCAGCACATCCTGCACGCATTCGCACCAGGGGACGGGCCACCGCGCCCCGCATCCGGTTGGGCGACGCGCCGGTCAGTCGCGGCGCCAGTCGCCGCTGGCGCCGCCGGTCTTCTCGACGAGGCCGAGCCCGCCGATGACCATGCCACGGTCCGCGCTCTTGCACATGTCGTAGATCGCCAGCGCCGCCACCGCGCACGCATGCAGCGCCTCCATCTCGACGCCGGTCTGCCCGACGGTCTCGGCGGTGGCCGTCACCGTCACGGAGTCGGGGCCGACCGACAGGTCCACCTGCACGCTCGTCAGCGGAATCGGATGGCACAGCGGGATCGCCTCTCCCGTGCGCTTGGCGGCCTGGATCCCCGCCACTCGGGCCACCGCCAGCACGTCGCCCTTGCCCACCGTGCCGCCGGCGATGGCGGCCGCCGTCTCGGCCCGCATCGTCACCGTGCACGATGCCACCGCGCGGCGGCGCGTGACCGGCTTGCCGCCGACGTCCACCATGCGCGCGCGGCCCTCGTCGTCGAGGTGCGTGAATCGCGGTTCGGACACCGTCATCCGCCGATCTGGCTCATCGAGCGCCGCGGCTTCACGAACGCCACGTCGCCGATGCGGTGGCCCGCCCACTTCGTGCCGACGGCGCGACGGATCTCGGCCGCGATCGCCCCGTCGTCCGCGCCGCCCCTGAGGAGCGCGCGCAGGTCGAACTCGTCGGTCGCAAACAGACAGGTGCGGAACTGCCCGTCGGCCGTGAGGCGCACGCGGTCGCAGTCGCCGCAGAACGGCTTCGTCACCGACGGTATGACGCCCACCGTGCCCCGTCCGTCGAGGTAGCGCCAGCGGTCGGCCGGTGCCGCGCCGCGCGCCGGGAGCTGCTCCAACGGGTGCACCGCGTGGATCGCCGAGACGATCTCGTCCTGGCTGACGACGGCCCCGCCCTCCCACGAGCCCTGCGCGTCGAGCGGCATCCACTCGATGAACCGCACCTCGACGCCCTTGTCGCGGCCGAACTCGGCGAGCGCGACGACCTCGTCGTCGTTCACCCCGCGCTGCACCACCGCGTTCAACTTCACCGGTGCGAAACCTGCCGCGATCGCCGCGTCGATGCCGTCCAGCACCCGGTGCAGCTCGTCGCGCCGGGTCATCAGGCGGAACCGCTCGCGGTCGAGGGTGTCGAGGCTGATGTTGATGCGCTGCAGGCCGGCGGCGCGCAACTCGGGGGCCAGCAGCCCGAGCGTGGCGCCGTTCGTGGTGAGTGCGAGGTCGATCGGCTTGCCCGCCAGCGGGCTCGACGACGCCTCGGGCACGACAATTCCGGACAACATCCGCACCAGGCGCGGCAGGTGCGCGCGCACCGTCGGCTCGCCGCCGGTGATGCGGATGCCGTCGACGCCGAACCACGAGACGCAGATCGACGCGACCCGTGCGAGCTCCTCGTAGGTAAGGACGTCCTCGCGCGGCAGCCACTGCAGGCCCTCCTCGGGCATGCAGTACGTGCAGCGGAAATTGCAGCGGTCGGTGATCGAGATGCGCAGGTCGCGCACGGTCCTGCCGTACGGGTCGACGAGGTCGGCGGGTCCCTCCACGCGGCAGATCCTACGAGCGCACCGTCGGGCGACGTCAGTCGAGCAGGAGCACCTCGACGTCGTCGCCCGCGGCGAGGCCCGCGCCGTCGGGCACGAGCGCCAGGCCGTTCGCGACCGCCGTCGAGGCGAGCTGGTGGCTCCCCTGCGGCCCCGTGTCGCGGACATGGAGCCTGCCGTCGGGCCCGAACGAGCCGTGCACGCGAACCAGGTGGAGCTTGCCGTCCGGCTTGCGGCGCACCGGTGCGTCCAGCACCGCTCGGACCACGGGGCGCAAGAGATCGCGCTCGTGGCCCATCATGCGGCGCAGCGCGGGCCGGGCGAACATCTCGAAGCTCACGACCGACGACACCGGGTTGCCCGGCAGGCCGAACACCGGCACGCGACGGCCGGAGCCACCGTCGAGCGTGCCGAAGGCGAACGGCTTGGCCGGCTTGATCGCCACCTGCATCCATTGCATGTCGGCGATCCTCGACAGCACCGCCTTCACCACGTCGAAGTCGCCCATGCTCACGCCGCCGCTCGTGACGATCGCGTCGCACCGCCGGGCTGCGCCGCGCAGGACGTCCTCGAGCAGCGCCTCGTCGTCGCGCACGACGCCGAGGTCCTCCACCGCGCACCCGGCGTCGGCGAGCAGCTGCCGCAGCATCGTGAGGTTGCTCTCGCGGATCTGGCCCGGGGCGAGCGGCGACCCGTCGACCACGAGCTCGTCGCCGGTGGCCAGCACCGCCACGCGTGCGCGTCGTCGCGCGGGAACCGAGCGCACGTTGATGCTGGCGAGCACGCCGATCGCCGCGGCACCGACCACGGTGCCCGCGCGGAACACGGTGTCGCCCGCGCGGACGTCGCTGCCCGCCTCCCGGATCGCGCCACCCGGCTGGGCCGGCGCGGTCAGGCGCACGCGTCCGCCGGCCACCGGCTGCGAATCCTCCACCATCACCACGGCATCGGCACCCGCGGGGATCGGCGCACCGGTCATGATGCGCACCGCCTGGCCGCGGGCCACTGCGACGGGCGACGTGGCACCGGCGGCGACGGTCGCCACCACGTCGAGCTCGACCGGCGGCGCCGCGACGTCGGCCGACTGGACGGCGAAGCCGTCGACGGCGGAGTTGTCGAACGGCGGGACGTCCTCCACCGACACCACGTCGGCTGCGAGCGGCCGGCCCGCCATGTCGCGGATGTCGGCATCCTCCACCGGAAGCGGCTCGCAGCGGGACAGCACCAGGGTGCGCGCCTCGTCCAGTGGAATCACGCCGACGACGGTACCGTCGAGCGCGCGGTGCGCGCCCGTTCCGGCGCCGCCCCCGTCGCAACCCGATGACGACCATCCTTCCGCTGCCCGCCGACGGCGCCACGTTCTCGTGGGACGGCGACGGCGGCGCGAGCACCGTGTCGGTGCGCTGGGAGAACGAGGGGTGGACCGCCGACGGCACGCTCGTGCAGGCGCGCGCCCAGTTCGTGCTGCGCCTCTCGGCGACGTGGAAGGTGCAGCAGTTCCTCCTGTTCCGCGACATGGCCGAACCCGACCTGTGGCTCGGCACCGACCGCTTCGGGCGGTGGGGCGAGGTCAACGGCGCGGTGCGCGCCGACCTCGCGGGGTGCACCGACGTGCTGCTGGCCGGCACGCCGTTCACGGCGTCGGCGGCGATCCGCCGGCTCGAGCACGGCGGCGACGTGCCGGGACTGGTGCGGGCGGCCGTGGTCGACCCCGAGACGCTCGGCGTGACGGCGGAGGACCTCCGCTTCGAGCGCACCTCCGAGCACGGCTGGCGATATCGCGCGACCTCGTCCGGCCTCGACGTCGACGCCACCGTGGACGGGTACGGCATCGTCGTCGACGAGCCGCCGCTGTTCTTCCGCGTGTCGGGAGCCTGAGACGGAACGACGAGGGAACGGCCGCCCCGAGCCGCGGCAGCGGCGCAGCTAGTCGACGATGGCCTGGTAGACGAGGCTGCGCAGGTACGGC
The DNA here is from genome assembly GCA_018969685.1 of Acidobacteriota bacterium. Lineage (GTDB taxonomy): Bacteria > Actinomycetota > Acidimicrobiia > Acidimicrobiales > Ilumatobacteraceae > UBA3006. The sequence goes on along the minus strand of JAGWXX010000011.1, from coordinate 18,439 downwards.
CGGATCGGATAGGTCGTGGACGGCATCAATTGCGTGAAGAACGCCACCGACACCTCCTCCACGGGGTCCACCCAGAACACCGTGCTCGCCATGCCACCCCAGCCGAAGGTGCCCTCGGGGCACGACACGCGCGTCTTCGCCTGGTCGACCACCACCGAGAAGCCGAGCCCGAACCCGAGGCCGTCGTAGAAGACCTCCTCGCCGAGCGTGCGGCCGAACGCCGACACGTCCGCATTGCCCGGCAGGTGGTTCATGGCCATCAACTCGATGGTCGTCGGCGAGGCGATGCGCACGCCATCGAGCGCGCCGCCGCCCTCGAGCATGCGCATGAATCGCAGGTAGTCGTGCGCGGTCGAGAACAGGCCGCCGCCGCCCGACGGCGCGCGCGGCACCCGCAGTGCCGCCGCGTCGGCACCCTCCACGAGTTGCTTGCCCCCCGGCGCGTGGCGGTAGAGCGCGGCCAGGCGGTGTGCGGACGCCTCGGGCACGGAGAAACCCGTGTCGTGCATGCCGAGCGGCCGCAGGATGCGCGTCGCCACGAACTCCTCGTACGGCACGCCCGACGCCACCTCGACGATGCGGCCCACGACGTCGGTCGCGACGCTGTAGTTCCACGACGTCCCGGGGTCGAACGACAACGGGAGCGCGGCGAGTCCGTCGACCGCCTCCGCGAGCGACCCGCGGCTGCCGAACCCGAACTCGAAACCCGCGCGCCGGTAGATGTCGTCGACGGCGTCGAAGTACGTCCAGCCGTACGTCATGCCGGCCGTGTGCGTGAGCAGGTGCCAGATGCGGACGGGCTCGGACGCGGGCCGCACGATGGGCGCGATCGACGAGCCCCCGGCGAAGACCTTCGTGTCCGCGAAGGACGGGATCCACGCCGACACCGGGTCGGTGATCTGCAGCCGACCCTCCTCCACCAGCATCATGCACGCGAGCGAGGTGATCGGCTTGGTCATCGAGAAGATGCGGTAGATCGTGTCGCCCGCGGTGGGCAGGCCCGCCTCGACGTCGCGCAATCCGTACATGGAGTGGTGCGCCACCTGTCCGTGCCGCGAGACGACGACCGTCCAACCGGGCAGGCGCCCGTCGTCGACGTACATCCGGAAGTGGTCGTCGATGCGCGCCAGGCGCGAGGCATCGAAGCCGACCTCCGACGGATCGACGCCGACCTCGATCGTGCCCACGGCCCCTACCGTCCCCTGGGCGCGCGGGCGCCGAGCCACTCGTCGAACGCCGGTCCGACGTCGGTCCTGCGCGCGACGAGCTCGATCGCGGCCTGCAGCCACCCCATGGGCGTGCCCGTGTCGAACCGGTCCACGTCGGTGACCATGCCGAACACATTGCCGTCGCGCGCGCCGGCGAGGAGCGCCTCGGTGAGGTAGATCTCGCCGTTGGGCGCGGGCTCCACGCGGTCGAGCAGGTCGAACATCGACGGTGCGAGCACGTAGCGGCCGATGATGACGAGGTTGCTCGGCGCGGTGCCGGGCGCCGGCTTCTCGACGACGCCGGTCACGGGGCGCTCCCCCCGCTCGCCCACCCTGTCGCCGAGCGTGACGACGCCATACGACGACGTCTCGGCCATCGGCACCTCCTTCAGCGCCACGGTCGTGCCGCCCGTGCGCCCGGCCACCGACGCCAGGTCGGCAAGCAGCGACGCGTCGCCCATGATCTCGTCGGGCAGCAGGACCGCGAAGTGCCCGTCGCCCACGGCACCCCGCGCGCACGCCACCGCGTGCCCGAGCCCGCGCGGACGGTCCTGGTAGACGACCGTCACCCGGACGTCGCGGCCGAGACGGGCGAGCCGGTCGGCCAGATCCCCGCGGCCGCTGTCCCGCACCCGCCGCACCACGTCGTCGGAGGGCGCCAGGTAGGCGTCGATCGCCGTCTTCGCCCGGCTGGAGACGACCACCACGTGCTCGCACCCCGCCGCCACGGCCTCGTCGATCACCAGCTGCAGCACCGGCGTGTCGAAGATGGGCATCAACTCCTTCGGCACCGCCTTGGTGGCCGGCAGGAAGCGCGTCCCCATGCCCGCCGCAGGAATCACGGCAGTGCGCAGCGCCACGGCGCCATCCTAGGATTTCCCCCGACATGCCGACCTACGTCTACAAGTTCATCGACTCCGGCGAGACCATCGAGGTGCAGCAGGCCTTCACCGACGAGGCGCTCACCGAGATCGCGCACCCCTCGACGGGCGCGGTCATGAAGGTGAAGAAGGTGTTCACCCCCATCGGCGTCACGTTCAAGGGCGGCGGCTTCTACAAGACCGACAGCCGCCCCTCGGGCTCGTCGGCATCGTCCGGATCGGCTGCGACGACGCCGGCGGCACCGGCCTCCGGCGGCGATTCGTCCTCGGGATCCTCCGGCTCGTCCGGTGGCGGCTCGTCCGCCGGTGGCTCCGCCTCCGGCGGTGCACCGTCCAGTTCGACGCCCGCCTCGTAGCCGCGGCGCCGGCACTCCGGCGCACACATGCCGTCCGTGCTGCGCCGCACGCCATCCACCGACGATCCGCGCGATCCCTCCCGGCTCGAGGTTGCGGTCCGGTGGATCATCCGGCGCACGGCTGCGCAGTGCAGCGCACAGGTGCGCGCGCTCCGGCGCAGCACCCGCCGCCAAGTGGGCGCATCGGTCTCGCTCGGCATCGTCGCGACGGCGTCCACCGCCGCGCTGCTCGCCAACCTGGTGTCGGCCTCCGAGGCGCTCGGCCGCACGGTCCGCGTCGCGGTGGCGGTCGCACCCCTCGCGCCCGGCGACTCGGTGGCAACAGCGACCGTCGTCCTGCGGTCGCTCCCCGCGGCCGCGGTGCCCTCAACCGCGCTCACCGTCGTTCCGGTGGACGCCGTGCTGCGCCAGCACGTCGCCCCCGGAGAAGTGCTGACCGCCGCCGACCTCGCATCGGAGGGCGCGAACCTGCCCGACGGATGGCGCACCGTCGCGATCGCAGGGCGCGGCGCGTTTCCGCCGCTCGAGCCCGGTGCGCTCGTCGACGTCATCGCGGGCTCGGCAGTGCTCGCCGCGGGTGCGGTCGTCATCGACGTCACCGAGGGCGGAATCGTGGTGGCGGTGCCCGCGGAATCGGCACCCGCAGTCGCCACCGCCGCGGCGGCCGGCGAGGCCACCCTCGCCGGCGGCGGCTAACGGGTCACGACCACCAGGGCGTCGCGAGCAGCAGCAGCACACCCGCGCCCAGCACGACGCGGTAGGCGACGAACCCGGTGAACGCCCGGGTGCGGAGCATCCGGATCATCCCCGCCATCGCGGCCCATCCGGACACCGCCGCCGCGACGATCCCGACGGCCATCGCCCCCGCGAACCCCTCCGGCACGCCGTCGCGCACCAGCGACGCCAACTGGAACGTCACGGCGCCGCCGATGATGGGGATGCTCATCAGGAAGCTGGCGCGCGCGGCCGCGTCGCGCGACATGCCGCGCAGGCGGGCCGCGGTGATCGTGATCCCCGATCTCGACGTCCCGGGGTTCAGTGCCAGCACCTGCGCGAGCCCGAGCACCAGCGAGTCGCGCCACCCGAAGTCGTCCGTGCCGCGCGAGCCCGATGCACGGTCGGCGACGAGCAGCACCAGCCCGAACACGATCAGCGTCACGGCGACCGCCGCGGGTGCGCCGAGGCGCTCGCCGATCCAGTCCTCACCGGCGACGCCAGCCACCCCGGCGGGCACCGCCGACGCGACAAGGAGCCACGCACGGACGCCGGTGCGCCTGTCGCACGACCGGGGTCGGACGACGAGTCCGATGCCGTGGCGGACGTACGGGACGACCTCCCGTCGCAGGTAGAAGAGCACCGCGACCAGCGTGCCGAGGTGCAAGGAGGTGTCGAACGCGAGCCGCACGGACGGGCTCACCGGCTCCTCCCACCCGAAGAGCCACGGCACCAGCCGCAGGTGCCCGCTGGAGGAGATCGGCAGGAACTCCGTCAGCCCCTGGACGATGCCGAGCACGAGGGCATGGAGCAGCGGCACGGAACCACGGTATTCGCTGCTACGAGCCGCTCATGGTCACGTCGCGGATGACGAGCGACATGCCCGCCGCGCGCATCGGGAGCCAGTCGACGTCGCCGCCGATGGCCGCCACGTCGAGCAGCATGCGCTGCAGCGTGCTGGCGATGGTGAACTCACGCACCGGCTCGGCCACCGCACCGTTGCGGATGAGCATGCCCGACGCCCCGGTCGAGAAGTCGCCGCTGATCGGGTTGACGCCCGAGTGCATGCCCGACACCGACTGCACCAGCACGCCCTCGTCGATGCCCGCGATGAGCGCCGCCTGGTCGAGCGTGCCGGGCACGAGCTGCAGCGCCAGGCACCCGACGCCGGGCGACGATGCATAGCCGCCCCGCACGGCGTTGCCGGTGCTGGACGTGCCCATGCGCCGGGCGCTGTACGAGGAGTGCACGAACATGCGCAGCGTGCCGCCGTCGATGAGCACGTTTCGCCGCGCCGCGAGACCCTCGCCGTCGATGTCCGTCGCCGTGTAGGCGCGCGCATCGGTCGGGTCGTCGACCAGCGTGACCATCGGGTTCGCCACCGCCTCGCCGAGGCGGCCCGCAAAGAGGCTGCGCCCCTTTGCGACGCTCTCGCCGTTGAGCGTCGACGACACCACGCTGAGGAACTGGGAGGTGACGAACGGATCGAGCACCACCGTCGTGCGCTTGCTGGGCGGCTTGACGGCGCCGAGCAGCCGCGTCGCTCGCTCCGCGGCCTCGCGGGCCGCCTTGCCGAGGTCGAACTCCCGCGGCGAGTCGCCGACGGCGAACCCGAACCCGGTCTGGGTCTCGTCGCCGTCGTCGGCGAGCGTGCTCACCGAGACGTAGCAGGAATTGCCCCGGCCGCTCTCGCGGATGCCGGTGGTCGTCGACACCGCGACCTCGCCCCAGTCGTCGTCGTAGTTGCAGTCCTCCACGCGCACGCGCGGGTCGGCGGCCAGCGCGAGGCGCTCGAGCGCCTTTGCGATCTCGATCTTGTCGCCGGTCGGGTATGCGGCCAGATCGTCGTCCCAGAACTTCTGCGGCACCTGGGGCACCCCGTCCGGCACGGCCAGTCCCGCCCAGTCGTCGGGCGTGCCGAAGGCCGAGTTGTCGCGCGCCTCGGCGAGCACCTCGGCGATCGCATCCTCGCCGAGCGAGGCCGCGTGCGCGAAGCCGGTGCGGCCGTCGCGGATGATGCGGATGCCGACGCCCTCGCTCTGCGCCGACACGAAGTGCTCCACCTCGCCCTCGTACACGCGCACGGCGGTCTCGCCGCCGCGCATCACGAATGCCTCGACCTGCTCGCCGGGGGCGGCCTGCGCGACCACCCGGTCGGCGATCGCCTGCAGCTCGGGGACGCCGACCGTCATGCTGCGGTGCCGCCGACCGTCAGCGCCTTCACGCGGAGGGTCGGCTGCCCGTCGCCCACGGGCACGCCCTGGCCGTCCTTGCCGCAGGTGCCGGGGTTGCCCATCGCGAAGTCGTTGCCGAGCATGTCGATGTCGCGCAACACCTGCGGTCCATTGCCGATCAGGTTGCCCTCGCGCAGCGGCTCGGTGATCCTCCCGTCCTCGATGAGGTAGGCCTCGACCATGCCGAACACGAAGTCGCCGCTCGCGGTGTCGACCTGGCCGCCGCCCAGCTTGGCGACGTACACGCCGTGGTCGGTCGCCCGGACGATGTCGTCCGGATCGTCGGCACCATTGGTGACGAACGTGTTCGTCATGCGGACCATCGGCAGGTCGGCATACGACTCGCGCCTGCCGTTGCCGCTCTGTGCACGGCCCTCCCGACGCGCGCGCAGGTAGTCCCACATGTAGTCGGTGAGCACGCCGTCCTGGATGAGGACGTTGCGCTGCGACGGATGCCCCTCGTCGTCGATGCCGATCGCACCCCACTCGCCGCCCATCGATCCGTCGTCGATCAACGTGACCAGCGGCGACGCGACGAGTTCGCCGACCTTGCCGCGGTAGACGCTCGCACCCTTCGCGACGAGGTCCGCCTCGAGCCCGTGGCCGCACGCCTCGTGGAACAGCACGCCGCCCGTGCCCTGGCGGATGACGACGGGCAGCGTGCCGGACGGTGCCGGACGCGCCTTCAGCTTCACGAGCGCCTGCCGTGCCGCGCGCTCGGCGAGCTCGGCCACGTCCGCGTCGTCGAACACCTCGAACCCGATGGTGTGCCCCAGCGACTCGTAGCCCGTCTGCATGCCGAGATCGCCGTTGGCGACCACGCTGATGCGGAACAGCGTGCGCACCTGCCGGTCGGCCGCGAGCACGCCGTCGGAGTTGGCGACGAGGATCTGCCGCACCGAATCGCCGTAGCCGGCGCTGACCTGCACGACCGCACCGTCGACGGCCCTCGCCGCCTCGTCGGCACGCTGCAGCAGCTCGACCTTGCGGATCTTTGCGACCTCGCGCGGGTCGATCCGCACGTCGTTGACCGGGTGCTGCACGAGCGGTCCGAGGGCAACCGCCCGCACGCCTCCACCGCCCTGCCGGGCCGCCGCCGCGGCAGCCTGCGCCGCTGCAACGAGGCCCCGCTCGCTCAGGTCGGACGTGTACGCAAAGCCCGTGGTCTCGCCGGCGACCACCCGGATGCCCGCACCCCGGGTCCGGCCGCTGGTGACCTGCTCGACCCGGCCATCGTCCAGCCCTGCCGAGGTCGAACGCTTGTCCTCCACGAAGACCTCGGCGAACTCGGCACCGGTCGCCCGCCCCGCATCCAGCACCAGGGAGACGACATCGGGATCGACGAGGAGATCGTTCGGCATGGCCGAATCGTACCAACGGGTGTTCGCGCGGGGCTTCGTCGTGCCCGACCGAGTCCTAACCTTGCATGCCGTGGACGCGCTCGCCGAACCGGTCGCGGGAACCCTTCCGCGCGCCCACCGCACGCGGTGGTGGAAGGAGGCGCTGATCGTCGGCGCGTTCTACGCCACCTACACGTCGATCAGGAACCAGTTCGGCTCGGCCCTCGTGAGCGGCGTCGACGTGCCGCTGCACTCGTTCACCAACGCGGTCCGGGTGATCCGCATCGAGCGCGCCCTCGGGCTGTACCACGAGGAGACCATCCAGGACCTCTTCGTCGGCGTCGACTGGCTGGTCACCGCGATGAACACGTACTACGGCACCGCGCACTTCGTCGTCACCCTCGGCGTCTTCGCGATGCTCTTCCTCAAGCGGCCGGATGTGTTCCCGCTGTGGCGCAACGCCCTCGCGGCGATGACCGCGCTCGCCATCCTCGGCTTCGTCTTCTTCCCGCTCATGCCGCCGCGGCTGCTCGACGCGCCGTGCCCGCCCGACGGATTCGGCGGGGCCTGCATCCAGCACGAGATGCGCAATTACAACGGGGCGGAGAACTTCGGCTTCGTCGACACCGTCGCCGAGTTCGGCGGCCCGTGGAACTTCAGCGAGGGACCGGCCGCCGTCATCTCCAACCAGTACGCCGCCATGCCCTCGCTGCACGTCGGCTGGGCGACGTGGTGCGTCTTCGCGATGTGGCCTCTCGCGCGGCGACGATGGATGCGCGCGGCACTGTTCGCATATCCCGCGCTCACCCTCTTCTGCATCATCGTCACCGGGAACCACTACTGGCTGGACGGTCTCGGCGGAGTCGCCGCGTTCGCAACCGGCCTCGCCATCGGCGCGCGGATACACCGGTGGAACCAGCGCCGGCTCGATCGGGAGCACGCCACCGTCCCCTCCTGAGCCGACCGGTAGCGTTGCCCCGTGGCGCTCCGGGACATTCGTCAGCCGTCCGATCTGCGGGCGCTCGACCATGCGCAGATGGCCGAATTGGCAGAGGAGATCCGCCAATTCATCGTCGACGCCGTCGCCGTCACCGGCGGCCACCTCGGCTCCAACCTCGGCGCGGTCGAGCTGACGCTGGCGCTGCACCGGGTGTTCGACTCGCCCCGCGACGCGATCCTGTGGGACACCGGCCACCAGGCCTACGTCCACAAGATCGTCACGGGCCGCGCCGGCGGGTTCTCCGCGCTGCGCCAGGCGGGCGGCATCTCCGGCTATCCGAGCCGCGAGGAGAGCGCGCACGACCTGATCGAGAACAGCCACGCCAGCACCGTGCTCAGCTACGCGTACGGGCTCGCCGTCGCCCGCGACCAGGGGCTGGCGCCCGACCGCCGGCACGTCGTCGCCGTCATCGGCGACGGCTCGATGACCGGGGGCATGGCCTACGAGGCGCTCAACAACCTCGGCCACAGCGGCAAGCGCGTGATCGTCGTCCTCAACGACAACGGGCGCAGCTACGCACCGACGGTCTCCAACCTCTACCGCGCGGCGGACGACGACGACGAGCACGCCCCGAAGCGCTCCGTCGAGCGCCTCACCGAGAGCCTCGCGCACAAGCTCACCGACATCCGCCTCAACCCCGTCTACCTCCGGCGGCAGCGCCGCCTCGAGCGGTTCCTCCGAGAGCTCCCCGTCGTCGGCCCGCAGGCCGAGCGCGGCCTCGAGGCCTTCAAGAAGGGGGTGCGCGAGTTCCTCCAGCCGCCTGCGTTCTTCGAGGCGCTCGGCGTGCGGTACGTCGGCCCGATCGACGGCCACGATCTCGCCGCGCTCGAGCACGCGCTCGAGGGCGCGCGCCTCCGCGTCGACGAGGGGCCGATCGTGGTGCACGTCGTCACGCAGAAGGGACGCGGCTATCCGCCGGCGGAGGACGACGACGAGAAGCACCTCCACGACGCCCCGGTGTTCGACCCCGTCAGCGGACCGCCGAAGTCGGTGCCCACGGGCTATACGCAGGCCTTCTCCGATGCGATCCTGAAGATCGCCGGAGGCGACCACCGTGTCGCCGCCATCACCGCCGCGATGCCCGGTCCCACGGGGCTCATCGGCTTCCAGGAGCAGTACCCCGACCGGTTCTTCGACGTCGGCATCGCCGAGCAGCACGCGGTGACCGCCGCAGCCGGCATGGCGCTCGGGGGCATGCGACCCGTCGTGGCCCTGTACTCGACCTTCCTCAACCGCGCCTGGGATCAGGTGGTCTACGACGTCGCGCTGCACCGGCTGCCCGTCGTGTTCTGCCTCGACCGCGCCGGCATCACCGGCGACGACGGCCCCAGTCACCACGGCATCTACGACCTCGCCCTGCTGTCGAAGGTTCCCGGCATGCGGGTCCTCGCCCCGTCCAGCGTGCAGGAGCTGCAGCGGATGCTGCACGACGCCATCGCACTCGCCGACGCCGGTCCAGTGGTCATCCGCTACCCGAAGGGCGTGGCGCGCTCGGTCGCCGACGACGAGGTGGGCAGCGGCACGGCGGCACGGCGCCTGCGCAGCGGACCGGCGGACGGATCCGGTCCGTGCATCCTCGCGATCGGGAAGATGGTCGGCCCGGCCCTCGCAGCGGCGGAGATCCTCGCGCGCGACGGCATCGAGGCGACGGTGTGGGACGTGCGCTGCTGCGCCCCGCTGGACGAGGGGATGCTGGCCGATGCGTCACGGCACGCCGCCGTCGTGACGGTCGAGGACGGCATTCGCGACGGCGGCATCGGCCAGTCGATCGCGTCCTCGCTCCGCAACGGACCGCGCGGTGCAGCCGTGCCGGTCGACGTGCTCGGCATCCCCACCTCGTTCATTCCGCACGCCAAGCCCGACGCGATCCTCGCGCGGCTCGGCCTCGACGCCGACGGCATCGCCCGCACGGCCCGGAGCCTCCTGTCCTGACCCTCCCCGCGGCCGCGTGCGCCGCATCCCGACACGGCGCCACGCCGCGACCAGCGGGGCGGGCCGTGGTCGCCGCGACCGTCGCTGCACTGGTGTGGCTCGCAGGGGGCGGCTCCGCGTCCGCGCACAACACCCTCGAGTCGAGCGATCCGGCGGACGGCGCGGTGCTCGACGCGTCGCCCCCGACGTGGACCGTCACGTTCGACAAGGACGTGCCGATCGACTCGGCAAGCGGCGTCCTGCAGGGCCCCGACGGCGCGCGCACGCCCCTGCCGTCGCCGCGCCACGGCGCGTCGGCGCGCGACGTCGTCTTCGACCTCCCGACACCACTGTCGGGTGCCTACACCGCGCGCTGGCGACTGGTGGGCACGGACGGGCACGTCATCTCCGGACGCGTGTCGTTCGTCGTCGCTGCACCCGTGCCGACTGCGGAGACGACCGTGCCGGACGCCACGACGGGCACGACCGTCGCCGTCGCATCCACGGTTCCTGCCGACACCTCCGCCGCGCCGACCTCCGAAACACCCCTCGACGACGGCGACGCCGACACCGACGGCGGCGGCACTCCCGCAGCGGTGCGGTGGCTCGTCAGGCTCCTGACGCTCGCCGCACTCGCCTTCGCCTTCGGCGTGCTGGCCACCGACTTCGCCGTGGCCCACGGAGCCATCCGGCTCGTCCGCCGATCGAAGGTGGGGCGCGCCATCCTCGCGACGGTGGCGATCGCCCCGGTGCTGGAGCTCGCGGCCTTCGCCGTCGATGCCACGGCAGGTGGCGGCGTGCCGCTCGCCGACGTGCTCGCCACCGTCCCCGGCACCATGCTCCTGCTGCGCGTCGCCGCCGGAGTCCTGGCGGCGGCCTGCCTCACCTTCGCCACGTTCAGCCCGACCGGCACCGCCGGCTACGGCACCGCCTCGGCAGCCGTGCTCGTCATGGCGACGACCGTCTCGTGGGTGGGCCATCCCCGATCGGAGGGGACTCCGTGGCTCGGCGTGCCGCTCGACGTCGCGCACTCTGCTGCGATGGGCGCCTGGCTCGGCGGGCTGGCCGTGACGTTCGGCGCGGTCGCGCGTCACCTCTCCGACACCGACCTGCAGCGCGCGCTGCGGCGGTTCGGCTCGGTCGCGTCGTGGTCGGTCGCCGTCCTCGTCGCGACCGGCACTGCGCAGGCACTGCGCCTGCACAGCGGCGTTCCCTCGGGCCGGCACGGCACGATCCTCGCCGTCAAGCTGGTGTTCGTCGCAGGAATGGTGGTGCTCGCGTCGCTCGTGCGGCGCCGACCAACGCACACCGTCCCCGCCGACCGCGGTGCGCTCGTCCGGCTTGCGCTCGCCGAGATCGGCACCGGGGTCGCCGTGCTCGGGGCGAGTGCCGTGCTGGTGCTGACGAGTCCGACATAGCGCGGGTCCCCGTGCGGACGTACGGTGTCGACACCACGACCAGGAGGTCCCCCGTGTCCAGGAAGCTGCTGCTCCCCATCGCCGCCCTCGCCGTCCTCGCGGCTGCGTGCTCGTCGGGCGGATCGTCCGGCGACGGGTTCAACTCCGCGGACACGATGTTCGCGCAGATGATGATCCCGCACCACGAGCAGGCCATCGAGATGGCCGGAATGGCGCTCGATCCCGCGACCGGCGCGGGGCCGGACGTCCTGGCACTCGCCGAGGCCATCGCAGCGGCGCAGGATCCCGAGATCGCCGAGATGACGGCGCTGCTGGAGGGCTGGGGCGAGCCGGTCGCGATGGACGAGGGCATGGACCACTCGGGGATGATGTCCGGAATGCTCACCATCGAGGAACTCGAGGCACTGGCGGCGCTGCGCGGGCCGGACTTCGACCGCGCGTGGCTGGAGGCGATGATCGCCCACCACGAGGGTGCCATCGCCATGGCCGAGGACGTGCTCGCCGACGGCGAGAGCGCCGAGGTACGGGACCTCGCGGAGCGCATCGTCGACGCGCAGGCCGCAGAGATCGCGGAGATGCGGGCGCTGCTCGGCTAGCTCCGTGCGTCGCGCAGGAACGCCGCGGTATCGAGCACCGCGGCGGCGTGCACGGCCGCATCGGCCGGCGACAGCGTCGGCCCGAGCTCGACGACGAACGCGAGCCCACCGCGGATCGTGGAGCGCTGCCACGTCGCGGCGACGCCGGTGTACGTCCCTCCGGTGATGCGCTTCAGCGGGAGGCCCGTGGCCCGCGCGTAGTGCGCGCGGATGCGGCCGTCGAGCCCCGTGCCCGGCGAGATCATGAACAGGTCCTGGTGGTACCAGATGCCGAGCGCCGGCTTCAGGCCGCGGAGGAACGCCGTCATCGCCACGGTCTCGGGCTCCGATGCGCGGCTCGGCCCCGCGTACTGCCAGTAGCCGGGCTCCCCCATCGCCGCCCACTTGTACGGGAAATTGCGGTTGAGGTCGACGCGGTTCGCATTCCCGCGGATGCCGAGGGCGGTGCCGTCGGGGTTCATCGTCGGCACGATCCAGAGCTCGACCCCTGCGGGCGGCGCGGCCCGCTGCAGCAGGTCGGTGATGGCGAGACCCGCGTCCTCGTCGCCGTGGATCACGCCGATCACCACGACCCGCAGCCGGCCGCTGCCGACGCGGTGGGCCACGATCTGCCGGCCCTGCACGGACGTGCCGATGACCCGGGACTCGGCCACCGTGGATGGTGGAACTCCGGACGACGCCGGACGCTGGGCGGCGACGGACGCGACGGGCAGCAGCGCAGCCAGCGCGGCAGCGACCGCGGTGGCGCTGCGGCGCACCGCTCGTCCCATCGTCAGCGGTCCGGCGTCAGCGCGACCAGGTCAGCTTCCCCTTCGCGCGCTTGCACGTGAGGGTCGTCCTGCCCGCCTTGGCCTTCGCGCCGGCCGTGGTGCACGCGGCACCCGCCTTCGGCGAGGCCGCCGTGCCCGCGGCGACGCGCAGGGTGCCCCGGCCGATCGTGAAGTTCATGTCCATGCGGCCTCCCGACGAGGCGAAGTAGATGCGGAAGACGTTCGGGGCGACCTCGTAGCCCGCGGGGTCCAGCCTGCTGCGGTCGCTGCCGGTCAGCGCGACGGGCGTCGACCAGGCCAATCCGTCCGTGGACTGCGTGAGGTAGAGCCGTTGTGCCGTGCCACAGCCCGGCCCGTCGGCGACGATCATCAGCCAGTCGCCGTCGCGGGCGCGCAGCACCTCGGAGTCGACGAAGCCGCCCTCGAGCCGCCAGCCCGCGTCCTTCGCGAACGTCACGCCGTCGGCCGACGTGTACGACGCCACCTTCTCGGTGCACCGGCCCTCCACCGGCGACTCGACGATGTAGATGCGCACCCGCCCGTCGGGCAGGCGCACCGGATCGGGGACGCCCCATGCCTTCGTGGACGAGGGCACCTCCATCTCCGGAGATGCAGGGGACGCGGCTCCGATCGACAGGCAGTTGGCATCCAGGCACGGCGCAGACTGCACGGACTGCGTCCCGCCCGGCGCCATCCGCTTGAAGTAGGCGCGCAGGCCGCTCGGCGACTGCGCGACGGCGAAGTCGCTCACCGGGCCGCCGCTCAGCGAGAGCGTCTCGGGCGTGCACGCGCCCGCGTCGGTGCAGAGCGACACGTTCGTCCCCACCGGACCATCCGACCGCCACACGCGGTCGCCCGCGGCCGTGCGCTCGACGTGCGGCGAGACACCGGTCATGCCGAGGCTCACCGGGTCGTCGGTGAACGTGCTGCCCTGCACCGCACCGGCGCTCCCCGCGGACACGGACACCGACGCGGCCACCGCCGCCCCACAGACCACGAGCTTCACGACGTTGCGCACGAGATTCCCCCTCCGACCACGAACCGGTTCGCCGGATCGTAGAACACGGTCGTCTGGCCGGGGGCGACGGCGCGCTGCGGCTCGCGCCAGCGGACCGTCACCTCGTCGTCGCGCCCGTGCTCGAGCACCGCGGGGTGCACGGCGCCGTGCGCGCTCGACTGCACCAGCACCTCGCGGCCCGACCCGACGGCCGCCGCGTCGGCGTCGTGCGGCCATGCGACCCCGCGCACCGTGGTCGTCGGCCGGTCCAGCGCGCGCTCGTCGCCGACCACCACCGTCGCCGACGCACGGTCGACGCGCAGCACCACCCGCTTCGGCGCACCGCCGGCAAGGCCGATGCCGCGTCGCTGTCCCACGGTGACGAGCTCCAACGCCTCGACGCGGCCCACCTCGCCGCCGGCTTCGTCGACCACGCGTGCAGGCGTGAACGGCAGGCGTTCGCCGAGGAACCGCGCCCGGCCGCCGTCGCGCGCAATGAAGCACACGTCCTGGCTGTCGGGCTTCGACGCCGTGCGCAGCCCCAGGCGCGCCGCCTCCGCGCGGACGGCGTCCTTCGTCATGCCGCCGATGGGGAACAGCACGTACGACAGGTCGGCGCCGCACAGCATGTGCACGACGTAGCTCTGGTCCTTGGCCGCATCGGCGCCGCGCGCGACGCGGAGCGACCCGCGGGGATCAGGCTCGATGCGCGCGTGGTGGCCCGTCGCGACCGCGTCGAAACCGAGGAGGCGGGCGCGCTCGACGAGGCGCGCGAACTTCAGGTGCCGGTTGCACTCGATGCACGGGTTGGGCGTCAACCCGTCCGCGTGGCCGCGCACGTACGGCGCCACGACCCGGTCGTCGAAGTCGTCGGAGAAGTTGAACACCAGGTGGTCCACGCCGAGCTGCTGCGCCGCGCGACGCGCGTCGTCGACGTCGGACACCGAGCAGCACCCCGTGTCGGACTCGCCGCCCCACAGGCGCATCGTGACGCCGGTGACCTCGTGGCCCCCGGCCACGAGCAGGGCGGCGGCAACGGACGAGTCGACGCCGCCCGACATGGCGACGAGGACCTTCATGCGCGTCAGGCTACGGGCGCGCGACGCACGGGCGGATCAGGGTGCCGCGGCGCCGCGGCGCAGGCGCACGACGGCGCCCGTCACGGCGTCGAGGGCGCGGTCGACGTCGTCGTCCGTGGTCGCGTGCCCGAGGCTCAGCCGCAGCGCGCCGCGCGCGAGGTCGGACGGGACGCCCATCGCAGCGAGCACGTGCGACGGCGACATCGCGCCGCTCGAGCACGCCGATGCCGCGGACGCGCAGACGTCGGCGGCGTCGAGCATGAACAGCAGCGCCTCGCTCTCCACGCCCTCCACGCACACGTGCACGACGCCCGGCACGCGCCGGTCGGCGGGCACCGTCTCGCGCACGCCGTCGACGGCCGTCAGCCCCCGGGCAAGCCTGTCGGCGAGCGCGGAGACGCGCCGGCACTCGTCCTCGCGCTCCGCCACGGTCTCGGCCAGCGCCACCGCGGTGGCGACGATGCCCGCGACGTTGAGCGTGCCGCTGCGCCGGTCGCGCTCCTGGCCGCCGCCCAGCACGAGCGGCTCGACCTGCCGGCCGTCCCTCAGCACGAGCACGCCCGCACCCTTCGGACCACCGAACTTGTGGGCCGACAGCGACACCGCGTCGACCAGCGCCGTCATCGGCGGCAGGTCGATCCAGCAGGCAGCCTGCACGGCGTCGGTGTGCAGCAAGGCCTCCGGCGCTGCGCGGCGCACCGCGGCGGCCACCTCGGCCATCGGCGACACGGTGCCGACCTCGTTGTTCACCGCCATCACCGACACCACCGCCGGCTCCAGCGCCGCGACCGCCTCCTCCAGCGCGCCGACGTCGACGGCACCCGTGGCGTCGACGCCGACCACGGTGCCCCCGACGTGCTCGACGCAGTGCAGCACCGCGTGGTGCTCCGCGGCCGGGCACACGGCGGTGCGGCCCGTGCGGCGCACGGCGCCGAGGATCGCGGCATTGTCGGCCTCGGTACCCGAGCCGGTGAAGACCACCTCGCCCGGCTGGCACCCGAGCGCCGCGGCGACGGCATCACGGGCCTCGTCGACCGCCTTGCGCGCCGTGCGCGCGAACCGGTGCGACCCCGAGGCGTTCGCATAGCAGCCGTCGAGGAACGGCAGCATCGCCGCGATCGCGCTCCGACGCATCGGCGTCGTCGCCGCATGGTCGAGGTACGTCGGCATCTCGCGGTCACGCTACCCCTGCGGGCAGGATGGCACGGTGCGGCAGGGCGACGGGACGGATGGCGGCGGAACCTGGTCGCACAACCGCTACGGCGACGAGTTCGCCGCCGTCTACGACCGGTGGTACCCGCGCGATGCGGCGGCCGAGGCGTGCGCGGCCGCGGTCGCCGGGGCGGCCCGGGGCGGCTCGGTGCTCGAGCTCGGCGCCGGCACCGGCAGGATCGCGCTGCTGCTCGCGGAGCGCTGCCGCCGCGTCGTGGCCGTGGACAACTCGCCGGCCATGACGGAGCACCTGCTCGCCCGCGCACCGTCGAACCTGTGGGTCGCGCTCGGCCACATGGTCCGCGACGCGCCCGACGGGCCGTTCGACGCGGTGCTGTGCAGCGAGAACACCCTGTTCAACCTGCTCGGCGACGGCGAGCAGCGACTCGTCTTCGCCGCCGTGGCCGCCAGGCTCGCGCCCGGCGGTTCGTTCCTCGTCGAGTGCAGCACGCCGCCCGGCGACGAGCCCGCGACGTCGACCGCGTCCGAGGTCCGGCTCGGCGAGGTGGTCGACAGCATTGCGGCAATCGATCCCGCGCGCCGCGAGGTGTCCGGGACGTTCACCGTCGGCGGCGGGTCGCCGATGCGCTGGCGGCTGCGCTGGTCGGGCACGGAGGAGCTCGACGCATGGGCCACGGAGCACGGCATGCGGCTCGCCGCGCGGTGGTCGTCGTGGTCGCGCGCGCGCTTCGACGCGTCGGGCGGACGGCACGTGAGCACATGGGTGCTCGACGGCGCCTGACCCTCCGTCGACCGGTACCCTTCGCGCATGGCGCGCATCACGGTCTCGACGGAACTCGACGCGAGCCCTGCAGCGGTGTGGGACGTGGTCGAACCCGTCGAGCGCCACGTCGACTGGATGGCCGACGCCGAGTCGATCACGTTCGTCGGTGAGCAGACGCGCGGCACGGGCACGCGCTTCCTGTGCCGCACCGCGGTCGGCCCCCTGCGCCTCACCGACGCAATGACGATCACCGAGTGGGAGCCCGGCCGCGCGATGGGCGTGGCGCACGTGGGCATCGTCACGGGCTCGGGCCGCTTCACGCTCGAGCCGATCGACGGGGGAACCCGCACCCGCTTCACGTGGTCGGAGGACCTCCGCTTCCCCTGGTGGATGGGCGGTCCGCTCGCCGGCCTCGTCGGCGGGCGCCTCGTCATGGCTGCGATCTGGCGCCGCAACCTCTCGCGCCTCCGCGAGATCGTCGCGTCAGCCGGTCGCGGCGCGTAGCGCAGCCGTCGCGCCCGCGGCGAGGACGACCACCGCGATCAACGGCAGGCGCCGCCACGCAGCCACCGCCGCGACGCCCAGCCCGAGCATCCGCTCGTCGAGCACGAGTTGCTGGCCGGTCGTCGCCGCGTCCTTCACCACCAGCGCAGCGAGGAGTGCGGCGGGGATGAGCAGCAGGCAGCGCGTCACCGGCTCCGGGAGCCGCCGGCCGCCGACGACCACGAAGCCGAGCACCTTGAACCCATAGGCGCCGAGCGACAGCCACGCGACGAGCCACCACGTCACGTCAGGACGCCGGTTCCGCGGGGGGCGTCGACAGCCCCGTGAAGATCGCCGCCCCCGCAGCGAGCACCGGCACGCCGACCGGTGCGAACGGCACGAGCGCCAGGCAGATCGCGGCGCCGAGCACCGCGGCGCGACGGCCCTGCCGGGTGGCGAGGTGCGGAGCGAGCATCGCCACGAAGGCCGCGGTGAACGCGACGTCGAGGCCCCAGCGATGCGGGTCGATGGCGCCGCCGATCAGGGCGCCCGCCAGCGTGCCGAGGTTCCAGCACGTGAACAGCGCGATCGCCGTGCTCCAGAACGCGATCGTCGCGAGGCGGCGGTCGCGCTGCGCCGTCATCATCGCGGTCGTCTCGTCGATGACGAACTGGGCCGCAACCAGCCGCAGGGGCAGGCGCCCGCCGAAGCGCGGCGCGAGCACCAGCCCGTAGACGCCGTTGCGCGCCGCCAGCAGCAGCGAGCCGCCGAGCGCGGCACCGAGGCCGCCCCCCGCCGCGACCACGCTCATCGCCGACATCTGCGACGCGCCCGTGAAGGTGGCCAGGCTGAGCACGCACGCCTGCAGCACGCTCGCGCCCGCACCGACTGCCAGCACGCCGAACGACAGCGCGAACACGCCCGTCGCCGCGCTCAGCGTGAGGCTGGCTGCGAGCACCCGGCGGACGTCCGGCCCGATCCGCCGCACTCAGGCACCGGCCGATCGGAGCATCTCGTCTGCGGCCGTCCACGGGTCGGTGCGGCGCTCGCCGACCGCGGCGACGAAGCCGTCCCAGCGCTCGCCCGTGCACAGCTCGCGGGCGCGCTCCTCGATGCGCCGTCCGACGATCTCGCGCAGCTCCGTCTGCAGCCGGAAGCGGCGCCGCTCCGCGAGCACGCCGCTCGCCGACGCCCAGTCGCGGTGCCGCTCGACCTCGGCCCACAGGTCCGCGACCCCGGCGCCGTCGACGGCGGAGGTCTCGACGATCGGTGGGCGCCACTCGCCGTGCTCGGACATGTCCAGCATCGCCTCGAGGTCGCGCCTCGTCGCATCCGCACCCGGCCGGTCGGCCTTGTTGATGGCGAAGACGTCGGCGATCTCCATCAGCCCCGCCTTGTTGGCCTGCACCGCGTCGCCCCACCCGGGGTTGACGACGACGACCGTCGTGTCGGCCTTGCCGACGATCTCGACCTCCACCTGTCCGACGCCCACCGTCTCGACGACGATCCACGGACG
>JAGWXX010000084.1 GCA_018969685.1 Acidobacteriota bacterium | reverse complement strand
GCGTTCATCCAGTTGAGCGGCTTGTAGGCGCCGCCGTCGGCGTGGATCGCGACGCACCCGTCCGCCTTCACCATGATGAGCCGCACGGCCTCCCCGAGGGACGCATCCAGGCGACCCGAGTACTGCACGCTGCAGCGCGCGATCACGATGCGCACGCCGCGCTCCGCCGTCCGGTCAGCGGCCGACGTGCTCGCGCATGCGCCGCTGGATGAGCTCGCGCCTGCGCTGGAGGTCGCGGTAGGTCATGGTGTCCGTCGTCACGTCCACGCCGAGCGTCGCCTTGACGCTGTCGAGGTTGATCTCGACGGCGGTGTGGTCGATGCCCAGCTCGCGCCCGAGGCGCTCGCCGTGCCGCTGCGCGAACAGCATCGAGATGCTGGCGATCTCGCCGAGCAGGTCGAGGTCCGGGGCCAGGCGCGCGATCGCGCCGTCCAGGAACACGAGGTTCTTCACGTAGAGCATCAGCTCCTTCGGCATGCGCGCGCCGTAGCCCAGCATGGCCTTCACCACGCGCTGCACCTCCTGCACCAGCTCCTCGCCCGACAGCGTGGTCGGGTCGACGGGCGAGTCGAGGTTCAGGTCCCTGATCACCGCGGCGATGTCGGTGTCCGCAGGGAGGGCGCCGAGGTCGCGGAGCGCCTCGACCTGGCCGACGACGTTGTTGGTGGTGGCGTTCAGCATCAGGCGGAGGAAGGCCATCCGCCGGGGGCCGGTGAGGCGGCCGACGATGCCGAAGTCGAGCAGCGCCGTGCGTCCGTCGGGGAGCACGAAGAGGTTGCCGCCGTGCAGGTCGCCGTGGAACACGCCATGGATGAGGGCGCCTTCCATGAAGGCGACCATGCCGGTGCGGATCACGGCCTCCGTGTCGATGCCCGCCCCGCGCATGCCCGCGACGTCGTCGAACTTGAAGCCGGAGAGCCGCTGCATCACGAGCACCCGGGGCGCGACGAGCACGGGGTGCGGCCTCGGCACCACGTAGCCGTCCTGCCCGAGGTCGCGCAGGACGCGGGCCACGTCGATCATGTTGCTCGCCTCGATGCGGAAGTCGAGCTCCTCGACGATGGTCTCGGCGAACAGCTCGACCAGGGCCGGCGGGTTCGCGAGCGCGGTCACCTTGATGCGGCCGACGAGGTGCGGCGCGAGCCACGACATGACCCTGAGGTCGCGGCGCACCAGCGCCGACACGGTCGGCCGCTGCACCTTGACGACGACCTCCTCGCCACCCGGCAGCGTCGCGAGGTGGACCTGGGCGATCGAGGCAGCGGCGAGCGGCTCGCGGTCGAACGAGGCGAACACCGACTCGAGCGGACCGCCGAGGTCGGCCTCCACGACGGCGCGCACGGTGTCGAACGGCACCGGTGGCACCTGGTCGCGGCACCGCTTGAACTCCTCGACGAGCTCGGCGGGGAAGAGGCCCTCGCCGCTCGAGATGATCTGGCCGAGCTTGATGTACGTCGAGCCGAGGCGCTCGACGGCGCGGCGGAGCCGCAGGGAGAGGAACGCGCGCGACTCGGCCTGCGAGGCGAAGCGGCCCCTCCGCTTGCGCCACCACCACGGTCCGAGCGCGCCGCCGAGCACCCACACCACCGTCGCGAGTCGGCGCACGGGAGGCACGCGCGAGGGCACCGTCAGGACGGGGATCTCGCGCCGCGCGGCGGTCCGCAGTTCGGCGGCCCGGTCGAGCCACGCCACTCCCTCGGTCGGCACCTCCCAGGGACCGGTCCGGTCGAAGGCGGCCCAGTCACAGTCGCGGAGGGAGGTCATGCGCCCAGTCTGCCCCCGTGCACCACCTCGAGGACCTGTCGAGCGAGTTCTTGCCGGCACACCAGCAGGTCGGGGAGCCACGTGTCGCGGCGGTTGTACACGAGCGGGGAGCCGTCCAGCCGGCTGGTGTGCAGCCCCGCGGCCGCGGCGACCGCGACCGGCGCGGCGGAGTCCCACTGGTGCATGCCGCCGGCGTGCAGGTAGATGTCGGCGTCACCGAGGACCACGGCCATCGTCTTGGCGCCGGCCGAGCCGAGCGTGACGACGTCGCACCCGACTGCATCGGCGACCTCGAAGGCGAGCCGCGGCGCGCGCGAGCGCGAGACGACGATGCGGGGCCGGCGCCCCTCCAGCGGGGGGACGACGGGCGGCTCGTCGGTGGCGAGCACGATGCCGACGGCGGGCAGCGCGACGGCACCGGCCGTCAGGGAGCCGTCGTCGGAGCGGTTGCCCGCGCCGTCGCGCCGCTCCCACAGTGCGACGTGCACCGCCCAGTCCGATCGGTCGAGCTCGCCGTACTCGCGCGTGCCGTCGAGCGGGTCGACGATCCACACGCGGTCGGCCGACAGCCGGGCGTCGTCGTCCGTCGCCTCCTCGGAGAGGACCGCGTCGTGGGGGCGGTGCGCGGCCAGCGCCTCCTCGATGCTCCGCTGACCGGCCGCGTCGCCGGTGTCCTCCGCCACCCACGAGGGTGCGCCGTCGCGGTGCAGCCGCTCGCGCACGCGCATCAGCTGCCGACCCGCCTCGTCGGCGACGGCACGGGCGAGCGCCGCGTCGCCGGCGTCCGGGCGCAGGTTCATCCGTTGCGGGCCGCGCCGCGGCCCAGCTCGACCGCCTCGCGCACGAGGCGCCGCACGACGGGTTCCTCGGCGCCGCGCGCGACGAGTCCGGCCACCAGCGCCTCGACCCGTTCGGCGCGCGCGTCCTCGAAGGCGTCGAGTCGGCGCGCCGCGCCGACGGTCGACGCGGCGACGAGCACGATTGCAGCCACCGCGGTGACGAGTCCGATCGTGGTCACCAGCCCGACGTTGTTGCCGGCGATCGACGCGGCGATCATGCCGCCGATGCCGGCGACGAACGCGAGCGTGCACGCGGTGCGGATGGCCCTGAGCGCCACGGCTACTTCCTCGTCAGCGGCTTGTACTTGATGCGCCGCGGCTGGTCGGCGGACGCGCCGAGTTCCTTGCGCTTCCACGCCTCGTAGTCGGAGAAGTTGCCCTCGAACCACCGCACCTGGCTGTCGCCCTCGAACGCGAGCACGTGCGTCGCGATCCGGTCGAGGAACCACCGGTCGTGGCTGATGACCACCGCGCAGCCCGGGAACGACTCGAGTCCCGACTCGAGCGCGCGCAGGGTGTCGACGTCGAGGTCGTTGGTCGGCTCGTCGAGCAGCAGGACGTTGCCGCCCGACTTCAGCATCTTCGCGAGGTGCACGCGGTTGCGCTCCCCGCCGGAGAGGTCGCCGACGCGCTTCTGCTGGTCGCTGCCCTTGAAGTTGAAGCTCGCGACGTAGGCGCGCCCGTGCACCTCGCGCCCGCCGATCTTCAGCGTGTCGGCGCCACCGGTGATCTCCTGGTACACGGTCGCGTCGGGGTCGAGCGCGTCCCTGCCCTGGTCGACGTAGCTCAGCTGCACGGTGTCGCCCACGGCGATCGAACCCGAGTCGGGCTGCTCCTGCCCGGTGATCATCCGGAACAGCGTCGTCTTGCCCGCGCCGTTCGGCCCGATGATGCCGACGATGCCGGCGCGCGGCAGGGAGAAGGACAGGTCCTCGATGAGCAGGCGGTCGCCGTAGCCCTTGGAGAGGTTCGTCACCTCGACCACGGTGTCGCCCAGCCGCTGTCCCGCCGGGATCGCGATCTCCAGGCGGTCGGCGTCGCGCTCGGCCGCCTCGGCCTCGGCGCGCAGCTGCTCGTATGCGGCGAGCCGGGCCTTGCCCTTCGACTGGCGCGCCTTCGGCGCCATGCGCACCCAGTCGAGCTCGCGCTGCAGCGAGCGCTTGCGGGCCTCGTTCGCCTTCTCCTCGCGGCCGAGGCGCTCCTGCTTCTGCTCCAGCCACGACGAGTAGTTGCCCTCGAACGGGATGCCGCGCCCGCGGTCGAGCTCGAGGATCCACTTGGCGACGTTGTCGAGGAAGTAGCGGTCGTGGGTGATGGCCACGACCGTGCCGTGATACTCCTGCAGGAAGCGCTCCAGCCAGTCGACGCTCTCGGCATCGAGGTGGTTCGTCGGCTCGTCGAGGAGCAGGAGGTCCGGCCGGCTCAGGAGCAGTCGGCACAGCGCCACGCGCCGGCGCTCGCCGCCCGACAGCGTCGTGACGTCGGCGTCGTTCGGCGGGCAGCGCAGCGCGTCCATCGCGATCTCCACGTTGCGCTCGAGGCTCCACGCGTCGGCGGCCTCGATCCTCGCCTCGAGCTCCGCCTGCAGGGCCCCCACCTTGTCGAAGTCGGCGTCGGGGTCGGCCCACATCGCGGTGACCTCCTCGTAGCGCGCGAGCAGGTCGCGCACCGGTGCCACGCCGTCCATCACGTTGCCGAGCACGTCCTTGGCGGCGTCGAGCCGCGGCTCCTGCTCGAGCAACCCGACCGTGAAGCCCGGGGTCAGCCGTGCCTCGCCGGTGAACCCGTCGTCGACCCCGGCCATGATCCGCAGCAGGCTCGACTTGCCGCTGCCGTTCGATCCGAGGACGCCGATCTTCGCGCCGGGATAGAAGGAGAGCGAGATGTCCGCGAGGACCTGGCGGTCGGGCGGGTAGAAGCGCCCGAGCTTGTAGCACGTGTAGATGAACTCGGCAGCCATTCCTTCCCCAACCTACTGCCGGTGGTAGGTTCGCGACCGGTGCGGGAGCCGTCCCGCAGGCGGGTCCACAGTGGATCCGTCACCTCTGTGAAGGGAAAGCACACCGGCAATGGAACTCCTCGATCGTGACCTGCTCCTCGGATTCGGCTTCCGCTGGCTCCACATCCTCGTGGGCATCGCCTGGATCGGCCTGCTCTACTACTTCAACTTCGTGCAGGTTCCCGGCCTCGCCGCGTACGGCGACGAGGGCAAGGCCCGCAACATCACGGTCAACCAGATCGCCCGCCGAGCACTGTGGTGGTTCCGCTGGGCGGCCATTGCGACCCTGCTGACCGGCCTGCTGATCACCGGCCAGAGCAACTACTGGCTCGACTTCATGAACGGGAAGGACGTCGGCCACGACGTCGCCATCAGCACCGGCATGGTGCTCGGCATCCTGATGGCCGCGAACGTGTGGATGGTCATCTGGAAGAACCAGAAGATCGTGCTCGCGAACGCCGTGAACGTGCTCGAGGGCAAGGACGCCGACCCGAACGCCGCGACGGCGGGCCGCCGCGCGCTGCTCGTGTCGCGCCAGAACATGATCTTCTCGGTGTCGATGCTGTGGTTCATGGTCGGGTCCGCGCACTTCTACGACGTCTTCAGCGGCGGCTTGGAGGGCAATGCCTCCTCTGCATGGACGTTCTTCGCAGTGGCGATGGTCGTCACCGCGCTGCTGCAGCTGAACGCCCTCGGCCTCTTCGGCGGCATCAAGGCCGGCAACAAGATGCTCGTGATCTACGAGAGCCACCGCAACGCGATCATCACGAGCTTCGTGCTCTGGGCCGTGCTGTGGATCGCCTCCGAGGTGCTCCTCGGCTGAGCGACACGTGCCGGCGTCCCCGCCGGCACGGACGACGACGACGTGACGGTCGGTGCCGCGGGGCGTCCCCGCGGCACCGCCGCGCCGGGGCCCGCGTGGCCGCTACCCGACGGTGAGCGTCGCCTTCATGCCCTGGTGGCCGGGCACGGTGCACAGCAGTTCGTACGTGCCGGGCTCGAGCGCCACCGTTCCGGAGTCGATCTCTCCCTTCCCGTAGATCGACAGCTCGAAGCCAGCGACCGTGGTGCCGTCCTGCACGACCACGAGCGTGTGGTGGATCGAGTCCTCGTTGACGTACGCGACGAGCGACTCGCCCGCGGCGACCTCGTACGACTCCATGTCGAACCGCAGTCCCGGCACCGCGTGCACCTCGAGGTCGGTCCCCGCAGGCACCGTGCCGGGGGTCGCACTGCCACCGCCGCATGCGGCGAGCACGATGGTCGGGGCGAGCAGGGCGGCGAGGATGCGGATGCGCGTCATGGGCGGAAGGCTAGATCCGTCCATCGCTGGATTCCGTACGGAGAAGCCTGCACCGGTACGCTTCGACCGATGTCCGACCGCGCCCGACCCGGTGCCTTCGGCGCCAACTCGTGGCTCGTCGAGGAGATGTTCGAGCAGTTCCGCGAGGATCCCTCGTCGGTTGCACCGGCGTGGCGCGACTTCTTCAGCGACTTCCGGTCCGCGGCCGAGGCGGCCGAGGCCGCGGCGACGGGCGGCGGGCCCCCGTCCCCCAACGGCCTGCGCAACCCCGCACCGGCGCGCCGCACGCCGGTCGCCGACACGGTCGAGCGCACCGACGAGCCGGCCCCGCGGGCGGCGAACCATCGCGAGGTGCAGCCCGACCCCGAGCCCGAGGCGCTTCGCGGGGTGGGTGCGGCGATCGCCCA
>JAGWXX010000083.1 GCA_018969685.1 Acidobacteriota bacterium | reverse complement strand
CGTCCCGTCGAGGCGGAGTGGCGCCTCTCGCAGGGCACGGCGGTCATCGAGATGGCGCGCGCATCCGGCCTCGTGCTGGTGGGCGGCAGTGCGCGCAACGACCCGATGGCCGCGTCGACCGTCGGCACCGGCGAGCTCATCGACGCGGCGCTGAACGACGGCGCGAAGCGGATCATCGTGTGCGTGGGCGGCTCGGCGACCGTGGACGGCGGGCTGGGCGCGATCCGGGCGATCCGCTCCTCCGCACGGCTGCGCGCGGTCGACTTCGTCGTGGCGTGCGACGTCCGCGCGTCGTTCACCGATGCGGCTCGACTCTTCGGGCCGCAGAAGGGTGCGTCGCCGGCACAGGTCGAGATGCTGACGCGTCGTCTCGAGCGGCTCGCCGACGACTACCGGCGCGACTACGGCGTTGACGTCGGATCACTCCCGGGCGCAGGCGCCGCGGGCGGCCTCGCCGGCGGATTGGCCGCGCTCGGCGCGCGGATCGTCGAGGGGTTCGACGTCGTCGCGGAGGAGGTCGGGCTCGACGAACTCGCCGAGTCGCACGACCTCGTCATTACCGGAGAGGGCTACCTCGACGCGGAGAGCTTCGACGGCAAGGTGGTCGGCGGGGTGCACGACACGTGCGCACGCGCCGGACGTCCGGTCGCCGTGATCTGCGGCGCGGCCGACGATGGCGCGCGCCGCGGCTACGACGTGACGACGCTCGTCGAGACCTGCGGGCAGCGCGACGCGTTCGACCGCACCGCGTGGTGCATCGAGCAGGTCGCGCGGGACGTCGTGACCCGGATCGCCGGATTCGAACGGCGCGACTAGCCGGCGACCGTCGTCGTAGTGACGGCGCCGACCGGCGCGACCGTCGTCGCCACCGGAGCGGCCGGCGCGGCGGCAGGCAGCGGCTTGCCGGCGAGGTCGGTGCCGAGGAGGATCAGGATCGTCGCCTCGCCGAGACCGCCGGTCTCGGTGGGGATCGGCGTCGGCATCGCCGCCGTCGCCACGCCGCCCAGCGCGGAGGCGACCACTGCAGCGGCTTCCTCCGAACCCGGGAGGAAGTAGACGACGGTCGAGTTCAACTTGGGCGTGATCTCGCTGGAGTTCAGCGCCGGCTGCACGATGAAGCCGCGCGACTGGAGCTCGGTGGTGAGCTGTCCCGCGCTGCCCGCCACCTTCGAGGCGTTCGCGATCTGGATCTTGAAGGCCGTGTAGGGCAGCGTCGTGGGGGTGGTCTCGACGGGGATCGTCTCCGTGGGGATCGTCGTGGTCGCCTCGACCACGATCGGCGCGATCGTGGGGGCGGCGCCGCCGCTGGTGACGTCGTTGAGGATGAAGTAGCCGAGCGCCACGGCGAGGACCGCCACGAGGACGGACAGCACCATGTTCGCGCCCGATGCGCGGGCGACGGGAGCGGGTCGGACCTTTCGGGGGGGCTGTTCCTGACTCACGCAGAAATTGTACCGGCGACCTGCTGGGTTGGGGCGGCGAGCCGGGTGTGGGGATTGAACCCACGGCCTACCGCTTACAAGGCGGTTGCTCTACCGCTGAGCTAACCCGGCGAAAATATTTTCCGGCTCCGCGCACCGTGCGGGTGCGGCCGGAGAGCCGAGGCTATCCGTGCCCGTTCGGCGGGTTCGGGAGGCGGCCGGCCGTCACGCGCGCCGTGCTCGGACGACCTCGTAGACCGCGAGCGCAGCCGCCGCCGACACGTTCAACGACGAGAGCGATCCCGCCATGGGGATTCCCACGACCTGGTCGCACCGTTCGCGGACCAGGCGGGACAGACCCGCCCCCTCGGCGCCGAGCACCAGGCACAGCGGCTCGCGGGCCAGCGAGCCGAGGTCGAACAGCGACGTCGACCCGCCGTCGTCGAGGCCGACCACCCACATCCCCGCTTCCTTCATCTGGCGCAGGGCCGTCGGCAGGCCGGCGACAAGGGCCATCGGCACGTACTCGGCCGCGCCTGCCGCCGCCTTCGCGACCGTCGGCGTGACGTGCACCGCACGGTGCCGCGGCAGCACGACGCCGCGCACGCCGGCGGCCTCGCAGCAGCGCAGGATCGCGCCGAGGTTGCCGGGATCGGTGACGCCATCCACCGCCACGACGAACGGCGGGCCGTCGTCGGTGGAGACGAAGTCGGCGAGGTCGCCCTCGGGGATCTCCTCCGCGCGCGCGAGCACGCCCTGCGGTGCCTCGCTGCGCGCGTCGCGCTCGAGGTCGCGCCGCGGCACGCGGCGCACCGGCACGCCCCGGTCTCCCGCCAGCATGATGATGTCGTCGATCGCCTCGCCGCGCTCGACGTCGCTCGCGACCAGTACCTGGTGCACGCGGCGTCGTCCTGCGAGCAGCAGCTCGCGCACCGCCTGGCGGCCCTCGATCTGCTCGCCACCCAGCGAGTCGCGGCTGGCCTTCGTCGCGGGACGGGCGGCACGAGGACGACCGATGCCGCCGCCACGGGACGCCCCGCCCGCGCGCGACGAGCCGCTGCTTCCCCGTGGCGCACCGGTGCCTCGCGATGCGCCGCCTGACCGCGACGCTGCGCCCCCACGGGACGCACCACCACCGCGGGCGGATCCGCTGCGGCTCGAGGCTCCCTTCGCTCGGCCGCCGCCGCGCTTCGCGCCGCCACCGCCACCCGAACGCGGGCGGCTCACGGCACGTCCACCAGTGCGACAGCGGTGCACATGACGCCCTCGCCGCGACCGATCGCCCCGAGCCCCTCGGCACGTCGGCCCTTCACCGTCACCGGCGCTCCCACCACGGCGGTGAGCCGACGCTGCATCTCCTCGCGGTGCGGCGCGATGCGCGGGCGCTCGCACACGACGGTGCAGTCCACATTGCCCACCGTGCAGCGGCGCTCGTGCAGCATGGCCACCACCTGCGCGAGCATCTCCATCGAGTCGGCGCCCTTCCACCGCGGGTCGGTGTCGGGGAAGTGCTGTCCGATGTCGCCGAGGCCCGTGGCTGCGAGCAGCGCGTCGGTGACCGCGTGCGCGACGGCGTCGGCGTCGCTGTGGCCGAGCAGCCCGCGCTCGCCCTCCATGCGCACGCCACCCAGCACCATCGTCCGGTCGTCGTCCGCGAAGCGGTGCACGTCGTAGCCCTGGCCGATGCGCAGCACCGTCACACCTCCGCGCCCGCGGTGGCGCGCGCCCACTCAAGGTCCTCGGGCTCGGTCAGCTTGCGGTTGATGCGCTCGCCCGGCACCGTCGCCACCGATCCGCCCGCGGCCTCGACCAGTGCCGCGTCGTCGGTGCCCTCCGGCGAACCCTCGTGTGCACGGCGCAGCACGTCGGCGCGAAAGGCCTGTGGCGTCTGCACCGCGACGAGCGACGCACGGTCGGGCGTGCGGACCACGCGGCCGTCGGGGCCGACCTGCTTGATGGTGTCCGCCACCGGCAGCGCGGGGACTGCGGCGTCCGCGCCCGCACGGACGGCGTCGATGACCGCGCCGAAGAGGTGGACGGACGCGAACGGACGCGCCGCATCGTGCACGCAGATCACCTCGGCGCCGGCCGGCACGTGGCGCAGGCCGCACCGCACCGACTCGCTGCGGGTGGCGCCACCCGCGACGCCGCCCTCGGCCTCGGCCCGGTCGGCCGGCAGCACCACCACGACGCCCTCGCTCGATGCCCGGGCTGCCTCGATCGACCAATCGAGCACGCGCCTCGCGCCGACGACGGCGAACTGCTTCGGTCCACCGAACCTGGCGCCGCTCCCGCCCGCCACGACGACGGTCCATACGCCGCGCGCGCGGCTGTCGTCGTGCGTCGGCATGCTCCCGAGGGTACCGGCGTGTTCAGCCGCCGAGGAGCCACCGGTGCGCGCGCTCGAACGCATCCCGTGCATCGTCGGCACGGTGCGACGGTCGCGCCGCATCGTGCGCGAATCCGTGCTCTGCATCCGGGTACTCCACGACGGTCGCGCCCGCAGCGCGCAGCTCGGCGACGTCCGGTGCAGGGGTGTACGGGTCGCGCGACCCGACGATGGACAGCACGCGCGACGGATCGCCGCGCCGCATGAGCTCGACCGGGTCGCCCTGCGTCGCGCTGCGCCACGCCTCGGGGACGTGGATCATCCCGTAGAAGGCGACGATGCGGTCGAACCGGTCCGTGCGCGCAGTCTTGTGGCAGTACATCCCGCCCATGCAGAAGCCCATCACGCCCGTCCGCGCACAGCCGAGCAGATCGGCGGCCTGCACGAGGTCGCGCAGGTGGTCGTCGTCGCGCAGCGACGGCATCGCCGCCATGCGCTCGGCCACGTCGGCCCCGAAGCTGCGGCCCGGGAACGGCTCCACGGCCGCCACGCGCACGTTCCACTCGCGCGCCAGCCGGGCCACGAGCCCGTCGAACAGGGGCCGCAGCCCGAAGATGTCGGGCGCAATCACCAGACCCATCGCCGGCGACGCCGCCGAGTCGTCGACCTCGACGGCGGTTCCCGATGGCAGGACGGTGCGCACCCGCGAATCCTGCCACGGGCGACCCGTGGTGAGCGGCGCGGTGAGAAATCCGGTGAGTGCAATCCGGACCATCGTCGCCATGTCCTCCTCACTGCGCACCGCCATCACCACCTCGTCGGCCGGACTCGGCCGGCGCGTCCAGCACCCGTCCGGCTCGTCGCCGCTCGTCCGCTCGCTCGTCGCCGAGTGGGAAGCGATGGGTGCGCGCCCGCGCACCGTGCGGACCGTCAACGGTTGGGGGCTGCCCGGATCCCCCGTCGAGTCGCTCGACGAGGTCCTCGAACGCGCGGGGTTCGGCCACGAGCCGACGTGGTCGGAGGGCGACCGCTACCTCGCGGCACTCGTGGCGCGCGCACGAACCGACGAGCTCGCAGGGCGCATCGTGCTGCAGCGGCTGATGCCGCCGCTCATCGCCATCGCCGCACGACGAGGGCGGATCGTCCCCGGCGGATTCAACGAGGCGTTCGCCACCACCGTGTCGCACGCGTGGATCCTGATCCGCACGTACCCGCTCGACCGGCGTCCCGCCAAGATCGCGGCGAACCTCGTGCGCGACGCCGAGTACCACGGGTTCGTCCGCGAGGCACGGATGAAGAAGGTCGCGGTGCAGCAGCTGAACGACCACGCGATGAGCACCATCCCCGCCGCGGAGCGATGCATGGAGCCCGATGAGGAGCTCGCCGCGGTGCTCGAGGACGCCGTGGTGCACGGCCTGCACGCGAGGCACGCCGCGGTGCTCCGCCGCGTCGGGCGCGGCGACACCTTCGAGCAGATCGCGCGCGACGAGGGAGTGACCGCGCGGACGGTGAGGTCGTGGCGCCGCGACGCGGTCAGCGAGTTGCGTGCACGAACGCCGTCTGGCGGGTGAGCTTCGCCCGCCGCAGGCGCAGCGAGTTCGTCACCACGAAGATGCTCGACAGCGCCATCGCCAGCCCGGCCCACATCGGGTTCAGCAGGCCGAGCGCGGCCAGCGGGATGGCAGCAGTGTTGTAGGCGAACGCCCAGAACACGTTGGCGGTGATCGTCCGCAGCGTGGCGCGCGACAGCAGGATCGCGTCGGGCACGAGGCGCAGGTCGCCGCTGACGATCGTCAGGTCGCTGGCGTGCATCGCGACGTCGGTGCCGGTGCCCATCGCGATGCCGACGTCGGCCTGCGCGAGCGCCGCGGCGTCGTTGACGCCGTCGCCCACCATGGCGACCGCATAGCCGCGCTCCTGCAGGTCGGCGACGACCCGGACCTTCTCGGCGGGCAGCACGCCGGCGATGACGTGCTGCTCGTCGGTCTCGATGCCGACCTGCTGGGCGACGGCGAGCGCCGTCGCGCGGTTGTCGCCGGTGAGCAGGACCGGACGCAGGCCCAATTCTCGGAGCTCGGCGATCGCCGCCGCGCTGTTGGGCTTGGCGCGGTCGGCCACCGTGCACACCGCACGCGCGACCCCGCCCCACGCCACCAGCACCGCCGTGTTGCCGCCCTCGCGCGCGGTCGCGAGCGCATCGCGGAGGTACGTGGACACCATGACGAGCGAGCTGGACAACAGCGCCTCGCCGCCGACCACGACCGGCACGCCGTCCACCGTGCCGCGCGCACCGCGGCCGGGGACGGCCTCGAACCCGGTGACCGGCGCGAGGTCGCCCAGTTCGGCACGTGCGACCGATGCGATGGCGCGCGCCACCGGGTGCTCGCTCGCGTGCTCGAGCGCACCCGCGTAGGCGAGCACCTCGCTGCGCGTGGTGCCGTCGGCGACCACCACGTCGACGAGCTGCATCGTGCCGGTGGTGAGCGTCCCCGTCTTGTCGAACACCACGGTGTCGATGCGGCGCGTGCTCTGCAGCACGTCGACGCCCTTGATGACGATGCCCATCTGCGCGGCCCGCCCGCTGCCCACCATCAGCGCAGTCGGCGTGGCCAGTCCCAGCGCGCACGGGCAGGCGATGATGAGCACGGCGACCGCGGCGGTGAACGCGTCGGTCGCCCGGTCGGTTGCGTCGCCGAGGAACCACCACGCGGCGAAGGTGCCGATCGCGATGAGGATCACACTGGGCACGAACACGCTGCTGACCCGGTCGGCCAGCCGCTGCACCGGCGCCTTGCTGGCCTGCGCGTCGCGCACGAGCC
>JAGWXX010000082.1 GCA_018969685.1 Acidobacteriota bacterium | reverse complement strand
GGCGCTTCGCGGGGTGGGTGCGGCGATCGCCCAGAACATGGAGCGCAGCCTCACGGTCCCCACGGCGACGAGCTTCCGCAACGTGCCCGCGAAGCTGCTCGAGGTCAACAGGACCGTCATCAACAACTACCGGGAGCGCACGGGTCAGGGCAAGGTGTCCTTCACGCACCTCGTCGGGTGGGCCGTCGTCAGGGCCATTGCCGACGCCGTGCCGGTGATGAAGCACGCGTACCGCGCGACGGGGGAGGGCAAGCCCGAGCTGGTGCGGCACAGCCACGTCAACCTCGGCCTCGCCGTCGACGTCGACAAGGGTGGCGGGCAGCGGTCGCTCGTCGTCCCGGTGCTTCGCAACGCGGACACCCTCGACTTTGCGGGGTTCCTCGTGGCGTACGACGAGATCATCCGCAAGGTGCGCGCGAACAAGCTGACCGCCGACGACTTCCAGGGCGCGAACGCGACGCTCACCAACCCCGGCACCATCGGCACGGTGCAGTCCGTGCCGCGCCTGATGCCCGGGCAGGGCGTGATCGTCGGCGTCGGCTCCATCGCCTATCCGGCGGAGTTCGAGGGAAGCGACGAGCGCACCCTCGTCCGGATGGGAGTGTCGAAGGTCGTCACGGTCACGAGCACGTACGACCACCGCATCATCCAGGGCGCCGAGAGCGGGCTGTTCCTCAAGCGCGTGCACGAGCAGCTCGTGGGCGGGCACGGGTTCTACCGCGACGTCTTCCGCAGCCTCGGCGTGCCGTACGAGCCCGTCCAGTGGCGCCAGGACGCGAGCCCGTCCGACGGCGAGGACGACATGCTCGACAAGCAGATGCAGGTCGCGACGCTGATTCGCGTCCACCGCGTGCGCGGCCACCTCATCGCCGACCTCGATCCGCTCCGGTGGCAGGAGCCGTCGATGCCGCGCGAGCTCGATCCCGCGACCTACGGGCTCACGATCTGGGACCTCGACCGCGAGTTCCTCACCGGCGGGGTGGGCGGCACGAGGAAGTCGACGCTGGGCCAGCTGCTCGGCGTGCTGCGCGACGCGTACTGCCGGACCATCGGCATCGAGTACATGCACATCCAGAACACCGACGAACAGCGGTGGATCCAGGAGCGCGTCGAGGGGCGCGGCAACGGCGGGTTCGCGCCCGACAAGACCCGGATCCTCGAGCGGCTGAACGCGGCCGAGGCCTTCGAGCGCTTCCTCGCCACCAAGTACGTCGGCACCAAGCGCTTCGGCCTCGAGGGCGCGGAGTCCGCCATCCCCGTGCTCGACGCGATCCTCTCGCGCGCGGCGGAGGACGGCCTGCACGGCGCGGTGCTCGGCATGGCCCACCGCGGGCGCCTGAACGTGCTCGCCAACGTGATGGGCAAGAGCTACGACCAGATCTTCCACGAGTTCGAGGGGCACCTGGATCCGTCGTCGGTGCAGGGCTCCGGCGACGTGAAGTACCACCTCGGCTCGGTCGGCACGTACGCCGCGCCGGGTGGCCGCAGCCTGGCGGTCGAATTGAGCGCGAACCCGAGCCACCTCGAGACGGTCGATCCCGTGGTGCTCGGCACGGTGCGCGCCGCGCAGGACCTCATCGAGCCCCCCGGCGCATACAGCGTGCTGCCGCTGCTCATCCACGGCGACGCCGCGTTCGCGGGGCAGGGGATCGTCGCAGAGTGCCTCGCGATGAGCGACACGAGCGGCTACCGCGTCGGCGGCACCATCCACCTGATCATCAACAACCAGATCGGCTTCACGACGTCGCCGCAGTACGCGCGTTCGTCGCCGTACCCGAGCGACGTCGCCAAGACGGTGCAGGCGCCGATCTTCCACGTGAACGGCGACGATCCCGAGGCGTGCGTCCGCGTCGCGCAGATGGCGTTCGAGTACCGGCAGCAGTTCCACAAGGACGTCGTGATCGACATGATCTGCTACCGCCGGCACGGCCACAACGAGGGCGACGACCCCAGCTACACCCAGCCGCTGATGTACAAGGCCATCGCCGAGCGCCGCAGCGTGCGCAAGCTCTACGTGGAGACGCTCGTCCGCCGCGGCGACATCACCGTCGAGGAGGCCGAGGGGGCGCTGTCCGACTACCAGGGCAAGCTGCAGGGCGCCCTCGACGATGCGCGGGCCAGTGCGCCGGCGCCGATCAAGGTCCCGAAGCCGCCGGCACCCATCGGGGTGCTGCCGCACGTGGAGACCGGCGTGTCCGTGGACGTGCTCGACGGGATCTTCCGCCACCTCACCGCGTACCCGGAGGGGTTCGTCCCGCACCCGAAGCTCGCGAAGCAGTTCGAGCAGCGCGCACAGCAGTACGCCGAGCACCGCGACGTCGACTGGGCGACCGCCGAGGCGATGGCGATCGGCTCGCTCGTGCTGGAGGGCACGCCGGTGCGCCTCGTCGGCGAGGACACCCGACGCGGGACGTTCAGCCAGCGCCACTCGACGCTCGTCGACTACGAGACCGAGGCCCGCTGGGTGCCGCTCAACTCGCTCCCCGGCGCGTCCGCGCGATTCTGGGTGTACGACTCGCTGCTCTCCGAGTACGCCGCCGTCGGGTACGAGTACGGCTACGCCCACGGCAACCCCGCCGCGCTCGTGATGTGGGAGGCGCAATTCGGCGACTTCGTCAACGGGGCGCAGATCATCATCGACCAGTACCTGGTGGCGGCAGAGGACAAGTGGCACCAGCAGAACGGCCTCGTCCTGCTGCTGCCGCACGGCTTCGAGGGCCAGGGCCCCGAGCACTCCTCGGCGAGGCTGGAGCGGTTCCTCCAATTGTGCGCCGAGGACAACATCCAGGTGGCGTATCCGACGACCGCGGCGCAGTACTTCCACCTCCTTCGCCGCCAGGTCCGCCGCGACGTGCGCAAGCCGCTGGTCGTGATGACGCCGAAGCAGCCGCTCCGCATGCGCGAGAGCCGCTCGCCGGTGGACGCGCTCGCGCGCGGCTCGTTCTCGGAGATCCTGGGCGACCCCGCGGTCGCGGATCCCTCCGCGGTGCGCACCCTCGTGCTGTGCACGGGCAAGGTGGCGTGGGACGCGATGGCCGAGCGCACCCGCCGCGGCGCCCCCGTGGCGGTGGTGCGGATCGAGCAGCTGTACCCGTTCCCCGATGCGGGGCTGCAGGCGCTCCTCGCGCACTACCCGAACGCGCGCGACCTCGTCTGGCTGCAGGAGGAGCCCCACAACATGGGTGCGTGGCGCTTCGTGGAGTCGCGGATCTGGCGGCTGAAGGAGCGGGGGTACGCGCTGCGCGCCGTCACGCGGGTCGAGTCGGGCAGCCCGGCGACCGGCTCGAAGGCGATCCACGACCAGGAGCTCGCCGACCTCATGTCGGAGACGTTCGGCTGACCGGCGGGATCAGCCGTCGGCGAGCGCCCGCAGCCGATCGAGGCCGAGCAGCCCGGCGAGCTCGCCGAGTGCCTGCGACGCGCCGGTCACCTTGATCGTCGACATCCCCATCGCGCGGGCGGCCTTGACGTTCACCCCGAGGTCGTCGAGGAAGGCGCACTCGGTGGGATCCACGCCGTTGCGCCTGCACGCCGCCTCGTAGAACCGGCGCTCCGGCTTGCGCGCGCCGACCTTGCTGCTCTCGACGACGTCGTCGAACCGCGCGAGCACGTCCGCGTACCGGCCCATCCCGCCGCCGTCGGACGGCGCAGCCACGTTGTTGGTCAGGCACGCGAGCCGGAAGCCCTCGTCCCGGAGCACGTCCAGCGCCGCCACCATCGCGGGGCGGAGCTCCCCGTGGATCACGGCGAGCACGTCGGCTCCGCGGACCTCGTGCCCGAGCGCGGCGGACTCGGCTGCGAACAAGCCGTCGAACTCCGCAGGCGTCACCTCGCTGCGCTCGAGCCGGGCCCACGCGTTCCCGTGGTAGTCGCGGAGGTTGACCGACGCGATGAATCCCGGCGGGAGGCCGCGCTCCCGTTCCAGCCTCGCGAAGCCGTCGAGCGGGCTCTCGGTGATCACGCCCCCGAAGTCGAAGAACACCGCGCGCAGCACGGGGGCATCGTAGGTGCGCGCCGGCGCCCGGCCCGTGGTTGACTGGCACGGTGCCCGCGCAGAAGCCCAAGCACGTCGTCATCGACGGATCGAACCTCGCGACGGAGGGCCGCACGCAGCCGAGCCTCGCCCAGCTGAACGAGGCGGTCCTCGCGTTCATGCGCGAGTTCCCCTCCACCAAGGTCACGGTCGTGGTCGACGCCACGTTCGGCTACCGCATCGACAAGAAGGAGGTCGCCGAGTTCGACGCGGCGATCGACAACAACGAGCTCGTGACGCCGCCGGCTGGGGCGGTCGGAAGGGGCGACGGATTCGTGCTGACCATCGCCGAGAAGGTCGGCGCGAGCGTCGTGTCGAACGACAGCTACCAGGAATTCCAGGGCGACTTTCCGTGGCTGTTCGACGACGGACGGCTGATCGGCGGCAAGCCGGTGCCGCACGTCGGCTGGGTGTTCATCGACCGCCAACCCGTGCGTCCGACCGGCCGGTCCGCCGCGAAGAAGTCCCCGCGCCGTGCGGCCGCGCCGATGCCGGTGCCGACCGCGCCGCCGCCCGGGGCGCGACTCGTCGCCAAGCCGGCGCGCAAGTCGGTGGAGCCCGCGAAGAAGGCCGATGTCGTGAAGCCGGCGCGCAAGTCGGTGGAGCCCGCGAAGAAGGCCGATGTCGTGAAGCCGGCGCGCAAGTCGGTGGAGCCCGCGAAGAAGGCCGATGCCGCGAAGCCGGGGGCGCGAACGTCGTCGCGGTCGGCGCTCAACGACCAGGCCGCGTTCGATGCGTTCGTGTCGAGCCACGGGCCCGGCGACCGCGTCCGTGGGACGGTGGCGGAGTACGCCGCGCACGGCGTCTACGTGACGGTCGGCAAGATCCGCGCGTACCTGCCGCTCGCGCGGATGGCGGATCCGGCCCCGCGGAGCGCCCGGCACCATGTCAAGATCGGCGATGCGCTGAGCCTCGTCGTCGACGGCTTCGCACCCGAGCGGCGCGGCGTCGACGTGGGCATGGTGGGCGTCGCGGCGCCGGCCGTTCCGGCGAAGAAGCGCGCGAAGTCCGCGCACCTCGCGGCCCCGGCGAAGAAGGCCCAGGCGCGGAAGAAGTAGGTTGACCCGCGTGCTCGTTGCGACGTGGAACGTCAACTCGCTGAAGGCGAGGATGCCCCGGGTCGTTGCGTGGCTCGAGGAGGTGCAGCCCGACGTCGTCTGCCTGCAGGAGACGAAGATGACCGACGAGGCGTTCCCGTCGGCCGAGCTGCTCGCCCTCGGCTACGACTCGGTGCACTTCGGCCAGGGACGCTGGAACGGCGTGGCGATCCTGTCCAGGCTCGGCATCGAGCGGCCGGTCGTCAACTTCGCCGCGGGAGCACCGGATCCCGAGGCGAGGATCGTCACCGCCACCTGTGGCGGCCTCGTGGTCGTCTGCGTCTACGTCCCGAACGGCCGCGCCCTCGACCACGAGCACTACCAGTACAAGCTGCGGTGGATGCGCCAGCTGCGCGACCACGTCGCTGCGGTCTCGGAACCGGACGGCGACCTCGTCGTGGCGGGCGACTTCAACATCGCCCCGGACGACCGCGACGTCTGGGACCCCGCCGCACTGGAGGGCTCGACGCACGTCAGTGCCGCCGAACGGCAGGCGCTCGCGTCGCTGTGCGACTGGGGGCTGGTGGACGTCGTGCGCGCGCAGCACCCGGAGCCGCGCATCTTCAGCTGGTGGGACTACCGCGACGGCAGCTTCCACAAGGGCCACGGCATGCGGATCGACCTGGTGCTCGCCACCGGCCCCGTCGCGTCCCGCAGTGCGTGGAGCGTGGTCGATCGGAACGCGCGCAAGGGCGAGCAGCCGAGCGACCACGCCCCGGTCGCGGTGCTCTGCTGAGGGCGCGCCGGTGACGCAGGACGGCAACGCCTTTCAGGGCTTCCACCAGCGGCACGCTCCTCCGTCCGAGGACGACCTGCGGCGCGCGGCGCGCGCCGACGAGGTGCGCCGCGAGATCGACGGGCTCGTCACGGTGCCGGGCATCTCGTTCCTCGACCGGTCGCCGGTCATCGGAGCGGCCAACCCGCTGGCCGCGCCGATGCGGGTGTCGGCAAGCGTCGATGCGGGGGGCGCTCCACAAGTCGTGGGAACCGCCACCTTCGGTCCGGCCTACGAGGGGCCGCCGGGCTGCGTCCACGGCGGGGTCATCGCCGCGTACTTCGACGAGGTGCTGGGCGTCGCGCAGTCGATGACGGGCAATCCGGGCATGACGGTGAACCTCTCGGTCGACTACGTCTCGCCGACGCCGCTCGGCCGCGAGCTCACGTTCCGTGGCGCCGTGACGGGCATCGAGGGACGCAAGATCCGCACCTCCGGCACGCTGCACCACGGCGAGGTGCTCTGCGCGCGGGCGACCGGGCTCTTCGTGTCGATGCGGCCCGAGGTGTTCGAGCGGCTGCTGAAGCTGCGCGAAGGGGGCTAGCCGGTCCGGTCGGCGAGCAGCGGCAGCAGTCGCGGTGCGAGCCTCCGTGCGACCGGCGCCGGGAGGATCGTGCAGAGCGCGTCGACGTCGCCGGGCCGGAGACGGACGAGGCGCTCGAGGTCGGCGTCCGAGCAGATCGTCGTCGGGTGCTGCTCGGTCGCGCGCGCGAGGTCCCGCCGCCACGCTGCGAGCGCGGTGCGGACCGCGGCGTCTGGGTCGGCAGGCGCCGTCCGGCTGCGGATCGTCCGGACCGTGCGGGTCGCGTCGTCGACGTCCGCGCCGGAGCCACCGGTGGTCGGCAGTCCCTCGAGCAGGCGGCTCGGCCCGGTGCGCCGCGTGCCGCGTCGCGCGGTCCACGTGACGGTGAGCGCTTCGGCGGCGCGGGTAA
>JAGWXX010000010.1 GCA_018969685.1 Acidobacteriota bacterium | reverse complement strand
GTTTCACGTGAAACACCCGAACGGCCCCACGCCGCTCCGATTCGGCGATCCGATCAGGAAGCGGGTGTGGCCAGCGGTCAGGCCGATCGTCAGGGGGCTCGCTGATGACGATCGTGCCGCCATCGCGCACACACGCGATGGCGTACTGCAACGTCAGTGCCGGCGGGCCGAACCCCCGTCCCGTCGCAACGTCAAACTCCTTGGGGCGAGACGCCGCAACGGTGGCCATATCGCCGCACAGCGCAGTGACGCGATCGCCCCACCCAAGGCTCCGGATCGCGCGAGTGAGCTGGTCGACCCGACTTTGGCGCCGATCCACGAGCGTCACCACGCACTCAGGACGCTGGTCGGCGATCACGAGGCCCGGTAACCCACCTCCTGACCCAAGGTCAATGAGACGAATCGGACCTATCGGCACGCACGCCACGAACTGCATGGCGTGCTCCGTGGCACGCGCAAGGCTGCTCGGACCGATCGCACCAATGCGCTGTGCCTCGGCCAGCACGGCCCTCAGGGCCTCGCTGACCGGCATCTCGTCCTAGTCGCCGGGAACGAGATCGACGACCACGCGCCGGTTGGGCTCCTCGCCCTCCGAACGCGTTTCGATGCCATCCACCTCGAGCAGCGTGTCGTGCACGACCTTGCGGTCGGCAGAGTTCATGGGCTCCAACACTCGCGCCTGCCCGCTGGACAGCACGTCATTGGCCACCTTCATGGCAAACCGGCTCAGCGCATCCTTCCGCTTCTGGCGGTAGTGACCGATGTCCACACGCAACTTGGTGTCATGGTCGCCCAGGCGACGCTGGCTCACGACGCGAGTGAGGTCCTGCACCGCGGACAGGGTGTTGCCCTTGGGCCCCACAAACAACTCCACACCGTCTCCATCGAGGTTCAGATCGATGTCCTCGCCATTGACCTCGGACGACACCGTGCCCGACACGCCCGCAGCGGCGGCAAGCCCTGTGAGAAACGTCGTCGCGGCCGCGACGACCACGGAGGGATCGACGGACTCGCGGGGCTCACTGCGCTCGGGCCGATCCTCGCGCGCAGGTCGGTCCGATCGCTCGGCTCGCTGGCGGGCAGGCATCGCCTCGGCCGGCTTGGTCTGGCGCTTCGGTTCGGAACGCTTCTCATCCTGACCCTGGCGCCCACCACGGCGCTTCCGCGAATCACGACGGTCCGCCTTGGCACGTGGCGTGGTCGGCTTGACCCTGGCGCGCACCCGCGCCTCGCCGCGGACCCTGCCGAACAGACCGGGCTTCGGTTCCTCGAGCACCTCGAACTCGGCGTCTTCCTCGGCCACGCCCAGCTGGTCCAGTGCCCGCTCCTTCGCCGCCTCGATCGTCTCGGCAGTTGTCTCCACCCACTCCATGTCCCGTGTCCTCTCTCGACTCGTGCGCACGCCCATTGGGGCGACGCGCCTACTTCTTCTTGCGCGGCACCTGGGCCGCCCAGTTCTTCCCACCCTTACTGGGGGGCGACGCCGGGCGGGCCTGG
Source organism: Acidobacteriota bacterium (assembly GCA_018969685.1). GTDB lineage: Bacteria > Actinomycetota > Acidimicrobiia > Acidimicrobiales > Ilumatobacteraceae > UBA3006. The sequence continues at coordinate 35,060 of JAGWXX010000010.1, read as the reverse complement.
ATGGCACCGCCCTTCGGCGGCGTCACGCGCCGACTGACCGTCGGACCCGTTGGGGCCGACTTCTTCGTCTTTTCGTCCTTTGCGATCTCCCGCGCACGCTGACCGGCTGCCTGAGCCTGCCGTCCCAGGGACTCATCGGAGCCGTAGAACCGCCTGGTGATGTAGGCCTGCTGGCCGATGCGGATGACCGCCTGGGTGAAGTAATAGACCACCAGCGACGTCGGCAGCACCACCTGGAAGACCGAGAACGCCACCGGCATGTACTGGAAGATCTTTGCCTGCGTCGCCGACATCGTGGGGCTGGACATCCGCGAGGCGACCATCCGTTGCTGGATGAGATACACACCCGCCAGCAGCACCACCAAGCCGATGTAGATCAAGCCCGACCAGAAGCTGACCGCCACGGCGTTTTTGGGACTGATGGCGAGGTCCAAGCCGAACGAGCGCATCTCGGTCGAGCTGGACAGGGCGAGGTACAGCTCATTGGTCTTGTCCAGGTGCTCCGGCACGAACCTGCCGTCTGGGCCCCTCGTCGTGAGGCCGTGCATGACCCGGAACATGATGATGAAAATCGGCAACTGCGCGAGAATCGGGAGGCACGAGCTGAGCGGATTCACTTTGTGCTCCTGATACAGGCGCATCATCGCCTCATTCATTTTCTGTCTATCTGACCTAAATTCAGCCTGAATCCGGCGCATTTCTGGCTGCAGCCGCTGCATCTCGAGCATGCCCTTGGTGCTCTTGAGCGTGAGCGGCGTCAGGATGATCATCAACACCACCGACATGAGGGCGATGGACACGGCATAACTGTGGGTCCACGAGTAGAAGACCGACATCAGCCACGCCGCAGGCCGCGCAAGGTAATCAATCACACCTGACACTGTGCTGCGTCCTTTCGTGACGTCCTTCGAAGCAACCGGAGCCTACGAGCCGGTGACGTCGTCGTCGCGTGACGGTACCGGATCGAAGCCACTCGGACCGAATGGGCGGCAGCGACTGAGCCGCCGCGCCGTCAACCACCCACCGCGCCACGGACCGTGGGTCTCGATGGCGATCTCGGCGTATTCGGAGCAGCTCGGAAAGAACCGGCAGGGAGACGGGCGGTCCGGAGCGAGTTCCCGGTACCACCCGACCGCACGCAGCATCGCCCACTGGATCCGCTTGGCGAGCGGGGTCATGGGCGACGCTCGACCGACCCCGTCAGCACGCCGGGAAGGTCGGTACAGACGTCCTGCCACGAGATCTCGCGGGCAGGACGGGTCACCCCGATCAGATACCACCCTGGCGGCACCTGGTGCTCCAACGGTCCCATCGCGGCCCGCAGGCGGCGGCGGATGCGGTTTCGTTCGACCGCGGTACCCGCCTTGCGGGGCAGGGCGTATGCCACCCGGACCCCTCCTGCCTCGGGGGACACCACGGCAGCAACCCACAGGCTCCCCTGACGACGGCGGCGCCCCTCCCGGCTGAGCCGGGCAAACTCCTGACGACGGGTGATCGGCCCGATCAAGCCGAGAGGCGGTGGCGACCCTTGGCCCGGCGCGACTTCAGGACGGCGCGGCCGGCCTTGGTCGACATGCGGGCGCGGAACCCGTGCTTCTTGGACCGGCGCCGGTTGTTCGGCTGGAATGTCCGCTTCACTGGCCCCTCCTCTCGCGCGCAGCGCGCCGTCGTGATCTCATGCAGTACCGCAATGCCGCGGCACGGACGGCGCACTCTACCGGTCTTCCACCCATTTTTGCCGCTGTGGACAACCTGCTACGGTCGCACTCCCGTCAGGTTCCCACCCGTAGTCCCCACCGTGTGGACAAGGTTGTGGATAGGGCGGGGCGGGTGTCGTGTGTCCTCTCGGCACGCCCACCGCAGGGACGACGACCGGAAAGGAGCTGCACACCGTGACCACCACACTCGATACCGACGGCTCCGACGACGCTGCGGCCGTCTGGAACGAAACGAAGCGCATCCTCCGTCCACAGGTCGCGGACTCGGTGTGGTTCGCGACCTTCCACGACTCCGAAGCGGTCGGTGGCGACAAGATGAGCCTGCTCGTCCGGGTGCCGAACGCCTTCGCCCGCGACCGCATCCAGAACCGCTACAAGTCGCTCGTCCGCGACGCGCTCGACCAGGCCGGCGCAGAGGGCCGGGACCTCGAGATCGAGGTGCACGCCGAGGCCCGCCTCCACGAGGAATCGACCACCGAGCCGACCGGCGCCTTCGACGCTCCGGTTGCCGGCTCGGCCAGCGCCCCGTCGCGAACCGGCCGCACCGACAAGCCCGAACAGCGCAAGGGCAGCGCGTCGGGGCTGAACCCGCGGTACACCTTCGAGACCTTCGTCAAGGGCACCTCGAACCAGTTCGCGCTCGCCGCCGCCCAGAGAGTCGCCGAGACCCCGGGCCGCTCCTACAACCCGCTGTTCATCTACGGATCGGCCGGACTGGGCAAGACCCACCTGCTGCAGGCCATCGGCGACTACGTCCACCGCAACTACGCGCACTACGAGGTGCGGTACGTGTCGACCGAGACCTTCCTCAACGAGTACGTCGATGGCATCCGCAACAACACGATCGCCTCGTTCAAGCGCCGCTACCGCGAGGTCGACGTCCTGCTCATCGACGACATCCAGTTCATGGAGGGCAAGGAGGGGCTCCAGGAGGAGTTCTTCCACACGTTCAACTCGCTGCACGGGGCGAACAAGCAGATCGTCCTGTCGTCGGACCGCATGCCCGACTCGATCCCCACCTTGGAGGACCGGCTGCGCGGCCGCTTCCGCTGGGGCCTCATCACGGACATCCAGCCGCCGGATCTCGAGACCCGTTTGGCGATCCTCCGGAACAAGGCCGACCAGCAGCTCTCGATCGTGCCGGACGACGTGCTCGAGTTCGTCGCGACGAAGATCTCGTCGAACATCCGGGACCTCGAGGGTGCACTGATCCGTCTCACGGCCTTCGCGAGCCTCACCAAGGTGCCGGTGACGGTCGCCGTCGCCGAGCAGCAGCTGGCGAACCTGTTCACCGACTCCAGCCCCAAGCCGCGCACCGATGAGGAGCTGCTGGCCGAGATCGCCGACCACCTCGGCTTCTCCGTGGCGGAACTTCGGGGCAGCAGCCGCCAACGGCCGCTGGTCCTCGCCCGACAGATGGCGATGTACGCCTTCCGTCAGCTCACCGAGAACAGCTTCCCCTCGATCGCCAAGCTGTTCGGCGGGCGGGACCACACCACCGTCATGCACGCGTGCACCAAGGTGCAGACCCTGATGGCCGAGCGCCAGAGCGTCTTCGACCAGGTGACGAAGATGATCGACACCTTCAAGCAGTCCTGACCATGTGGACCAACCTGTGGCCGAACCGAGGATCGGCCGTGGACAATGCCCGGCTGTCCACCGGAGACGAAATGCCACGGATGCAAGATGTGCGCTCGACTGCACGCCGTGTGGACGCCCGTCCGCACGGTTCCGCAACGACGTCCCGTCATCCACAATTCACAGCACTTATTACCGTTATTGAGGTACATACGCCTCAACGATTCCAACAATGGAGCGCCGCATGAAGTTCAAGGTCGAGAAGACCGCGTTCGCCGATGCCGTCGGCCTCGCGTCCCGGGCAGCGTCGACGCGGAACAACGCCCTTCCGGCGCTGTCCGGTGTGAAGCTCGAACTGATCGGCTCGAACCTGACGGTGACGTGCACCGACAACGATCTGGCCATCCGCCACTCCATCGCCGTCAACGGCATCTCCGACGGGACGGCGGTGACGGACGCACGACGCCTGAGCGACGTGGTCAAGGTGCTCGAAGAGGGTGCCGTGACGATCTCGCTCGACAACGAAGCCATCACCATCAGTTCCGGCCGTTCGAAGGCCACCCTCCGGGCCCTCGTCGCCACCGACTTTCCGCCGGTCGCCGAGGCGGGTGCAGATCCGGTGTCGCTCCCGGCGGCCGAATTCGCGGAGGCGTTGCGGCAGGTGGTGCGGGCGGCGGCTCGCGACCTGCAGAAGCCGCAGCTCACCGGCGTGCTCATGGCGGTGGACGGCGACGGAATGCGGCTCGTGGCCACCGACTCCTTCCGGCTCGCGGTCAAGAAGATGCGCCACGGCAACCTCATCGGTGCGCGCGACTTCGCGGTCGTGCCGGGTCGGGCGCTCGCGGAGCTGTCCCGCATGCTGGGTGCCGGTGGCGAAGCGTCGCTCAGCGTCAGCGCCGACCGGGCGACGTTCCGCGTCGGGGCCGCATCGCTCTCCACCAGCCTCGTCTCGGCTGAATTCCCCAAGTACGAACAATTGATCGCCCCGCAGCTGCCGAACAAGGTCGTGGTCGAGCGCGAGCCGTTGCTGCACGCGCTGCGCCGGTGCCGCGTCCTTGCCCGCGAGAACACGCCGGTGCGACTGGAGATCGGGTCCGAGACCGTCCGTCTCGTCGCCCGCACGACCGACGGCCAGGAGGAGTTCGTCGACGAGCTCGACTCGACCCTCACCGGGGCGGAATTGGTCATCGGCTTCAACCCCGAGTACCTCGCGGACGGCGTCGAGGCGGTGTCGGGGGAGTCGGCGTCCATCGAGACCTCCGACCCGTTGAAGCCCGCGGTCATCCGCGGGGTGGGGGACGACGAGTATCTCTACCTGTTGATGCCGCAGCGGCTGTCGGTGTAGCGCGCACGCGCCGCATCGTGATCGTCCGCACGCTCGAGCTCGCCGACTTCCGCAACTACGCGTCGGCGTCGATCGGGTTCGCCGACGGCGTCACCGTCGTCTCGGGCGACAACGGACAGGGCAAGACGAGCCTCGTGGAGGCGATTGCCTATCTCTCGACGACCCGGAGCTTCCGCGGCGTCGCCGCCGAGGCGCTCATTCGCGCCGGTGCCGACGTGGCCATCATCCGGGGGACGGTCCGGCACGAGGACGGTCGCGAGTCGCTGATCGAGGCGGAGATCTCGCGGGAGGGGCGGAACCGCATCCAGGTCAACCGCAAGCGGCCGCGCCGCACGCGCGACCTGCTCGAGCACCTCCGCACGACGGTGTTCTCGCCGGAGGATCTCGACCTCGTCAAGGGCTCGCCCCAGCACCGGCGCGACTACCTCGACGCAGTGCTCGAGTCGGTCGACGCACAGTCGGCCGACGACCTCGCCGACCTCGACAAGGTGCTCCGGCAGCGCAACGCGCTGCTGAAGCAGGCGGGTGGCCGCGCGTCCGGGTCGGTGGCGGCGACGCTCGACGTGTGGGACGAGCGGCTCGCGGCAGTGGGAGAGCGCGTCGCGTCCGCACGGCGCAGGTTGCTCGACCGCCTCGCGCCGGTGGTGACCGCCGCGTACTGCGACCTCGCCGGCCGCGACGACGGGGTGTCGTTGGGCTACGAGTCGTCCTGGCCGACGGGCGGGCTCGCCGGGGCGGTAGCGGCGGCACGCGACGACGATCTGCGCCGTTCGGTGACCACGGTCGGCCCGCACCGCGACGACCTTGCGGCGGCCATCCACGGCTGGCCGGCCAGGACCCACGGGTCGCAGGGGGAACAGCGGACGCTGGCACTTGCGATGCGATTGGCGGTGCACCGGTTTGCGACGCTGCACTTCGGCGTCCCTCCGGTACTCATCCTCGACGACGTGCTGTCCGAACTCGACCCCTCCCGCGCCGAGGCGCTGCTGCGCCACGTGCCGCCGGGTCAGACCCTCATCACGACGGCCGGCTACCTGCCGGGCGGCACCGTGCCGGAGCGCGTGCTGCGCATCAGCGCGGGAGCGGTGGTGACGGCGTGAGCAGCGGGGAGGCAGGCACGGACGGCGAGGGCCGTCTGTTCGACGAGATCAACCGGCTGATGCAGAGGCTCGGTGGGGAGTCAGCGGCGGGTGTCGCGGGGATCTTCTCCGACTGGTCGGCGATCGTGGGCGACGACGTCGCGCGCAACGTGACGCCGGTGAAGCTCGTCGACGGGCGCCTCCTGGTGAGCGTCGCCGATCCGGCGTGGGCGACCCAGGTGCGGTTTCTCGAAGCCGACATCATCTCCGCCATCGTCGCGGCGACGCCGGTACGCGTGACGGGCGTGGACGTGCGGGTGGTGCGCCATCCGCGCAGGCGCTGATTGGTAGGGTTTCACGTGCTGATGACGCAGGAGTCCGTGGTGTGCCCCCAGCCGTCGGCGGCTGGCTGATGGCCTCCGGCGGCTCCAGCGCCACGTACGGCGCGAAGGACATCCAGGTCCTCGAGGGTCTCGACCCGGTGCGCAAGCGCCCGGGCATGTACATCGGGTCCACCGGGCTCAACGGCCTGCACCACCTGATCTGGGAGGTCGTCGACAACTCGGTCGACGAGGCCATGGCGGGACACTGCACGACCATCACGGTCGTCCTGCACGGCGACGGCGCGTGCTCGGTGATCGACGACGGCCGAGGCATTCCGGTCGACCCGTATCCGAGCGGCCCGCACAAGGGCAAGAGCGCGCTCGAGGTGGTGCTGACCGTGCTGCACGCCGGCGGCAAGTTCGGCGGCGAGGGCTACAAGGTGTCGGGTGGACTGCACGGTGTCGGCGTCAGCGTCGTCAATGCGCTCTCGACCCGGCTGCTCGCCGAGGTCGACCGCGACGGGTCGCGCTTCCGGCAGGAATTCGTCAACGGCGGCACGCCGAAGGGCGGACTGAAGAAGATCGGGCCGTCGCCGGGACGCAACCGCACCGGCACCCGCATCACGTTCATGCCCGACCCGACGATCTTCGTGGCGGAAGGGACCGAGTTCGTGCCCCGGACCGTCACGGACAGGTTGCAGACGATCGCCTTTCTCAACCGCGGCGTCATCGTGCAGTTCGTCGACGAGCGGCCCGGCAAGGAGCAGAAGGTCACCTTCCAGTACAAGGGCGGCATCGTCGACTTCGTCAAGCACCTCAACGCGTCGCGCGAGGCGCTGTTCAGCAAGGTCGCGCACTACGAGGCGTCGGAGGCGGACCAGACCCTCGACGTCGCGATCCAGTGGAACACCGGGTACAACGAGGGCATCTACGGCTATGCCAACGGCATCTCGACCGTCGAGGGCGGCATGCACGTCGAGGGCTTCAAGACCGCGCTCACGTCGGTCGTCAACAAGTACGCGCGCGCCCAGAACCTGCTGAAGGAGAAGGACGACAACCTCACCGGCGAGGACATCCGCGAGGGCATCACGGCCGTCGTCGCGGTGAAGCTGCGCGAGCCGCAGTTCGAGGGGCAGACCAAGGCGAAGCTCGGCAACGTCTCGATGCGGTCGTTCGTCCAGAAGGAGACGAACGCGCGCCTCGAGGAATGGATGCTCGAGAACCCGACCGAGGCGAACCGCATCGTCAAGAAGGCCATCGCCGCGGCGCAGGCCCGGGTCGCGGCCAAGAACGCGCGCAACGCGGTCCGCCGCAAGACGGCGCTCGCCGGCGCGGGCATGCCCGACAAGTTGAAGGACTGCACCAGCACGGACGCGTCCGAGACGGAGCTCTTCATCGTCGAGGGCGATTCGGCCGGCGGCACGGCGGTCGACGCCCGCGACCCGCGCACCCAGGCGATCCTGCCCATCCGCGGCAAGATCCTCAACGTCGAGCGCGCGCGCCTCGACAAGATGCTGAAGAACACCGAGATCCAGACGCTGACGCTGGCCATCGGCGGCGGCATCGGCAACGAGGAGTTCGACGCCACGAAGGCCCGATACCACAAGATCGTCATCCTCGCCGACGCCGACGTCGACGGCAGCCACATCCGCACGCTGCTGTTGACGTTCTTCTACCGGCAGATGCGGCCGATGGTGGACGCGGGCTACATCTACATCGCGCAGCCGCCGCTGTACTCCACCGAGGTGGGCAAGGAGAAGATCTACCTGAAGGACGACGCGGCAAAGGCGAGGTTCCTCGCGGACCACCCCCACCACAAGAAGGAGTTCCAGCGCCTGAAGGGACTCGGCGAGATGGACTGGCAGGAGCTGCGCCAGACCACGATGGATCCCTCATCGCGCACGCTGCTGCGGGTGTCGGTGGAGGAGGCAGCGGTGGCCGAGGACGTCATGAGCGTGCTCATGGGCGACGACGTCGAGAGCCGCAAGAAGTTCATCCAGACCAACGCGCGCGACGTGCGCAACCTCGACTTCTAGGCGGCGACGATGGCAAGCAAGAAGAAGGCAGCGGGCAAGTCACAGCCGGCGAAGAAGGCCGCGGCGAAGAAGGCGGCTCCGGGGAAGCGCGGCGCAGGCGCGGCGGCCCCGGCCGGCCGGGGCGGATCGCGCGGCGGCCCGCCCGCGCAGCCGACGCTCCTCGACGGCGACGATGGCTCGATCCAGCCCGTGCAATTGAACGACGAGATGGAGCGCTCGTTCCTCGACTACGCGATGTCGGTCATCATGTCGCGTGCGCTGCCGGACGTGCGCGACGGCCTCAAGCCGGTGCACCGCCGGATCATCTGGGACATGGACCAGCAGGGCTTCCGGCCCGACCGGCCGTTCGTGAAGTGCGCCCGGGTCACCGGCGACACGATGGCCCGGTACCACCCGCACGGCGACGGGGCCATCTACGACGCGCTCGTTCGCATGGCCCAGCCGTTCTCGCTGCGCCACACGCTGATCGACTTCCACGGCAACTACGGGTCGCCCGACTTCGGTCCGGCGGCCAGTCGCTACACCGAGGCGCGGCTGGACCCGCTCGCGATGCGGCTGCTCGCCGACATCGACGAGGACACGGTCGACCTGATCCCCACGTACGACGGCACCGCGGTCGAACCGACGGTGCTGCCCGCGCGGTTCCCGAACCTGCTGGTGAACGGCAGCCAGGGCATCGCGGTGGGCATGGCGACGAGCATCCCTCCCCACAACCTGGGCGAGGTCATCGACGCGACCCTGCTCCTGCTGAACAACCCGAAGGCGACCACCGACGAGCTGATGAAGCACGTCAAGGGCCCCGACTTCCCGACGGGCGGCCTGATCCTCGGCAAGGACGGCATCAAGTCGGCGTACAAGACCGGCAAGGGCAGCATCAAGCTGCGCGCGCGCGTCGAGATCGAGGAGGGCAAGCGCGGCCAGATGCAGATCGTCGTCACCGAGCTGCCGTACCAGGCGAGCTGCTCGTCCATCGCCGCCCGGATCCAGGAGCTCGTCGACGGCGGCGACCTCGACGGCATCGCGGACGTCAACGACAATTCCGCAGGCGGCAAGACGAACCTGATCATCACCCTCAAGCGCGACGCGAATGCGAACATCGTGATGAACAACCTCTTCAACAAGACGCAGCTGCAGGCGACGTTCTCGGTGAACATGGTGGCGCTGGTGAACGGCGTGCCGCGCACGCTGACCCTGCGCGACGCCATCAACGGCTACGTCGACCACCAGATCGACGTCACCACCCGTCGCTCGAAGTACCGGCTGAAGAAGGCGCAGGACCGCGCCCACATCATCGAGGGCCGCATCAAGGCGCTGAACGTGATCGACGAGATCATCGCCCTGATCCGCGCCAGCGAGGACGCCACCGCGGCCAAGACGGCGCTCATGGGCAAGAAGTACGGGTTCAGCGAGCGCCAGGCGATCGACATCCTCGACATGCAGCTGCGGCAGCTGACCCGCCTGTCGCGCATCGACCTCGAGACCGAGCAGGCCGACCTGACCGCGACCATCAAGGAGCTCGAGTCGATCCTGAAGTCGGACTCGAAGCTGCGCGGGGTCATTGCGGGCGAGCTGAAGGCCGTGCGCGAGGCCTTTGCGACCCCGCGGGTCTGCGAGATCGGGCGCGACACCGGCGACATCGGCGTCGAGGACCTCGTCGAGGACAAGGAGCTGGTCGTCGTCATGACCAGCGCGCAGTACGTGAAGTCGGTCAGCGCGGACGCGTTCCGGACGCAGAGCCGCGGGGGCCGGGGCGTGAGCGGAGCGAAGATGAAGGCCGACGACATCGTCCGCCACGTGATCTTCACGACGGCGCACTCGTACCTGCTGTTCTTCTCGAACAAGGGGCGCGTCTACCGCCTGCGCGGGATGGAGGTCCCGGAGCGGGACCGCACCGCGCGCGGCATCCCGATCGTCAACCTCCTGCCGCTGAAGCAGGGCGAGACGATCCAGGCCGTGATCGACACGCGCGAGTTCGCGGGCGAGCGGTTCCTGTTCTTCGCGACCCGGCAGGGCCAGGTGAAGAAGACCAAGTTCACCGAGTACGACTCGTCGCGCAAGGACGGCCTCATCGCGCTGCGCCTCCGGGAAAAGGACGAGCTCGTCCGCGTCATCGAGACCTCGGGGTCGGACGACGTGGTCATGGTGTCGAAGCACGGGTTCGTGAGCCGGTTCGCCGAGAAGGGCGTGCGGCCGATGGGTCGCGGGGCCGCGGGCGTGAAGGGCATGAAGCTGCGCGCGGGCGACGAACTGGTGTCGATCGACACCGGCCGACGCGACGGCGCGGTGCTGATGATCACGAGCGCCGGCTACGGCAAGCGCACCCCGCTGAAGGAGTTCAAGCGCAAGGGCCGCGGCAGCATGGGCACGACCGGGATCAAGCTCACCGGCAAGAAGGGCAGCGTGGTCGCGGCGTTCATGGCGGGGAAGGAGGACCACATCGTGCTGGTGTCGTCCACCGGCCAGACCATCCGCCTCCGTGCCGAGGAAGTGTCGAGCCAGAGCCGCGCCGCGACGGGCGTCCGGCTGATGAGCCTCGACGGGGACCAGCAGGTGGCGTCCGCCGCGCTGATCTTCTCGCACGACACCGAGGAATGACCGCCGAGCGCGGCAGTGCCGCGGTGACGGTGCTGGCGCTGACCGGAATCGCCGCCGCCCTGTCGATGGCCGTGGCGCGCGCCGGTGCGCTGCTGGTGGACGAGGCACGGGCGCAGGTCGCGGCTGATGCGGCGGCGCTCGCCGGGGTGTACGGAGGCGAGCCGATGGCGCGGCGCGTGGCGGGCATGAACGGGGCGCGGATGGTGCGGTCCACGGACGACCGTCGCACCGCCGGCGAGTTCGCCGTGCAGGTGCAGGTCGGCCGGATCGTCCGGGGTGCGACGGCAGTCGATTCGTGGGCGCAGTCGCGGCGTACGATCGGGCGGTGAGCTCGACCGCACCGACCCCGCGCGTCCGGCGCGTGTCGCGCGTCGTGCGCGACGTCGATCCGTGGTCGGTGCTGAAGGTCGGCCTGGTCTTCCACCTCGTCGTCTACCTGACCGCGATCGTCGCGGGTGCGCTGCTGTGGAGCGTCGCCTCGTCGACGGGCACGATCGACAACGTCGAGCGCTTCCTCGAGTCGTTCGGCTGGGAATCCTTCCAGTTCAACGGTTGGACGCTCTTCGTGAACGTCGCACTGCTCGGTCTGCTGGCCGCGATCCTTCTGACCGCGGTGTGGGTGCTGGGAGCCACGATCTTCAACCTCATCACCGACCTCGTCGGTGGCATCCGCGTGTCGGTGCTGGAGGAGGAAGTGGTGGCGAGCCCGGTGGAGTCCGGCGACGACCGCTAGTAGGCTCGTCGCGCGCTCCGGCGCATGGGGCTATAGCTCAGTTGGTTAGAGCGCATCCCTGATAAGGATGAGGTCGTTGGTTCGACTCCAATTAGCCCCACCAGATTTGCAAGGCTCCTCAAACACCATGGCCGGCGACCGTCGCACCGTCATCACCAACGCCTCGCTCGTCGATGGCTCGGGGTCGCCCATGCGCCACGCCGACGTTGCGTTCGTCGGCGACACGATCACCGAGGTTGGGGAACCGGGGACGGTGTCGACGTCCGGCGCCGGCCGGGTGCTCGACGCACAGGGCCGACTCGTCACCCCGGGGTTCGTCGACGTGCACACCCACTACGACGCGCAGGCGACGTGGGACCCGTGGTTCACGCCGTCGAGCTGGCACGGCGTCACCACGGTCGTGATGGGGAACTGCGGAGTGGGGTTTGCCCCCGCGCAGCCCGACCGTCACGAGTGGCTGATCGAACTGATGGAGGGTGTGGAGGACATCCCGGGCTCGGCCATGGTGGAGGGCATCACCTGGGAGTGGGAGTCGTTCCCCGAGTACCTCGATGCGCTCGATCGCGGACGGCACGTGATCGACTTCGGCACGCAGATCGCCCACGGCGCACTCCGTGCCTTCGTCATGGGCGACCGTGGCGCGGCGAACGAGGCCGCGACGCCGGATGACATCGCCGCGATGAGCCGTCTCACCGAAGAGGCGCTCCGTGCGGGTGCGCTCGGGTTCTCCACCTCGCGGACGTCGCTCCACCGCAGCAAGAGCGGGGAGCTGGTCCCCGGGACCAATGCGGAGCCGGACGAGCTCTACGGCATCGCCGACGCGATGCGCAGGGTCGGCCACGGCATCTTCCAGTTCAGTCCCGAGCACGCCAGGGTTCCCGTCGAGGAATGGCCGTGGATGCAGGAGCTCGCCCGGCGCTCGGGGGCGACGGTGAGCGTGAACGTCAACCAGCTCGACGACGGCAGCGAGGTGTGGCGAAGGACGTTCGCGCTGCTCGATGCCGCCCACCGGAGCGGCGAGCGCATCGTCGCGCAGATCGCGGGCCGCTCCATCGGGATCATCATGTGCCTCGAGGGCAGCGTGCACCCCCTGCTCGCGCACCCCGCCTACCACGAAGTCATGCACCTGCCGTTCTCCGAGCGGATCGCGGCGCTCCGCGACCCGGCGCGCCGAGCGCGGTTCGTCGACGAGGTACCGACGGACGGGTTCTACGAGGGGCTCGTGACCAAGGCGCTCAAGCGCATGTACCTCGTCACCGACGCCAACATCGACTACGAACCGGATCCATCCCAGAGCGTCCTCGCGCTGTCGCGCTCGCGGAACGTGCCGGCGATGCAGATCATCGTCGACCACCTCCTGCGCGACAGTGGCAGGGGGATGATCTACTCGCCGTTCTTCAACTACATGTACGGTGACCTGTCGATGACCTACGAGCTGATGCAGCACCCCCAGACTCGCAACGGGCTGAGCGATGCGGGGGCGCACTGCGGGGCCATCTGCGACGGCGGGATGCCGACGTTCATGCTCACCCATTGGGCACGGGATCGCGTGCGCGGTCCGCGACTGCCGCTGGAGCACGTCGTCTTCCGCCAGACGCGCAACACGGCCGAGCTCCACGGGCTGAACGACCGCGGACTCGTCGCGCCGGGGATGAAGGCCGACATCAACGTGATCGACTTCGACGCGCTCGGCTTCGACATGCCGCGCATGGCGTACGACCTGCCCGCATCGGGACGGCGGCTGGTGCAGACCGCACACGGCTATGCGGCGACGTTCGTCTCGGGGACCCAGATCGTCGCGGACGACGCGTTTACCGGCGAACTGCCGGGTGCGTTGATCCGCGGGCCGCGGCGATAGCGCGTAGAAGGCGCGACTGCTTCGACGCGACCGGCGAGGGAGATGGTCACGACCGGCATCCTCACTCGGTTGCGGGACCGAGTGCAGTGAGCCCCGCGTAGTCCGCGGCGTCGAGCGGCACGAAGTCGCGGATCAGCAGGGCGTCGCGCGCGGCGGTCGACGATGGGTCGAGGACCGCGGCCCGCAGCGCGCCGCGGAGCGTCGCAATCGGGACGGCGGACGCCGCCGGGCCGGCAATGATCGGCAGGCACGGCACGCGCGGACCATGGCCGACGACGTGCAGACCGGCCACCACGTCGGGAAACCAGCGGCACTGCAGCGCGAAGGTCAGCGCATCGATCGACGCCACGTCCGCGCGTCCGTCGCGCACCGCGACCATGCTCTCCGCGTGCGAGCCGGTGACGAGCACGTCTCCGTGCCACCGCTCACCGGTCCCGTGCACGGCGTGGACGAGGCTGACCCAGCCCGACAGGCTGGCGGTCGAATTGACGGCCGCCCGGACGCCCTCGAGCGGCCCCGGCTCGGGCGACCGTGCCACGAGCACCGAGCGGTAGGTGTGGCCGTCGACGTCGGCGATCGCCGGCACGAAGGTGCCAAGCACCCGTACCGCACCCGACGCGACGAGATCGGAGAGTTCCGTCACGACCGGCCAGCCACAGGTCTGGCTGAGGGCGAGTGCGGGGTCGCGCCACTGCGCGTGCAGGTCGACGTCCCATTCCAGCGTCCGTGGCAGGATCGGTACCGCGCCGACGACGAGGCGCCACAGGTGCTCAAGGTGCGGTCGAACGGGGACGAAGCCGTACATCGCTATTGAGGCGCGCCCGCGGCCGGCCGTCGTCACGTCGTCGATTGTCGCCGAACGTGCCGCGCGGCGCAACCGGGGATCACGACGCGCGCCATGTGACGTCGGCGCCGTGGTACCCGATGTCGGCGAGGACGTGTGCGGCATGCCTGCCGCCGATCCAGACGTCCGCCCGCAGTTCGGCGCGTTCGCCGGCCGGCTCCATCCGAGCCCAGACGACGGGTCCGCGCGACGCGGATTCGCCGGCATGGACGATGGTCGCGCGCAGCCGGTCCTGCGCGTCGCGTCCGAGGTACTGCCAGACGATCGAGTGGAAGACGACCACGGCCCGCGAATCCGACGCCCGCTCGGCGAGGTGGAGTGCGACCCACTCGTCCGCGGATGCCCGGTCGACGCGCGCACCGTGGGGCTGGGCGATCGCGATTGCGGCGCGCAACCGGTCGAGCCGCTCGGCCTGATCGGGCCAGACGAACGACTGCAATCTCACTGCATCGTCGACCGGGTCGAGTGGCGCAACGTCGCACCCCCGGCGTCCGACGCACCGTGCCGGATCGGCGACGACGACGGGCGACTGGTCGAACCATGACGGGGGAAACGTGAGCGCAGAGCCGCGTCGGCCCAGCACCCCGCGGCCCGTGTCGGCGGCGTACTCGTCGAACGAGAGGTTCAATCCGGCGCTCGACCCCGCTTCGAGGAGGTCGAACTCGCGGAGGCCGACCGACGGAAGCCAGTTCGCGAGCGCGAGCAGCGCGACGCTCCGGCCCGGTTCGTTGGTCTGGACGTGCCGCGCAAGGCCGTCCTCGATCGTTGCGCGGTGGCGCGCGACGACCTCGAGCACCGTGCCGAGCGGGACCGTCGAGCCGTCGCCACCGCACGAGGGAAACCGTGCGGCGAGCTCGGGCGCACCGCCCGACAGCGCGAGTCCGTGCAGCGAGCCGAGCAGCCGCAACGGCAGCGCGTCGTGCACGGGTCGATCCGTCCGTCCCTGCAGGAGCCCCGCGAACTCGCCGCCCGCTGCCGCGTCGCGGGCGACGGCCTCGAGCAGGTCGGCGTACTGCACGGATCCGAGCCAACGGCACGCCTGCGACTGCAGTTCGATCGCCGCGAGGACGTCCGACACATTGCCTCCGATCCGACACAAGTCCCGAAACCGCCGGTTGCGCGCGCAGCAGCGCGCACGAACGAGGGTTGCGGGGAAACCGTCGCTACATTACGGGCAGTCATGGCATTCCTTCGTCGCGTCGCAACGGTGCTGGCCATCGCGGGCATCGCCGCGCTCGTGCTGCGCGTGAAGGGTCGGGCCGCCAGCCGTTCCATGAACGGCGGATGGCAGCCGTTGCCCTCGCGCGACGAATGATCGGCATCATCGGGGCCGGCATCACCGGCGCCCGTCTGGTCGAACAGCTGGCTGGCGCAGCTCCGTTGGCCATCCACGACCGCAATCCGGAGCGCGCCGCGCGGCTCGCCGCGGTCCACCGGTCGTCCGGGCATCCGGTCACGAGCGTCCGTCGCGGCGACCTGCTCGGGTGCGACGTCGTGGTCGTGGCCTGCGCCCCGCCGCACGCGAACCTCGCCAAGGCGCTCGTCGAGGGTGGCTCGCACGTCGTGTCGATGAGCGACGACCTGACCGACGTCGTCGCCATGCTCAACCGATCGCGGGAGACTGCGGCACGGAGGCGAACGATGGTCGTCGGGGCCGCGGCAAGCCCCGGGCTAACGTCCCTGCTGGTCCGCCAGGTGGCGGGGTCGTTCGACACGATCGACGAGGTCCACGTCGCGGTCCACGGCACCGGTGGACCCGACTGCGCACGCCAGCACCACCGCGCGTTGAGCGGCGAGGCGCTGGGTTGGCACGACGGCGAGTGGTTGCGCAGGCCGGGCGGCAGCGGGCGGGAACTGTGCTGGTTCCCCGAACCGGTGGGGCCGTACGACTGCTACCGGTCGGAGATGGCCGACCCGATCGTGCTGCGACGGGCCTTCCCGCACCTGCAGCGCATCAGTGCGCGCACGTCGGCGACGCGACGCGACCGGTTGACGGCTCGGCTGCCGATGCTCGCGCCCCCGAACGCGGAGGGAGGCATGGGTGCAGTTCGTGTCGAGGTGCGGGGGCACTGCGGCACGGCGCGCGAGGTGGTGGTGGCGGGCGTGGCCGAGCGCCTCGCGCAGGTGGCGGCAGTCGTGGCGGCGAGCACGGCGAGGCACCTGTCCGGTGCGCCGGAGGCATTCGTGCCGGGCGGACAGGTGCTCGGCGAGCCGGAGGTCCCCAACGACGCGATCCTCGCGGGGGCGGTGCACGCCGGGATCCGCATCCACCGGTTCGTGGGGTCGACGTGACCGCGCGGAAGGCTGGCGACGCCGTGCCGTGGCTGCCGCCGGCGGTGGAGGTCGACATACCCGGCCGCGGAGCGGTGGTGGCGCGCCATCACCGGCACCCCGATGCGTCGGCCCCGGTGCTCGTGCTCTTGCACGGGTGGGCGGGCACCGGCGACGCGCACTTCTTCACGTCCTATCCGGCGCTCGCCGAGCGGGCGTCGCTGGTCGTCGTCGACCACCAGGAGCACGGTCGTGGCCTGCGTGCACCCGGCACGTTCGACCTGGCGCAGTGCGCCGACGACGTCGCTGCGGTGCTGCGCGCGCTGGGCACGCGGCCCGCGGTCGCCGTCGGCTACTCGATGGGCGGTCCGATCGCGATGCTGCTGCGCCGGCGGCACCCGGGCACGGTGTCGGGCATGGTGCTGGTGGCGACGGCGCTCGAGTGGAGCGGCACCCGCCGCGAGCGCGCGCGCTGGCGGCTCGGTCGTGCCGCGTCGCCGATCATGGAGGCGCTCGCCTCGCCGCGGTCGATCCGTCGCGCGGCGCGGCGGTGGCTCGGCGGCGATCCGCGCTGGCGCCCGTGTGCGGGGTGGCTGGGTGACGAGTTGTGCACCACCGACATGTCGCAGATGCCGGTCGTGGGCCGCGCCTTGGCGCGACACGACGCGCGATCATGGGCCGACGAAGTGGCGGGGTCGTGCGCCGTGGTGGTGACCCGCCGGGACCGGATGGTGCCGCGGCGGAAGCAGGTGGCACTCGCCGCTGCGCTCGGCGCGACGACCATCGACGTCGAAGCGGGCCACCTCGGTGCGTGGCGCGCACCGGGCCCGTTCTCCGCTGCGCTCGCGACCGCGGTCGCGGTCGCGCAGGACGGGGTCAGTCGCGCGCCTGCTTCTCCAGCCGGGTGACCATCTCGTCGAGCTGGTCTCGTAGTTCGTCGATGGTGACGATGCTGGACAGCGCGAGGCGCACGCTCGCGAGCTCGCGCGCGAGGTACTCGGCGTTCGCCTGCGTCGCAGCGGCCACCGCGCGGTCGTTCTCGGCCTGTCGCCGGTCGCGCTCCTCCTGCCGGTTCTGCGCAAGCAGGATGAGCGGCGCCGCATAGGCCGCCTGCACGGAGAACATCAGGTTGAGCAGGATGAACGGGTACGGGTCCCACCGCAACGTGAGGAATGCGACGTTGACCGCGACCCAGATCGCGACGAGGACCGACTGGATCACCAGGAACCGTGCGGTGCCGAGCGTCCGGGCGATGGTCTCGGCGAACCGGCCGAACGCATCCTGGTCGTAGAACGGCGCGAGCTTGCGGCTGCGCGGCGTGGCCAGCGGGTCCCGGCGGCTCACGACGCCACCCCGCGTGCGGCCTGGCGCCGCCAGTTGGCCGGCAGCGTGCCGTCGAGCACGTCGTCGACGGTGATCGCGCCGAGCAGTCGCGACGACGCGTCGGTGACGCCGACCGCGAGCAGGTTGTGCGACGCGAGCAGCACGGCCACCTCGCGGTCGGAGGCGGTCGGCGCAATGACGGGCTCGTCCTCGAGGCAGCGACCGAGCGTCATGTGGGGCGGCTCGCGCAGCAGGCGCTGGAAGTGCACGACCCCGAGGTAGCGGCCCGTCGGAGCCACGTGCGGCGCGTGCGCCACGAACACCTGCGCCGCGATCGACACCAGCCAGTCCGGCTCGCGGATGCGGGCGAGGGCCTCCGCCACCGTCGCATCGGGCGACATGACCACGATGTCCGGCGTCATCAGCGAACCGGCGGTGCCCTCCGGGTACTCGAGCAGCCGGCGCACGGTCTCGGCGTCCTCGTCGTCCATGGCGTCGAGCACCTGCATGCGCTTCTCGCCCGGCATCTGCGCGAGGAGGTCGGCGAGGTCGTCGTACTCCATCTCGTCGAGCACGTTCGAGAGGCGCTCGAGGTCGAGGCCCTCGATGAGGCGCAGCTGCTCGTCCTCGGGCATCTCCTCCAGCACGTCGGCGAGCCGTTCGTCGTCGAGGGCCTCCGCGAGCAGCCGGCGCTGCTCGAGCGGCAGCGACCGCACGACGTGGGCGATGTCGCTCGGGTGCATCGTGCGCAGGCGCGCGGCCTCGGCAGCCATCGGCGTGTCGGGCGCGAAGAGCGTCGCGACCTGTTCCCAGTCCACCAACCGGTAGGAGGGGCGCGGGTTGAGCAGGCTCCGCTTCACCAGCCGCACCTTCGCCACGTGCCAGCCGGGCCGGGTGCCGCCGTGGAAGCCGAGACCGACGTCGCTGACCGTCTCGTCGCCGAGCTTCTGGTTCAGGATGTCACGGCCCAGCAGGCGCTCGCCGGCGCGCAGCCGGAACGGGTTGAGGTCGACGTCCCACGACTTGAGGCGGGCACCCGCGCCGTCCAACGTGGCGATGCGCGTGGCACTGACGAAGATCCGCCGCCGCTGGCTGCCGGCGACGAACCCGAGCACGGTCGGGGCCTGGGCGCCGTGGCCGGAGACCACCACGACGTCCTCGAGACGGCCGATCGGTGCGCCACCGGCGTCGAGCAGCGGCAGCCGCATCACTCGGAAGGCGTAGATCAGTTCGGCCGCCATGCGCCGAAGGCTACCGGTGGTCAATTCCGTAGACTGACGGACGGTCCGGGGACGTAGCTCAGTTGGCTAGAGCACCTGCTTTGCAAGCAGGGGGTCGTGGGTTCGAGTCCCATCGTCTCCACGGATGGTGCTCGTCCGGCACGGCCGGCGGATCTAGCGGAGGTGCACCCCGGCGTTGAGTTCGCCACCCGTCCGCGGGCCGATCGAGGCGAGGACGTCGAGGATGCTCACCCCGTGCTCGAACGGTGCGGTGGCCTGCGGGTAGGTCCGGTAGGTGCCGTAGTCGATCACCTCGAGCGCGACGGCTGCCCGCTCGAATCGGGACGCGTCGAGGTAGTTGAGGCCGGCGGGGCCCGTGAGGTACGACGTTGCTCCGAGCGCGGTGCAGATCTGCACCACGCGACCGGTTGGATCGTCCTCCTGCAGCAGGAATTCGCGGTCGTCGACGAGTCGGGTTCGGATGTCGGTCTGCCCCATGATTCCCCGGATGAACCGCATGTTCACGTCGTGGAGCAGCTCGTCGGCGGCCGAGTCGAGGTACCAGGACTCCCATTCCGCGGCGTAGTCCCCGAAGTGCGGACGCTTGCCCAGCAGCTGCCTCACCGTCGCCCAGTGCCGGCGCGCCCACGATCGGTCGGAGATGCGGGTCTCGTTGATCGGCTGGTGCAGCAGGCCCGCGGTCCTCACCGGAATCGACAGCCACACGAGCCCGCCCGGACTGGGGAGACGGTTCCGGTTCCGCCAGTCGTTCTTCGTGTACTGCACCGAGTCGTAGATGACGGTGACGTCGGACAGTGCGACGAGGTTGAACCAGCCCTTCCAGGGGATGTAGTTCGACTGGAGGATCGAGACCCGCATCAGGGGAGGCCGGAGCCGCGTCGCGCGGCGACGTGGTAGCGGGGCCGCCCCAGCACTTCCTTGAAGATCTGGTACGCGTAGATCGTGAGGACGCCGACCGACAGCATCAGCACGCCCGACGTCAGGAGGGACACGGAGAGCAGCAGGACCGTGCCGGCGGGCAGCGCACGCTGGCCGAGCGCGTAGGCGCCGACGACGACGGCGAGGTAGCCCGAACTGAGGACCACGAGGGTCGTGCCCGCCGTGAGCACGAGCGTGGGAAGGGCGGAGCCGTAGTAGATCAGCGACGAGACGGCGAGCGAGAGCCGCTTCCTCAGGTTGTACGACGTCGCGCGGCCAACGGGCGCCGACCGCGAGACCTCCACGGTGACGGACGAGAATCCGATCTGCGACATCAGCGGGCCGTAGACCGCCGAGCGCTCGGGGTATTCGAGCAGCGCGTCGCGCACCTTCGCGCTGAACGCACGGAACGTGCCGAGGTTGCGCGGGATGCGTGTCCTGCTGAGCCTCGAGAACACCCGGTGGAAGATCGCACTGGACAGCCGCTTGCGCGGACCCTCCGGATCGTCGAAGGTGCTGAAGACGATCTCGAGGGCGGGATCCTCGATCATCGGTGCGAGCAGCACCGGGATGTCCTCCGGCGAGTCCTCGAGGTCGGCGTCCATCAGGATGATCACCGATCCGCGCGCCGCGGACATGCCCGCATGGATCGCGGGGTGCTGGCCGAAGTTGCGGCTGAGCGAGACGACCACCGTCGACGGACCCGTTGTGGCGAGCCCCCCGAGGATCTCGCCGGACCGGTCCCTGCTGCCGTCGTCGACGAAGACGACCTCGTACGGCATGCCGGTTCCGGAGAGCACGGCCGTCAGCCGACGGTGCAGCTCGGGCAGGGACGACTCGTTGTTGTAGACGGGCACGATGACCGAGATCGACGGCGAGCCCACAGTGAACGTCCCGCCGGTCAACCCTGGTTGGCCTTGTACAGACGCTGGTCCTCGGGCAGGTAGTACTCCTCGATGCTGGCCGGAACGCGGACGTCGTAGCCGAGCACGCGGCGGAGCGTCGGGGACATCGTCTTCTCGGCCCCGGCCGGGAGCAGGCGCGGGTAGTCGAAGCGCTGGCGCATGTACGAGCGGCAGGCGTTGATGGTCAGCGCGTGCCGGTCGCGGTCGGTCGAGTTCGTGCCGCCAAGGTGGAAGGTCCGTGCGTTGAAGACCACCATGTCGCCGGCCTTCGGATGGACGCGCACCGCATCGCGGAGGAATTCCTCCTCGGACGGGACGTCGAGCCGCTCGAACGAGCGGGGCAGGAAGTAGGTGGCGCCGTTCTCGTCGGTGAAGTCGTCGAGCGCCGTGATGATGCCGATGTTGGTGATGTAGCCGGGGATCACGCGGGGGCAGTCCACGTGCACGCGGTTGGAGTAGTTCGTGCCGCCCCCGGGCATGCTCGATGTCGTGAAGGCGTAGAGGATGCTCGTCGGCCCGAGCAGTGCGTCGAGCGCGGCGACGGTCGACGGGTGCTCGAGCAATCCGAAGAAGACGGGATCCTGGACCATCGGGTTGTGCACCATGTAGTCGTCGATCCGCGAGCGCTCGGTCATGGAGGCCCGCTGGAGGGCGGTCAGGTTGGCGAGCGACTCGCGCCATGCCGCGGCGAGCGACGGCTCGACGGCGCCACGGACGACCGTGAAACCCGTGTCGCGCACCTCCGCATCGTGCGCAGCAGTGAACGCGGTCACCGCCGCCGGCCCGTGACGACGAGGTACTTGAAGAGACCGTCGGTGGTGGGTCGGAGCGAGCGGAGGTGCTCCTCGATCAGCTCCGCGGCTCCTTCCGGACGCTCGTGGATCGCGACCGCCTGCCCGAGGTACCAGTCGACCGAGACCTCCGCGTCGAAGCCCGCAGCATCCATGTCGGCGGCGAGCTCGCGTGCGTCGAACCCCCTCGAGCCCGCCTTCGCCGGTTCTGCGAGGCGCCAGTCCTCCGGGGCGATCCCGAACTTCTCCTGCAGCTTCTGTTCGTGCTGGTAGAGCTCGCCGATCTCCCGCTCCACGATCGGTCCGAAGGGACGCCCCGGTGCCGATGCGGCCAGGCCGACGGCATCCCAGAACGCGCGATTGGGGACGAGGTCGATGTAGACGAGTCCGCCCGGCTTGAGCACGCGCGCGGCCTCGACGAGCGCGGTGCGATGGTCGGCCAGATGGTCGAGGAAGGTGTAGGCAGTGACGGCGTCGAACGTCGCATCCTCAAAGGGGAGGTGCTCGGCGGGTGCCTCGTGGATGTGGATGTTGCCCGGCGAAAGGTCGACCCGGTCGAGCATCTCGCGGGTGATGTCCACGCCGTCCAGCCGCCCGAACAGGTCGTGGCACAGCGAGAGAACGAACCCGGTTCCGCAACCGAGATCGAGGAGCCGGGCGGACGACGGCGCCTCTGCGGCGAGCCGTTCGAGGCGGCCGCGGACCTTGCGGCGGTTCTCCGGCCGGAAGTGCGGCTCCTCGTCGTCGTACCGGTGGGCGAGCGCCCCGTGGACGCGCTGGTTGGCGGCGCGGACGTCGTCGACCGCGGGAGAGCCGTGCTCAGCCGACACGTGGGGCGGCCTTTCCGGCGGCGCAGACCTCACGCAGGGACAACGAGGTCATCGCAATCAATCTAGCCTGACCCCTGTGAGCGAGGGCACTGGCATTCGGGCGGTCGAACGACGCGATCTCGGTTCGCTGCGCGCGTGGAGGACCGATCCGCTGGTCAGCAGGACGGCGCTCGGTCGTCGCTTCCCGGTCACCGAGGTCGGCGAGGAGGAGTGGTTCCTCGGCCTGGCCCAGGGCGAGTTCCCGACGCGGGTGGCGTGGTCCGTGGTCGACGCGACGGGTGGACTCGTGGGCCTCGTTCGTCTCGCGGACATCGACTGGATCCACCGCACCTGCTGGTTCGGCGTGTGGATCGCTCCCGAGTCGTGGGGTGCCGGCCACGGTCGCGGGGCGACCGTGCTCGCCTGTGGCCACGCGTTTCGCGAGCTCGGCATCCGTCAGGTCCGCCTGCACGTGCTGGCGTCGCACCCCGCTGCGCGGGCGATCTACGGGTCGGTCGGCTTCCGCGAGGAAGGCACCATGCGCGGCGCGGTCCTGGTCGACGGATCCCCCGAGGACCTCGTCCAGATGGTGCTCGAGCCGGGCACGTTCGCGGCGACGTGACCGGGGTCGCCGGCTACCCGCCGTCGTTGGCGAGGTAGCGGCGCTCCAGGTCGAGCAGTGCACGGGACCGCTCGCGGATCGCCCTCGCGGGCTGCCCGACGTAGATCGTCCACGGCTCGGACGACTCGAGGAACAGGGTCCGGGCGCCGCTCGCAGTGCCCTCGCCGAGCGTCACGCCGGGCAACACGACGGTGCCGGTCCCGAGGATCACGTGGCGGCCGAGCACGACCGGCGCGGCGATCTCCGTGCGGTACTCGAGCGGCAGCGTCGAGTTGGTCATGGTGGCGCCGGTGTAGTCGTCCGTCTGGGCAATCAGGTGGCAGCCGTACGCGAAGGTGCAGAAGTCGCCGATCGACAGCCCGGCGCGCCCACCCGCGAGGTTGCAGAACACGGTGACGTGGACGTTCCGGCCGATGTCGATGGATCCGGCGAGGACGGTGAAGTCGTCGATGCGGCTGTGGTCGCCGATCGAGATGCGGTCGGCGTCGTAGATCGCGGCGCGCGTGCTGATCTTCACGCCACGGCCGACGTGCCGGAAGCCGAGCGACCCGACCTCTTCGTCGGTCATGTACGCCATGTGGCCCTCGATCCGTGCGCTGCCGGTCGGCGCGAACGACCGAAGATTAGTCTCGCAACGAGGGGGTTCCCGGTGAAGCGACTCGACGGCGTGTCGGTAGTGGTTCCCGCGTACCGCAGCACGTCGACGCTCGCGGAGCTGGTCGAACGCGTCGACCGTGCGCTCGGCGACCGCGCGCACGAGGTGGTCATCGTCGACGACGGGAGCCCGCCCGCGACGTGGGCGGCCATCGCCGCGATCGCCCGCACGAACCCCCGCGTGACGGGGCTGCGCCTCGGTCGCAATGCGGGCCAGCACAATGCCCTGCTGGCCGGGGTGCGCCGCGCGACCATGCCGCTGATCGTGACGATGGATGACGACCTGCAGAATCCCCCGGAGGAGATCGCCGCGCTGCTCGCTCCGCTGGATCGGGGCGAGGCCGACGTGGTGTACGGGCGCCCGCGGGCGATCGGCCAGCCGTTCTGGCGGCGGCGGGCGTCGGTCTGGAGCCGTTCGATCATCGCGTGGGCGACCGGTCCCGAGGCGGCACGGACGGCGGTGGAGTTCTCGTCGTTCCGGGCGTTCCGGGCACCGCTGCGCGACGGGTTCGACGCCGACCTCGGCCCCTCGGTCTCCTTGGACGCGCTGTTGTCGTGGTCGACCAGCCGGTTCACCGGCGTCACGGTCGACCACCATGGCCGCGTGGAGGGGCGCTCGACGTACTCGGCACGCCGTCTGATCCGATTCGCGCTCGACACCGCGACGGGGTACAGCGCTCGGCCGTTGAAGCTGGCGTCGTATCTCGGTCTCGCGACGGTGCTCTTCGGGCTCGGTGCGCTCGCGTGGGTCGTCGGGCGGACGATCGTCGGTGGGGTCGAGGTGCCGGGCTTCGCCTTTCTCGCTTCGATCGTGGTGATCTTCTCGGGCGCGCAGCTGGTGTCCCTGGGCATCATCGGCGAGTACCTGTCCCGCATGCACTTCCGGACCATGCGCAAGCCGTCGTACGTGGTGGCCGAGGAGACCGCCCTGACACGGCCGGCCCGCACCTCGCGCACGCCGCGAGCGTCTGCCCTTCCGACCGGACGGCGCCCGAAGCCGACCCCGTAGAGTGATGCCGGGGTCGCCGGCGTCGCGCCGCAGACCCGCGAGGATCCGGGGAGGACCGCGATGAAGAATGCAGTGATCGTCGATGCCCTGCGCAGCCCGCTCGGCAAGCGCAACGGCCGCCTGAAGAACTGGCACCCCGTCGACCTGCTGTCGGAGGTGCTGAAGACGCTCGCCGAGCGCAACCACCTCGACCCGGCGCTCGTCGACGACGTCGTAGCGGGGTGCGTCATGCAGGTGGGCGAGCAGAGCCTGAACGTCGCCCGCAATGCGGTGCTCGCGGCCGGATGGCCGGACACCGTTCCCGGCACCACGATCGACCGGCAGTGCGGGTCGAGCCAGCAGGCCGCGCACTTCGCCGCACAGGGCGTCATGGCCGGCGCCTACGACGTGGTGGTGGCGTGCGGCGTCGAGGTGATGACCCGCGTGCCGATGGGCGCGTCGGTGTCCGACCGCAACTACGGCTTTCCGTTCGGTCCCCGCGTGATGAGCCGCTACGAGCCGCAGGGCGGGCTGGTGCCGCAGGGCATCTCGGCCGAGTTGATCGCCGACAAGTGGGGCCTCACGCGCGACGACCTCGACGCATTCGGCGTCCGCTCGCAGGAGTTCGCGGCTCGCGCGACGCGCGAGGGGCGCTTCCAGGCCGAGATCCTGCCCGTGCTCGACGCGGAGGGCGCGCTGATGACGGCCGACGAGGGCATGCGCGAGACGACTCGCGAGTCGCTCGGCAAGCTGAGGCCGTCGTTCCGTCCGGAGGAAGAGGGTGGCCGCGTCACTGCGGGCAACTCGTCGCAGATCACCGATGGCGCAGCCGCGCTGCTGATCATGAGCGAGGACAAGGCGCGCGAGCTCGGCATGAAGCCGCGGGCCCGGTTCGTGGACTTCGCGATGGCGGCGGAGGATCCCCGCTACATGCTGACGGCGCCGATCCCGGCGACCCGCAAGGTGCTCGAGCGCGCGAAGATGACGATGGACGACATCGACCTCGTCGAGATCAACGAGGCCTTCGCCTCGGTGGTGTTGGCGTGGGAGAAGGAGCTCCACCCGGACATGTCCAAGGTGAACGTCAACGGCGGCGCCATCGCGCTCGGCCACCCGCTCGGCGCGTCGGGTGCCCGCCTCATGACCACGCTGCTCTACGAGATGGAGCGGACCGGAGCGAAGGTGGGCCTGCAGACGATGTGCGAGGGCGGCGGCATGGCCAACGCCACCATCATCGAGCGGTACTGACCCCGGCCGTGTTCGGCACGGTCGTCTGGGCCCTGATCGGGGTCGTCATCCTGTTGGTGACCTGGCGCACCGGCATCGGGATGCTCCGTTCCGTCACCACGCCGCCCCCGCCTCCGCCCCCGCCGGGCGAGATGCGGCGCATCAACGTCCGCTACCGGTGCGGCGTGTGCGGCGTGGAGCTGCGGATGGTGATGGCGCCCGACGAGGACCCGCCTCCGCCCCGGCACTGCCAGGAGGACATGGACCTCGTCGCGCCGGTGGAGTGACGCAGGGCGACGGTCAGCGCCACTTGGTGGCGGTGAACAATCCGGCGAGCATGCAGACGAGCCCACCGAACAGGTACCAATTGTTGCGGCCGCCGGGCACGAAGCCCAGGTAGTACAGCAGGATCACGAGGGCGCCGAGGCCGAGCAGCGCCAGCATGAGGACGGGCACCCACGGCGGGCTCTCCCGAAGGCTCTGCGCGGTGGGCGGCGTGTAGCGGGTGGACGCCGGGGGGGTGTCGTGCCGGTCGTCGTCGTGGCGCACGCGCTGCGAGGGCTGCGTGCCCTTCGGCGTGGTGCGGCCGCCGGTTCGGCGCTTTGGAGGGGCCATGGCGGACGAGTCTAGGGATCGTCCACAGCGCGGGCAGGTGCGGGCCGGTGGAGCCG
Source organism: Acidobacteriota bacterium (assembly GCA_018969685.1). GTDB lineage: Bacteria > Actinomycetota > Acidimicrobiia > Acidimicrobiales > Ilumatobacteraceae > UBA3006. The sequence continues at coordinate 8,531 of JAGWXX010000010.1, read as the reverse complement.
TCCCCCGGCGCGGCAGGATGGGGGCGTGCCGCGCGTGCTGGTGATCGACAACTACGACAGCTTCGTCTACAACCTCGTGCAGTACCTCGGGGAGCTGGGGGCCGATCCCGTGGTGGTGCGCAACGACGAGGTCACGGTCGACGAGGCGGTCGCGATGCAGCCCGACGCGGTGCTGCTGTCGCCGGGACCGGGCCGGCCGGAGGATGCGGGCATCCTGTGCGGGGCCGTGGAGGCCTTCGCCGGATCGCGTCCCGTGCTCGGGGTGTGCCTCGGCCACCAGGCGATCGGCCACGTCTACGGCGCCCGGGTGGTCGCCGCGCCCGAGCTGCGCCACGGCAAGACGTCGCTCGTCACCCACGACGGCACCGGCGTCTTCGCCGGGTTGCCGTCACCGACCGTTGCGACCCGCTACCACTCGCTCGTGATCGACCCGGCGACGCTGCCGGGCGAACTGGTCGTGACCGCGACGAGCGAGGACGGCACCGTGATGGGTGTGCGCCACCGGGACGTGCAGGTGGAGGGCGTGCAGTTCCATCCGGAGAGCGTGCTCACGCAGGACGGCAAGACGCTCCTCGCAAATTTCGTCGCGTCGGCGTCCGCCGTCGCGCGAACGGGCGGCGCGCGCTAGGTCGCGCGCCCGATCACGAGCGACACCGACGAGCCCGTTGCGACGCTCTCGCCGGTGCGCGGCGACTGCGAGATGACGCGCCCCGCGCTCGGGTCGGCGGCCGGCACGTTCTGGTACCGCATCTCGCCGACGAGGCCGGCACTGGTGAGCGCGGCGACGGCCTCCGCTTCGGTGAGGCCCTCCACGGCCGGCACCGACACCTTCTTCGATCCAGCCGAGACGACGAGCACGATCGATGCACCGTTGCTGGCAGGCGACCCGATCGCGGGTTCCGTTCGGATGACGCGTCCCGCCTCGACGTCGTCGTTCGCCTCGTCGGTGCGCGACACGACGAAGTTGTAGGGCGCGTTGGCCATGAGCTGCTCGGCGGCCGAGAAGATCTGCCCCTCGACGTTCGGCACGACGAGGTTGCCGGCGCCGCCCGACACGACGACCGACACCGCCGAGCCCGCGCGGACGAGGCTGTTGGCGAGGGGATCCTGCGAGATGATCTGGTTCACCGGCACCGTGGGATCGTTGCGCACCTCGCTGATCGTGAGCTGCAGCCCGAGCGGCGCGAGCAGTGCCGTGGCGTCCTTCACGAGCAGGCCCTGGATCGGCGGCACCGACACCTTCGCCGCGGCGGGGTTGTAGATGAGCGTCACCGAGTCGCCGGCACGCACGCGCACCCCGGCGGGAGGGTCCTGCTGGTACACGGCATCGTCGGGCATGCCGTCGAGCGCCACCGCGCTGGGGATGGGCGTCAGGCCGAGATCGAGCACGATCTGCGTCGCCTCGGCGAGCGTGCGGTTGACGATGTCGGGAACGGCGATGGTGTCGGACGTCGCCGAACCGAAGGTGCGGAAGGCGAAGAGGGCCGCGACGACGAGCGCGATGGCGACGATGGCACCGCCGAGCACGACGGCGGCGGGACGTCCCGCCACGGTCGCATCGAGGCCGTCCTCGTACGGGGGCAGGTTCGCTCCCGCCACCGGCATCTTCGTGGTGGGGGGCGCGGCGTCGCCGGGATCCATCACGGGCATCCGCGTGGTGCGGGTCGTCACGTCGGCACCGGCCGTCGAGCCGGGGATCGCCTCCCTCAGGGCGCTGACCGACTCGCCGGTGGCGAGCCGGCGGAGGTCTGCCAGCAGGTCGATCGCGGTCTGGTACCGGCGGACCGGCGACTTGGCCATGCACTTCGCGACGACGGCCTCGAGTGCCAGCGGAACGTCGTCGCGGCGGTCGCGCAGCGGCACGGGTACGGCGTGGACGTGCTGGTAGGTGATCGCGACGGGGTTCTCGCCCGAGAACGGAGGGGTGCCCGCGAGGAGCTCGTAGATCGTCACGCCGAGCGCATAGAGGTCGCTGCGCGGGTCGGGCGGCGATCCCTGCGCCTGTTCGGGCGACAGGTACGTCGCGGTGCCCATGACGGAGCCGGCCTGGGTCAGTCCCGCCTCCGTGCCCGACCCGAGCGCCCTGGCGATGCCGAAGTCGGCGACCTTCACGAGGCCGCCTTCGCCGATCAGGATGTTTGCGGGCTTGATGTCGCGGTGGACGACGCCCCTGTCGTGTGCGAAGGCCAGCGCAGTGGCGACGGACTCGGCGATCTCCAGCACCTCGGTGACCGACATCCGACCCCGCGAGCGCAGCAGGTCGCCGAGGGTCGTGCCGGGCACCCACTCCATGGCGATGAAGTAGGTGTTGGCGACCTTGCCCCAGTCGTAGACGCCGACGATGTTGGCGTGGGTCAGGTTGGCGGCCGACTGTGCCTCGCGACGGAACCGCTCGACGAACGAGGGGTCGGTGGCGAACTCGGGGAAGAGCACCTTCAGGACGATGGGCCGGTCGAGCAGCTCGTCGTGCGCGAGGAACACCTCCGCCATGCCGCCGCGGCCGATGCTGCGGTCGACCCGGTAGCGGTCGTTGACGAGCGGCTGGTCAGCCCTGGACATCGTCGTCCCCCGACACGACGACGACGAAGTCCATCGCCTCGTCCAGCGTGTCGAATCGCGGCTCACGGTCGACCTGCCGTTGGATGGCCGGCAGCGCGTCGCCCCTGTGGAAGTCGCTCACCGTGACCGTGCGGGGCTGCATCCACAGCCATCCGCCGGGTTGTCCGGTGCGCACGACGAGTGGTGCGCCGGAATCCGTTCCGTCGAACGTGACGTAGTAGCCGCGCATGCCGTTGAGCACCCACGCCGATGCGGCGACGATCGCGAGGCCGATGAAGACCGAGAAGAGGGTGAGGCCGCGGCGTCGGGTCGCCCCGTCCGGCGGAGCCTCCGTCGGTGTGGACGGCTCGCCGACGTCGATCACGACGACGGTGATGTTGTCCTTGCCGCCCGCGAACTTCGCCGCGGCGACGAGCCGCCCCGCCGCGTCGTCGGGCGCCGACGCCGTGGACAGGATGTCGAGGATGTCGTCGTCGTGCACCTCGTCGACGAGCCCGTCGCTGCACAGCATCAGCCGGTCGCCCTGCACCGCGGGGATCGTCCACGTGTCGACCTCGACCGCCGCGTCGATACCGAGTGCCCGTGTCACGATGTTGCGCAGCGGGTGGTGGCGCGCCTCGCCGAGGGTCAGCGCCCCCTCGTCGACGAGCTCCTGGACGTACGAGTGGTCGGTGCTGATCTGGCGCAGCGAGCCGTCGCGCAACAGGTACGTGCGCGAGTCGCCGACGTTCGCCACCACGAAGGCGGGGACGTCGCCGGCGACGACGGCTGCGAGGGCGAGGGTCGTGCCCATGCCGCGCTTCGCGGAGTCGCGGTTCGCCTCGTCGTGGATCTCGGCGTTGATGGTGCGCACGAGTTCGGCGACCGCCTCGGCTCCCGCGAGCGGCGCGGTGTCGGCTTCCTCGATGCACTTGACGGCGATGGCGCTGGCGACCTCGCCGGCGCTGTGGCCGCCCATGCCGTCGGCGACGGCAAAGACCGTGCCTGAGCAGTAGTAGGAGTCCTCGTTGTGCGGCCGGACGTTGCCGGTGTCGGTGACGGCTGCATGGCGCAGCGTGGTCATGTCGGCTACCCGCGCTCGACGCGGAGCTCCACGGCGCCGAGCGCGATGACGTCGCCCTCGGCGAGCGGCGTCGGATCGACGGTCATGGTGCCGTTGATGCGCGTGCCGTTCGTGCTGCCCCGGTCCTCGATGGTCCATGACCCGGAGACTCGCCGCAGTTCCGCGTGCAGCCGGCTGACGTTGCTGTCGGGGATGTGGATGCTGCTGCCGGCCTGGCGGCCGATCGTCGCGACGTCGCCTTCGAGGAGGAATCGCGTGCCGTCCGCCGCCACGAGCGCCCACGAACCGGGTCCCGATGTGCTGCGGGGACGGGCCGCCGGCGCAGGCGTCGGTGCCGGTGCGTCGGCCTCGGGGATCGCACCGACGCCGGGAGCGACAGCGCCTTCGGTCTGGTGGTCGGCGGCACCATCCGTGGCGTCGGGTGCTGCCACGGGTGCCGCGACGGCGGCGGACAACGGCGCGGGCTCGAGCTGGCACTCGCGCGTCGGGACGGCGGAATCGGGTCGGATGTCGATCATGACGGGGCCGCGGAGCAGGTAGCCCTCGAACGCGGCGTGGTTGGCGATCGTGACCGTGAGCTCGTGGACGAGGGCCTCGCGGATCGTGGCGAGTTCCTCGAGGTCGGCCGGGTTGAGGCGGATCTTCCATGACGCGGGAACCGCGTTCGCATTGGCCCGGGCCACGTCGTCCATGGCAGCCACCAGCCGGCGGCCGACGTCGATCGGCCGGACGCCGCGAATCCTCACGCGACCGAACATCGGACAATTGTACGCCGCTAGGCCGTGGAATACGGCTCGTCGCCGAAGTACCGGCGCCACCGCCGTTCCAGCATGGCCATCTCGTGCGGCTGCACGGCGGGGTCCCGTGTCAGCGACTCGAAGTGGTAGAGCCGCGCGAGCGGCGTCCACACGATGTGCCGTCCGGACTCGAGGATCTTGTAGCCGAAGTCGAGGTCGTTGAAGCAGGCGGGGAACAGGACCGAGAGCCCCCCGAGCTCGTCGTAGACCCTCCGGTCGATCGCGGCGCACGCAGCGGTGACCCCGCTGACCCGCCTCGTGATCCGGAATTCGCCGAAGTACCCGGTGTCGGACGACGAGCGGCCCGACCCCAGGTTGTGCGGCGTGGGCGCATTGGTGTGGCCCGCGCTCTGGATGCGGCCGTCCTCGACGAGCAGGAGCGGTCCGACCATCGCGGTGCCCGGGTGCTGCAGCATGGCGACCATCGTTGACAGCCAGGCGGGATCGTCGACCCACACGTCGTCGTTCAGCAGCACCACCACCTCGGCGTCGCTGCTGCGCACGCCGACGTTGCACTTGTCGGAGAAGTTGAACGGTGCGTCGTAGGGGATGGTGCGCACGCGCGGATCCTCGGGGATCGGCGCGTCGTTGACGGGACGGCCGTCGCGGTAGTCGTACACGACGACGACCTCGTAGTCGGGGTAGTCGGTCCGTGCGAGGATGCTCTCGATCGCGAACGTCACGAGCCGCACCGGACGGCCCCAGATCGACGCCCCGTCCCCGCGGGTGGGGATGACGATCGAGACCTTCGGGGTGCGGGCGAGCACGGGACGCACCTGCACATAGCCGTCGTCGGACATCCACGTCTCGGCCTCGACGCCGCGGCGCCGCACGTGGTCGGCCACGGCGCGCACCGACGCGTCGAGCGCGTACGGCTTGGCGTGCTGCAGCGACGCAGTCGATCCCGGTACGGCGCGCCAGTGGTAGAGCACCGACTTCACGTGCGCCACGGTGCGCGCGCGCTCGGTGACGCGCAGCACGAGGTCGTGGTCCTGCGCGCCGTCGTAGCCGTCGCGGAACCCGCCGATCTCGTCGACGAGGGAGCGGCGGATGACGGAGAGGTGGCTGCAGTAGTTCTGGCCGAGCAGGCGGATCGGGTCGAAGTCGGGCTTGCGGAAGACGTCGTAGTGCCGGCCGTCGGGGGCGATCTTGTCCTCGTCGGTGTAGACGTAGTCGATCGTGTCGTCCTTCTCGAGGTGCTTCGCGACCAGCTCGAGGGCGGACGGGTGCAGCTCGTCGTCGTGGTCGAGCAGCGCGATGAAGTCGCCGGTCGCGAGGTCGGCGGCGTCGCGCGAGGCGGCGACGATGCCGCCATTCGACCTGCGGTGCGCGACGCGGATGCGCCGGTCGGATCGGGCAGCACGCTCGAGGATGCGCCGCACCGCGGGGACCGTGGAGGCGTCGTTCACGATGCACCACTCCCAGTCGTCGAACGTCTGCGCCTTCACCGAGCGGATGCACGCCTTCAGCGCCGGGATCGGCGGATTGAAGACCGGGGTGACGATCGAAAAGCGGGGCGCCGTCGTCAACGGGAACCCGCCAGGCGGCGCACGATGCGTGCCGCGAGGCGCAGCGGCCTCAGCACGAGCGCGCCGACGCGGTAGTTCAGCGAGCGGCGCAACTGGTTCGCCTCGCGCCTCGCGTCGGCGATCCGCGCCTTCAACTCGCCCACCTCCGCGGCGGCGCCGCGGTTGTAGTCGACGACCTGCTGCAGCTCGGCTTCCAACTGGGCGATCCGTGCATGGAGGTCGGCCACGCGGTGCACCCTGGACTGGTGCTGCAGCGTGCCGATCTCGGCGAGCAGGCGCTCGCGCGACGCGTCGCGGAGGTCGTCGACGCCGGTCATCGGCGCGGACGACGGATCCGACATGTGCGTCAGCGTACTTCTGGCGAAATCGCGCCGTTGGCTGGCCGTTGCGACGTTGGTAGCGTGCGTCGCACCATTCGGGCGAGTGGCGAAATGGCAGACGCGCTGGCTTCAGGTGCCAGTGTCCGCAAGGATGTGGGGGTTCAAGTCCCCCCTCGCCCACTGCGAGTCGGGGATCCTCAGGGCGATGGCCTGAGCAGTGCGAGCAGCGAGCCGATTCTGTCGGGGTCGAGTTCCTCGTAGTCGTCCACGGACGACCACAGCCGTGCTCCTGCGGGCATCCACCGGTACGACGCGGCTGCGGTGTGCGCCGACGCGACGGCATCCCGCTGCCAGCCCGTCGCCGAGGCGAGGTCGTCCAGCCGCGAGCCGGTGGTGCGCGCCACCCACGACGCAAGGTGGGGGTGCGATGCGAGCGATGCGGACTTCGAGGCGTTGCACCGGTCGTCTGCCGCGACGAGGTTGTCGAGCCGGTTGTCGGGGTTCCTCGACCACGGGATGAAGTGGTCGACGTGGACCGCACGGCGCATCGGCAGGTCGCAGTAGAAGCAGCGTCCCATCTGCAGGTCGGTCAGCGGTTCCCGGAGGACGTCCAGGTTCACCCGCTGCGCACCGAAGAGGAATTCGTCCAGTTGACGGACGTCGTGCAGCCCCGCGTTGTACGCGGCCACGAGGTCGATCCACTTCGAGTGAATGACGGGTCGCAGCAACGGCGCGAGGCGCACGAGGTGCTCGCCGACACCGGGCTGCAGGTGCAGCCAGTCGTCGAACTCGACGGCCATCAGCCGGCCGGGCGACTCCTTGTCGTGCCACGCGTAGTCGAAGATGAAGCGCCGCTCGGTCGCCCGCGCGCCGTCGCCGAAGCGCTGCAACCGCGGAATGGGCATCTGCAGGACGCGGGCGACGAGGTCGTGCTCCAGATCCGTCCATCCCGCGGGGTCGACGCGTCGGGCGTCGTCGAGCGTCGCCCGGCTGCCGATGCCGTGCCGTTGACGCCAATCGGCGAGCCGCGCCGGTATCACTCCCGCCTGCGGCGACTGGACGAGCGCGCCGCCGGGGACGGCTCCGTAGACGGCCGACTGCGGCCAGTACAGCTCGACGACCCGCTCGGCCACGCGCTTTGCGCGTACTCGGGTGGGTGCCCCGTCGACCGGGTCGGTCGATTCGACGGCGACGTCGATCAGCGCGAGCAGCGTCGCGAGCTTGTAGGTGGATGACGTCCTGCCGGTATCGACGAGCGAGAGCAATTGTTCGGCAAATCGCACGGCGTCGTCGGCCACGCGGGGCACCGTACCGGAAGGGGTGCCGGGCGCCGTCGAGTCAGTTCGGAGCGTGGCGCGCCGCGACCAGTTCGACCGGCCCGTCAGGGTTCCGCCACGATTTCGTCACGGGATCCCGTCGGGCGAGCCGTGCTCGCGGCACGTCGATGGTGACGCGCACCGAGGCACCGGCCGGAACCTCGACCCGTCGGAATCCCACGAGCCGTGACGGAACGGCGTCGTCGCCGTACCGCGCGTAGACCTGCACGACGTCGGCTCCATCGCGACGCCCCGTGTTGGACACCGTGCACGACACCCGGTGGCGGTCCTCGTCGTGCTCCACGGACGTTCCCGAGATCTCGAAGGTCGTGTACGACAGCCCGTAACCGAAGGGATACTGCGGCCGCAGACCGAGGCGCTCCGCCCGCCACCACCCGTGCCACTGGTCGTAGTCGATGGCGTCCGCATCCCGGTCGAAATGCGGGAGGTGCGACGGGTCGGACGGAACGGTGAACGGCAACCGCGCAGAGGGAGTGACCGCTCCGAACAGCACGTCGGCGAGCCCGTGGCCCGCCTGCTGTCCCCCGTACCACGCCTGCACGACGGCGGGCACCCGGTCGACCCAGCCCGCCACGATCACGGCGCTGCCGGCCTGCAGCACCACGACGGTCCGCGCGTTGGCGGCGGCGACCGCGCGGATGAGCGCCTCGTCGCCCTCGGCGAGCTGCAGGGACGACCGGTCGCCGCCGACGGAGAAGCCGAGGCCGTGGCGCGACCTCACGTGCTCCGGTCGGACGGTGGCGATCCGCTGCTCGGCACGGAACCGCTCGGCGAGCCCGTCGTCGTCGCGCTCGGGAAACAGGTGCCGGAGGTCGATGCCGGGATCGCCGATGAACTCGCCCTCGTCGTCGGCGGTGTAGCCGACCACGACGATCGCCACGTCCGAACCGCGAGCCGCCTCGATTGCGCCATCGAGCGCGTCGCCG
>JAGWXX010000081.1 GCA_018969685.1 Acidobacteriota bacterium | reverse complement strand
GAGGCGGTGGGTTCCGCGTCCCGCGTCCGTCCCGTGCCCGCCTCTTCGTCACGCTGATCGTCGGCGCGCTGGTCGCGCTGGTGCTGTCCGCGCGGAGCATCGCGGGGTTCTGGGTGGACGTGCTCTGGCACGGTTCGGTCGGGCAGTCGCAGGTGTTCTGGACGTCGCTGTGGACGCGCCTCGCGCTCGGCGCGGTCTTCGTGGCCGCGATGCTCGCGATCCTCGTGCTCAACATGTGGATCGCGGACCGCCTCCGTCCCGCGTCCGTCCCACGGTCCCCCGAGGAGCAGGCGCTGTCGGTCTACCGCGACCTCAGCGACCGCCGCCGCCTGGTGCTGCGCCTCGTCGTGTCCGTGGTGCTCGGCCTGATGGTGGGGCTGCCGGCGATGACCCAGTGGCAGGAGTGGCTGCTGTTCGCGAACCACCAGTCGTTCGGGGTCTCCGACCCGCTGTTCGGGCACGACATCGGATTCTTCGTGTTCCGGCTGCCGTTCGCGACCTTCGTCGTGAACTGGCTGTTCGGCGCGCTGGTGCTGGTGGCGATCGTGGCCGCGGTGACGCACTACCTCAACGGCGGCATCCGGCTGCAGACCGCGGGGTCGAAGGTGACGCCGCTCGCCAAGGCGCACCTCTCCGTGCTGTTCGCCGCGCTTGCACTCGTCCGTGCGGCCGGCTACTGGCTGTCGCGCTACTCGCTCACCACCTCCACCCGGGGCGTGGTGCAGGGTGCGACGTACACCGACGTCAACGCGCAGCTCCCGGCCACGAACCTGATGATCCTGGTGTCGGTCGCGGTCGCGCTGATGTTCCTGTGGAACGTGCGGCCGTCGCGGAAGGGATGGCGCCTGCCGGTGCTCGCCACGATGGTGTGGATCGTCGTCGCGATCGTCGCCGGAGCCGTCTATCCGGCGATCGTCCAGCGCTTCAACGTCCAGCCCAACGTGAGCACGAAGGAGCGGCCGTTCATCGAGCGCAACATCGTGGCCACGAAGGCGGGCATCGGGCTCGACGACGTGGTGCGCGAGGAGGTCTCGTTCGGCCCGATCAGCGCGGACGAGGTGTCCGCGAACGAGGCGCCCCTGCGCGACGTGCGCCAGCTCGACCCGACGGAGATGCGCGACCGGTTCTCGCTCGACCAGGGTCTGTCGTCCTTCTACGCCATCCGCGACCTCGACGTCGACCGATACGCCATCGACGGCCGCACGCAGCAGGTGATGGTGGCGGCGCGCGAGCTGAACAGCGCGGGCATCCCGAACCGAACCTGGGTGTCGAGGCACCTCATCTACACGCACGGGTGCGGCCTCGTCGTCGCCCCCGCGAGCACGGTCACCACGGACGGTCGGCCGACCTACGTGGACCTCGGCGTGGAGCGCCCGCAGCTCTACGTGGGCGACCGCATCGACGACTACGCGCTGCTCGCCACCGAGCAGCCCGAGCAGCCGTGCCCCGACACCGAGGCGTCGACGTACGACGGCGACGGCGGCGTCCTGCTGTCGTCTGCCGTGCGCCGCGCGGCGTTCGCGGTGCACTTCGGCGAGTTCAACCTCTTCGGTTCGGGCCTCATCACCGACGAGTCGCGGATCATGTGGGTGCGCAACGTGCGCGAGCGCCTCGACAAGATCGCGCCGTTCCTGCGCTACGACGCGGATCCGTATCCGGTCGTGGTCGACGGCCGCATCACGTGGGTGGTCGACGCCTTCACCATCTCCAGCCGGTACCCGTACGCGCAGTTCGCGAACACGTCCCAGCTGACGCCGGGCTCGGGGCTCAATGCGACGTTCAACTACGTGCGCAACAGCGTCAAGGTCGCGGTCGACGGGTACACCGGCCAGCCGACCTTCTACCTCGTCGACGACGACGATCCGATCGTCGCGGCGTGGGCCTCGGCCTTCCCGGGCCTGTTCACGCCGGTGAGCGAAGCACCCCCGGCGCTGGTCTCGCACTTCCGCTATCCGGAGGACCTGTTCCGGGTGCAGACCAACATGTTCGGCCGCTACCAGTTCGACGACGCCGACCTGTTCTTCAACCGCGATGCGGCATGGAGCGTGGCGCAGGCGTCGTCCACCGAGCCGGAGGGCGGCATCGCGCTCGCCGGAACGTCGGGCACGGTCGGCCCGACCGAGGTGATCGACGTGCAGGACGCGAACGTCCTGCGCTTCGAGCCGTACTTCACCTTGTTCCACGCGCCGGGCGACACGTCGGGTTCGGGGACGTTCTCGATGCTGCGTCCGTTCGTGCCGTTCTCGTCGGACGACGCCCGCAAGGAGCTCCGCGCGTTCATGGTGGTGTCGAGCGACCCGTCCAGCTACGGGCGCCTGACGCTGTACGACGTTGCATCGCCGCTGCCGGAGGGTCCGGCCACCGTCGCCGCGGAGTTCGGCAGCGACTCGGTGGTCGCGCAGCAGGTGACGCTGCTCGACCAGCGCGGGTCGCGCGTGGTGTTCGGCGACATTCAACTGGTGCCGGTCGCCGACGGACTGCTCTACGTGCGGCCGCTGTACGTGCGCCCCGACGACGCGAACGCGCGCCAGGTGTTCGTCCGCAAGTTCCTCGCCTTCTACGACAACAAGGTCGTCATCGCCGACTCGCTCGGCGAGGCGGTGCGCCGCATGTTCCCCGGCTACACCGGCGACATCGGCGACCGCATCGATGACGGAGCGTCGGACGCAACGGAGGGCGACGACTCGTCCGGCACCGACGCAACGCTGCCCGACGACGGGTCGTCGACCACGACGACCGTCCCATCGTCGGCGGTCGATCCGGGCTCGCTCGACGCAGTCCAGCTGCTCGAGCTCGCCGACCAGCTCTTCGCCGAGGCCGACGCGGCCCTCGCCAGCACGCCGCCGAACTTCGCGCTGTACCAGCAGAAGCAGGCCGAGGCGCGCGACCTCATCCGTCGCGCGCTCGGGTTGATCTCCCGCTAGCGGCGCTGCAGCGAGTCGGCGATGGCCGCGAGGTCCTGCCGGAACGCGATTTCGTAGCGCGCCTGCTCGTTGGCCAACCGGCGCTGGCTCGCCTGGAGCGCCTCGATGGCGGCGGCGATCTGCGGCGTCGGTGCCTGCGATGCGAGCCGGTCGATCTCGCCGCCGAGCTCGTGCAGCTGGGCGGAGATCTCGCCGGTCATGGATGCGACCCGGGCGTCGAGCGCTGCGATGCGCTGGTCGAGGGTGTTCGCCGCCGCGCTGACGAGCGACAGGTCGGTGGTGCGACGCACCAGCTCGGTGCGCAGCGCCTCGACCTCGGCACGCAGCGTGGCGAGGTCGTCGGCGGAGGCCTTCGGGGAACGGGAGAAGAGCGGCATGGCGGAGTGTCGTGCGGCGCGCGCGACGATCGTCCGGACATTACCGGTCGGGTTGCCGCGGCGCGGCTGGGTCGCTACCGTGCTGGTCAGTCGGCGCGGGGTGGAGCAGTCCGGTAGCTCGTCGGGCTCATAACCCGAAGGTCGCAGGTTCAAATCCTGCCCCCGCCACCAGTGCGGTTCGGGCCCCTTCCCACGAGGGACGGGGCCCGAACCGTGTGTTCATTCCGGGGGCCACCGTGGACCTGATGCCGAACGCCATCGCCAGCGGGAGGCGGCGTGGGATGCTCGCCGCCATCGTTGCCACTGCAGTGATTGCGCTCGCAGGGTGTGGACGTGACGGTGCAGCACCGACCGTGGAGGACGTCGCCGTCATGCGGGGCGTGGGCTTCGATCTGCGGCCGTTCGACGCGTCGACCGGTCGGGCAGGCGCGCTGCAGATCGATGGCGTGCAGCCACCGTTCGAGGAGGGCATCGAGAACGACCCGAAGGCCGTGGCGCACAACGACCGCATCCGCTACCTGTTCCTGCCGTTCGGGTGGGGTGGAGAGTCGGGGCGCGATCCGCAGTGGAACTTCGTCCTGCCCCTGGGCACTCCTGTGACGTCGCTCGTGGACGGGTTGGTGTGCGAGGTTCCGCGGCTGTACAGCGGGGATTTCAGCGTGAGGGTCGCCGCACGCGGCACGGACTGTGGCGACGGCGTGTACTTCGAAACCGAGCACGTCGAGGATCCGCTCGTGCAGCCGGGTGACGAGGTGCGGGCGGGACAGCGCGTGGCGTCGGTGAGCTCGTACCAGCAGGACTGGTCGAGGCTGGGCTACGGCATCGTCGAGATCGGGGTTGCGTTTCCCTCGGGGAAGAACGGTCCGCCAATCCACGTCTGCCCGACGCTGCTGTTCGATCCGTCGGTTCGCGACCAGCTGACTGCCGATCTGCGCACGGTCATGGACGCGTGGTCCTCCGAGTCCGGCGACGCCGGCCTGTACGTCGCGGCCGACGTGCCGGCGCCGGGGTGCTTCGTGGACCAGGTCGAGGAATGACGGGGGCTCCCTCGGGGCGCGTCACCGCGGAGGTGCGTGCGACGTACCTCGCGGCCGAGGTGCGCATCGCCGATGGCGCAGTGCTGGTCGGTGCGGCCGAGTCCGAACTGCTGCGCAACGGCACCGTGCACGTGGTGACGGCATGGAATCCGGGCGCGCTCCGGCCGACGGAGGACGAGAACCGCACGGCGAACCGTGCACTCCGTGCGCGGATCGTGCAGCTGGGCTTCCAGCCCCACCGCGCCGTGGGCTGCGATCCCGCGTCGCCGCACCACGAAGAGGGCTGGGCCGTGGTCGGGATGTCGGACGAATCGGCGCGTGCGCTCGGCGCAGAGTTCGGACAGGACGCGGTGTTCCGCATCGACCCGGGCACGTTGACGGTGCTGGCCTGCGACGGGAGCTGGAGCGACTCGCGCCCGCTCTGACGGGTGCACCTGCGCCGCGCTAGGGAGGGACCCTCGTCCCGTGTCCGCGGCAGGGAGCGCCATGACACTGGTCGGGTGGCGGCGGTGCGCGCATCGGTGGGCGATGCCCACGAGCTCTGGTCGGCGCCCGAGGATGCACTGCTCCGCCGGTGCGGGTCGACCCGCGACGGGTTGAGCGGGTCCGAGGCAGCACGCATGTTCGCGCGTCACGGCCCGAACACGATCGACGGACCCCGGGGGCACAGGGGGTGGCGGCTCGTCCTCGCACAGGTCGAGAGCCCGATCATCCTCGTGCTGGTCGCAGCGACCGTCGCGTCGATGCTGCTCGGCGAGGTGCTCGACGGGGCGATCATCCTCGCGATCGTCGCGGTGAGCGGCGCGCTCGGCTTCTGGCAGGAGCACCGTGCAGGTACGGCCGTCGACGCCCTCGTGTCGCGGGTGCGCGTGTCGGCCGAGGTGCGGCGCGACGGACGGGAGACCTCCATGCCAGTCGACCGGATCGTGCCGGGCGACATCGTGGTGCTGCGCGCCGGCGACGTCGTACCGGGCGACGCACGCGTGCTGATCGCCGACGCCCTCGTCGTCGACGAAGCCGTGCTGACCGGCGAGCCGTACCCGGTCGAGAAGCGACCGGGACTGCGTCATCCCGCCGTGGAGCCCTCGGGGAGGACGAACTGTGCGTTCATGGGCACCCACGTGGTCAGCGGCACCGGCGAGGTGCTGGTGGTACGGACGGGACGCGAGACCGAGTTCGGCGCGCTCGCAGCGTCGCTGGGGAGCGCGGATCCCACGACGGGGTTCGAGCGCGGCATGGAGCGCTTCGGGATCCTCCTCGTCCGGATGGTGGCCATCCTGGTCGCCGCGATCTTCGCGGTGAACCTCGTGCTCCACCGGCCCGTCACGGAGTCGTTCCTCTTCGCGCTCGCGCTCGCGGTCGGACTGACGCCGCAGCTGCTGCCGGCCATCGTGGCCGTGTCGCTCGCCGCCGGCGCGCGCCGAATGGCCGCGCGCAAGGTGATCGTCCGCCGACTGGACGCCATCGAGGACATCGGCGCGATGACGGTGCTCTGCACCGACAAGACCGGCACCCTGACCGAGGGGGCGGTGCGGCTCGACCAAGCGATCGGCATCGACGGGGAGCCTGATCCCGAGGTGCTCCGCCTCGCCGCACTGAACGCCTCGCTTCAGCGCAATGCGGGCAACGCCATTGACGACGCGGTCGTGCGCGCGGGAGGGCGTCCGGGAGGGGTGCTGCTCGACGACGTCCCGTACGACTTCTCGCGCAAGCGGCTCGGCGTGCTGGTCCGTGACGGCACCTCGACCGTGCTCGTCGTGAAGGGCGCAGTCGGACAGGTGCTGGGTGCGTGCCGGTGGGCGAAGGCGGGCGGAACGGTGGTTCCGCTCGTCGAGGCGGAGACCCGCGTGCGCGGGCGGTTCGCGGAGCTCAGCGCGGAGGGCTTCCGCGTGCTCGCCGTCGCGACGAGGGAGATGCCGGCCGCGAGGTCCGTCGGGGTCGGTGACGAGTGCGACATGGTGCTCCGCGGACTGCTCGCGTTCCACGACCCGCCGAAGCACGGTGCGCTCGCGGCCATCGACCGGCTCCGCACCCTGGGCGTCCGCATCGTGCTGGTGACGGGGGACAACCGGTTCGCCGCAGCGCACGTCGCGGCGATGGCGGGCGTCGACGCCGCACCGGTGCTCACGGGCGCGGAGGTCGCGGCACTGGACGACCGCGAGCTCGCGTCGCGGTGCGCGACCGTCGGCGTCATGGCCGAGATGGAGCCGCTGCACAAGCAGCGGATCGTCGCGGCCCTGCGCGAGCGGGGCGAGACGGTGGGGTTCCTCGGCGACGGCATCAACGATGCGGTGGCGCTGCACGGCGCCGACGTCGGGATCTCCGTGGACACCGCCGTGGACGCCGCGAAGCAGGCCGCGGCCCTGGTGCTGCTCGACAAGAACCTGGAAGTGGTGGCCGACGGCGTCGAGCTCGGTCGCAGGACGTTCGTCAACACCCTCACCTACGTCCGGGTCACGGTGAGCGCGAACTTCGGCAACATGCTGTCGATGGCGTTCGCGGCGGCCTTCCTGCCGTTCCTCCCCTTGCTGCCCCGTCAGATCCTCCTGTTGAACGTGCTGTCCGACGTCCCCGCGATGGCCGTCGCGGGGGACCGCGTCGACCCGGAACTCGTCGAACGTCCTCGACAGTGGGATGTCGGCGCGATCCGCACCGCGATGCTCGTGTTCGGGACGGTCAGCTCGGTGTTCGACGTCGCCACGTTCGTGGTGCTCCG
>JAGWXX010000080.1 GCA_018969685.1 Acidobacteriota bacterium | reverse complement strand
AGCCGATCGAACAACCCGTCGGCGAGAAGAGGTCGAGGAAGACCTGCTCGAGCTCGTGCCGCTCGCTGAGCTGGGCGAGGAGCATGCTCGTCAGCTCGTCGCTCACGATGAAGTCGTCTGCGCCGCTGACCCGGGCGAGGGGCGCATTTCGCTGGTCGAGCAGCTCGGCCACCATTCGCACGGGTCCGAGCGTCTCGTCGCGCCGCACCTGCTGGAACGCGAGGAGCGTCAGGAGGGTGTGTGCGTCGGCGTCGTCCTCCCCTGCATCGCGGTAGCCGAGCACGATCACCTCGTGGAACGAGCGCCTCGCCGCGTGCTCCGCCACGACCTCGGGCCCCCCGGACAACTCGCTCACCTCGATCGCGACGTTCCTCACGTCGAGTGAGGCGCCCACCCTCCGCGGGTCGACGCGGGCGGGATCGACCATGATCTCGATCGTCGTCCGTTCGTCGAGGAACTCGTCGAGCTCGTGCACCACCCGGGGACCGAGGTCGCTCCAGCCTGCAATGACCACGCGGCGGGGTCCCGCGGCCATGGAATCGGACATCGGGCTTCCGGCGCGGGGCGTGCGCACGGGCGGCACCGCAACGAAGGTCGAATCGTCCTCGGAGATGCCGATCAACTGGTCTCCCTCTCCCAGCAGCACCTCCGGCGGGGGGCTGAGCACCACGGTTCCCCGCGCGTCCAGGATCCCGATGATCGAGGTCGACTCGAACGACAGCTGGCACTGCGCATACGAGCGGCCCGTCAGCTCGGGGAACGGGGCGAAGTAGATCTCGTGACCGTCGAAGTCGAGCAGCTCGCGGAAGACGGCGCCGAGGCCGCGCTTGCGGCACGCCTGTGCAGTGAGCTCGGCGACGACGTCGTCCGATTGGACGGCGACGAGACCGCGGCCAAACAAGGCCCGGAGCGACCGGGCGGTCTCGCGCGACGCGATCTCGGCGACGACGTGCGCTGCGTCGTCCGGCGCCGTCGCGGCACGATGGGCACGGATGGCGAGCAGCACCTTCACGGTCGTCGCATCGGCATCGGTGCCTTCGCCGACCACGATGATCGACCGCGCCCCGGCGACGTTGACCAGCTCGAGATTGGCCGAGGACCATGCGTCCCCGCTGCGGCAGACGATCCGCGTCGAACGATGGGCCTTGGTGAACGAGCGGAGCGCATCCTCCATCTCCGTCTTGTCGTGCGGCGCGAGCACCACGATCGCCGCACGAGCCCTGCTGTCGTTGGCAATCGTCAGTTCGGCGACGATGGCCGGCACCCTCGGCGACCAGCCGAGGATCAGGGTGTGGTCGCGCTCGAGCACCAAGCTCCGGCCGCGGCGCAGCTCCCCGATTCGCTGGTCGACGCTGTTGGCGATGAGACCGATCAGGCTGCCGGCAATGAAGATCCCGACCAGCGTGACCACCAGCGCGAGCAACCGCGCCGTCCAACCCGTGTCACCTGCAAACGTCCCGGCATCGAGCACCCGGAGGAGCGACTGCCAGAACGCCTCGAGCGGATCGAGCCGACCCTCCTCGCCGTTGAAGCCGGTCATCCGGAACACGGTCATGATCGACGTTGCGAGGACGATCACGGCGAGCGTGAGCATTCCCAGCCAGACGATCAGCGTGAACGGGCCCCGAGCCAGCGCCACGTCGACGCGGTAGCGCAGCCGGGTCTTCAGTCCCGTCCTGTGGGCAGGCCGCCCTCCGGAGTCCGCCGTCTGCGCCATGTCGCCCTCCACGCTCGAGGCTTCAACCGTATCCGAGGGCGGAAATGTGGCGATACCTGCCCGACGTCACGAGGCACGATGGAGATGGCGGGCGCACGGAGCCGCGCATCCGGCACGAGTCAGGCGCAACGAGAGTGGAGGCGACGCCGGGAATCGAACCCGGATACAGGGCTTTGCAGGCCCTTGCCTGAACCATTCGGCCACGTCGCCAGATGCTCACGCTACCAACGCGGGAGCACAACGCTCCGTGCCGTACCCTCGCTCCATGCAACTGCGCATCTTCACCGAACCGCAGCAAGGCGCGCGGTACGACGATCTCCTCGCCGTCGCGCGCCGCGCCGAGCACCTCGGCTTCGACGCGTTCTTCCGTTCCGACCACTACCTCAAGATGGGAGGCGTCGACGGCTTGCCGGGTCCGAGCGACGCGTGGACGACGCTCGCCGGCCTCGCACGCGACACCTCGCGCATCCGCCTCGGCACGCTCGTCAACTCGGCGACGTTCCGACATCCCGGCGTGCTCGCCATCTCCGTTGCCAACGTCGACGACATGTCGGGTGGACGCGTCGAACTGGGCCTCGGCGCAGGCTGGTTCGACGCCGAGCACCGCGCCTACGGCATCGCCTTCCCCGAGGTGCGCGAGCGCTTCGACGTGCTCGAGGAGCAGCTCGCCATCGTCGACGGCCTGTGGCGCACCCCTGCGGGCGACACGTTCTCCTTCGCCGGCCGCCACTACTCCGTCGTCGAGTCCCCCGCCCTGCCGAAGCCGATCCAGGCGCCGCCGCCGATCATCGTGGGCGGCCGTGGCGCGGTGCGCACGCCCGCACTCGCCGCACGCCACGCCGCGGAGTTCAACGTCGCCTTCCCCGGGGAGGGCGAGTTCGAGCGGCAGCGCGACCGGGTGCGCGCGGCCTGCGAGTCGATCGGCCGCGACCCCGCCTCGATGACGATGTCCGTCGCGCTGTGCCTCGCCTGCGGCGGGAGCGACGCCGAGGTGGCCCGACGCGCCTCCGCAATCGGCCGCGATCCGGCCGAGCTGCGCGCCAACGGACTGTGCGGCACGCCCGACGAGCTCGTCGAACGCCTCGCCTTGTGGGGGTCGCGGGGCGTGCAGCGCACCTACCTGCAGCTGCTCGACCTGGCCGACCTCGACCACCTCGACCTCGTCGCCTCGGCGGTGGTGCCGAACCTCCCCGTACGCTGAGTCGCGTGACAGGGCACGAACCCGACACCACCGCCGTCACCAGCGGTCGCGACGGATCGGGCTCGCTGGCGCCGGCGCTGTGGACCTCGACCACCTGGCAGACGTCGGGCGTCCCCGCCAGCCGTGACGCGGCGCTCGCCGTGCACCAGACCGGCAACTACGCGCGGTACGCCAACCCCACGGTGCGCGCATTCGAGCAGGCGATCGCCGAGCTCGAGGGCGCGGAGGACGCGCTCGCCTTCTCGTCCGGCATGGGCGCGATCGCATCGACCGTGCTCGCCCTGTGCTCCACCGGCGACCACATCGTCGCGCAGCAGCAGGTGTACGGCGGCACGCACGCCTTCCTCACCGGACCCTGCGCGCGCCTCGGCATCGAGGTGACGTTCGTCGACGGCACGGCCCCCGGGGCGTTCGCCGCTGCCGTGCGGCCCGGCAGGACGATGCTCGTCCTCGCCGAGACGCCGTCAAACCCGCGCCTCGGACTCGTCGACCTCGACGAAATCGGCGCGATCCGCGGCCCCTACACGGTGGTCGACTCCACGCTGGCCACGCCGCTCGGCGCATCGCCGCTGCGCCACGGCGCGTCGCTCGTGCTGCACTCGGCCACCAAGGGCATCGCGGGCCACAACGACGCCATGCTGGGCGTCGTCGCGGGCGAGAAGGAACTCGTCGACGCACTCTGGGGGTACGCGGTGCTGCACGGCGCCACCGCGTCGCCCTACGACGCGCACAATGCGCTGCGCGGCATCCGGACGCTCGCCGTGCGACACGACCGCCAGTGCGAGAGCGCGCTGGCGATCGCCCGGTTCCTCGAGTCGCGCGCGGAGGTCTCCGCCGTGCACCATCCAGGGCTGGCGTCGCACCCGCAGCACGCGCTCGCATCGGCGCAAATGCGACGGTTCGGCTCGATGCTGTCGTTCGAATTGCGGGGCGGTGCCGCCGCCGCCGAGCGGCTCGTCTCGCAGCTCTCGCTCATCCGACCGGCGGTGTCGCTCGGCGGGCCCGAAACGCTGATCTGCCATCCCGCATCGAGCACCCACGTGGGACTCGACGTCGAGGGACGGGCGCTTGCTGGTGCGACCGACGGGTTGCTCAGGCTGTCGACGGGTCTCGAGGCGGCCAGCGACCTGGTCGCCGACCTCGCCTCGGCGCTCTAGCGCTCTTCCTTGAAGATGACGTGCTTGCGCACGATCGGGTCGTACTTCTTCAGCTCGATCCGCTCGCGGGTGTTCAACTTGTTCTTGCGCGTCACGTAGACGTAGCCGGTGTCGGCCGTGCTGCGGAGCTTGATGATCGGGCGGCGGTCCTTGCTCTTGGCTGCCACGTCAGATCTTCCTCCCGGCGGCGCGCAGGTCGGCGACGACCCGCTCGATGCCCACCTTGTCGATCGTGCGAAGGCCCTTCGCGCTCACGTGGAGCACGATCCAGCGCTTCTCCGAGGGCAGCCAGAACCGCTTCTTCTGGGCATTGACCTTCCACCAGCGCTTCGTCTTGATGTTCGAGTGCGACACCGAATGCCCGGTGGCAGGGCGCTTGTCGAGCACGTCACAGCGATTTGGCACGGCAGGAGTATAGGGGGAGCCGGCACCCGATACACTCAGGGCTCCATGAAGGCCGACATCCACCCCGAGTACCGCTTCGTCGTCTTCGAGGACGCGTCGGCGAATTACCGCTTCCTGACCCGCTCGACCGTCAAGGTCGACCCGTCCAAGACGGTCCAGTGGGAGGACGGCAACTCCTACCCCGTGATCCAGCTGGACATCAGCAACGCCAGCCATCCCTTCTTCACCGGCCAGATGAAGATCATCGACTCCGCCGGCCGCGTCGAGCGCTTCAACAAGCGGTACGGCGCGCGCAAGAAGGCCGCCCCCGCAAAGAAGGCGGCTCCGGCACGCAAGGCCGCCCCCGCCAAGAAGGCCGCAGCCCCCAAGGAGTAGCCCGCCAGCCGCCTCAGCGGGCGGCGTCGCGGTGGAGCACGACGTCGGCGATCGCCGGCGATCCCGTCAGGCGCAGCGTGCGGTCGATGCCGGACGTGAGGTGCGAGATCACCCACGACACGCCCTCCTCGCCCGCGGCGGCCAGGCCGTAGAGATACGGGCGGCCGATCAGCACCGCCCGGGCGCCCAGCCGCACCGCCTTCACCACGTCGCTCCCCCGCCGCACGCCGCCGTCGACGAGCACCTCGATCGACTCGCCGACCGCATCCATCACCTCGGGCAGCAGGTCGAGGGGAGCGGGTGCGCCGTCGAACTGCCGGCCGCCGTGGTTCGACAGCACCACGGCGTCGACGCCGACCGACGCTGCAGTCCGCACGTCGGCCGCCGACTGCACGCCCTTGAGCATCACGGGCATGCCCGCCTCGCTCCGGACCCACTCGATGTCCCGCCACGAGAACGACGGGTCGAACTGGGTCGCGACGTAGGACGACAGCGAGACCGCCGTCGACCCGTCGATGCCCGAATGGCCCGCCACCGACGAGAAGGTGATCGGCTCCCGGCGCACGAGATTCCACGTCCATGCCGGGTGCCTGGCCCCGTCGACGAGGGTCGACGGCCCGATCTTCGGCGGAAGCGTGAACCCGCGCCGCACGTCGCGCTCGCGACGACCGAGCACGGCGGTGTCGACCGTCGGCATGATGCACGTGAAGCCCGACTCGCGTGCCCGGGCCATCAACTCCTTTGCAAGACCACGGTCGCGCCACACGTAGAGCTGGAACCACTTCGGCCCGTCCGACACTGCTGCGAGCTCCTCGATGCTGCGGGTGCCCAGCGTTGAAAGCGCGTACGGAAGGCCGGCCTTCGCCGCAGCGCGCGCCACCGCCAACTCGCCCTCCCAGTGGGCGATGCGGGTGAAGCCCGTGGGCGCCAGCGCGAGGGGGTACGGCAGGCGCCGACCCAGAAGGGTCGTGGACGCGTCGACCTTCGCCACGTCGACGAGAATGCGCGGCTCGATGCGGACCCGGTTGAACGCCGCCGCGTTGTCGGCCATGGTTCTCTCGTCCTCCGCCGCGCCGTCGATGTAGTCGAACACGCCCGCAGGCAGCCGGCGTCGCGCCACAAGGCGGACGTCGTCGATGTCTCCGCAGCGCGCGAGGCGGCGGCGGGAACCGCGCCATTCGGGGCGGGCGAACCGGACGAGCGAGCGGACCGACCTCAGCACGCGGCGCCGAATCCCGTCTCGACGCCCATCTGCGTCAGCGCGTGGACCATGTCGATCATCACCCAATTCTCCTCGATCAGGCCGTCCACGACAAAATAGACGTCGACAATCCGCAATGCGACGTCGCGTCCGGACGCGGGCACGCCGAGCCACCCACCTCCCGTGTGCGAGCCGATCAACGCGGGCCACGAACCCGAGACCACGGTCGAGCCGTCGGCCCCATGGACGATGCGCCGGTGGGTCGGATCCACCGACCCTCCCCGTCGCGAACTGAACGAGCGACGGAACGGGTGCTGTTGGCCCTCGACGAACGCCATCCCTCCCTCGAAGGATCCGATCGCAGCGGGGCCGTGCCATCGGAATTCCCGGGAAAGCCGTGCGAGGTGCCTCGCCGAGCGGAGCACCTCGAGGTCCTCCCCCGGGTCGGCGACCTCGCCCAGCCACGCCTGCACCGCGGCAGCGGCATCCGCGCCATCGCCGGCCCGGTGAGCACGAGGTGCCGGCCATGGCCCCGTCGAACGTGCGGCAAGCCGCGGGTCCGCAGATCCGCACTGCACCGCCAGGTCCAGCAGGTCGAGCATCGCCACCGTGTCCACCACCTGGCCGTCGGCCACCCGATGCACATCAATCGACCGGAATTCGTGGCGGCGCCCACTCGCGGGCAGCCCTAGCCAGTCCCCCTTCATCGTGCCGCTCCAGGTCCCGAGCACCGTCAGCACGTCGTGCCCCGTGGAGGCATCCCGGTACGTCGCCGTCAGCAGCGGCGTCCGGGTGAATCCGCCGAAGGCACCTCCGACCGAGGCGTAGAAGGCTCCGATGGCGTCGACTCCCGTCACGGTGCCGAGCGGCGCCGACCCCGTGAATGTCGCGTCGTGCGCGTACACCGACGCCACGGCAGTCCGCGCGTCCTCGGTCGACCCGAGGCCGCCCAGACGGGCGACGAGTTCCCGGTTCACGCGTCCCGGACGATGGCCGTCATCTCCAGCTCGACGACGAGTTCCGGCAGCATCAGCCGGGAGATCTCGACGAAGCTGCACGCAGGACGGATGTCGGCGAAGA
>JAGWXX010000079.1 GCA_018969685.1 Acidobacteriota bacterium | reverse complement strand
GCCGGGTTGACGTCGAAGCAGGCGCACTTCCTCAAGCGGCCCGGCGACGTGAAGATGTTCGGCTGGAGCGAGGACGACACCCCGGCGATGCCGGTCGACGCCGTGGCACGGATGGAACTCGCCGAGCGGATCACCGACGACATCGTCGCGCCGGCGTTTGCGGTGCTGGACGGCGACGGCCGCCGCGCACTCGCGGACGGTGTGAACGCCATCCGCGACGCGCTCCGCGCCGGCTAGCCGCGCCGGTGCGCGCGGCGCACCGCGAGCACCTCGTCGAGCAGCGACGGCGTCGCTGCGACGAGCACCGTTCGCCGGTCGGCATGGCCGAGCGCGACGGGGTCGCGACCCTCGAGCTCGACGTCGGCGCCGCCCGCCTCGCGCAGGACCAGCAGGCTCGCGAGGTAGTCCCACGCTCCGTGCCGGTTGAAGTCGATCCACGCGTCCAACGATCCCGATGCCACGAGGCAGATGTCGAGCGCCGCGGCGCCCAGCGCGCGGAACTGCGCCCAGCCCGGGCGTTCACGGGGCAGGCCCGAGACACCGATGACCGCCTCCGACATCGACGCGCACCCCGAGGTGCTGACGGGCGAGCCGTTGCGGGACGCCCCGCCGCCGCGCGACGCCCACCACCGGTCGTTCCCGGCCGCCTGGTTCGCCACCACCGACGCGCGCATGCCCTGCCCGTCGACCGCGCACAGGGCCGTCGCATACCACGGGACGCGACGGCTCGCGTTCGTCGATCCGTCGAGCGGGTCCAGCACGACCGTGAGGCCGCGACCGCCGCCATCCGGGACGGTGAAGCCGCTCTCCTCCGACATCACCGCGCACCCTGCCGCGTGCAGCACCGCGAGCGCGGCAGCATCCGCCCGAAGGTCGACCGCGTACTGCGTCGCGCGGACGCCCGACATCGACCAGTCCTCGTTGGCGTCCAGCACCTCGCGCACCGCGTCGGCCGCCGCGTGCAGCACGCCGAGGATCGCGTCGTCCGACGACCGATCGTCGATCACCGCAGCCACGGGACGGGCGCGCCCTAGCGCTCGTCGCGGACGAACGGCTGGCCGAGCGCCCGGGGGGCACCGAGGAGGTTGCGGCTGCCGGGCCTGCTGAGCGCGATCATCGCGACGAGCGTCGCGAGATACGGGAGCATCTGCATCACTGCCGAGGGGATGACGGTGATCTGCTCCGCCTGGAGGGTGAAGGGCAGCTGGAGGGTGAACCCGAAGAGCACCGCGCCGAAGACGATCCTCACCGGCCTCCATCCCGCGAACACCACGAGGGCGAGCGCGATCCAGCCGAGTCCGTTCGTGGTGGCGGCCTGGTGCCACGCCGCGCTCTGCGCGAGCATCAGCCAGCTCCCTCCGAGGCCGATGAGCACGCCCCCGAACAGCGTGTACCTGATGCGGATCGACGCCACGGAGAGACCCTGTGCGTCGACCGTGGCTGGATCGTCCCCGGTCGCCCTCAGCTCCAATCCCGGCCGCGTGCGGAAGAGGTAGATGGACGACGCGACAGCCAGCACGAGCGCAAGGTACGTGACGACGTCGTGTCCGAAGACGACGGGTCCGAGCAACGGCATGTCCGACAGCGCGCCGAACGACAGCGGCTTGATGGTCGTCGTCACGGGCTTGCCCTCGACCGGCTTGCCGAGGAAGTTGGCGAGTCCCGTGCCGAAGATGACCAGCGCGAGTCCGGCGACGATCTGGTTCGCACGGAACACCACGGACAGCGCGCCGTGGATGCCGGCCAGGGCCGCTCCGACGAGGCAGCCGACCGCCAATCCGAGCCAGATGCTCCCCGACGCGTCGGCTGCGAGGAAGGAGCTGACCGCCGACGAGAGCAGGATTCCCTCCACCCCGAGATTGAGCACGCCCGACCGCTCGGTGAACAGCGCGCCGAGCGCCGCCAGCACCAGCGTCGTGGCAATGGCGACGGAGTCGCCGGTCATCAGGACCCAGATGTTGGAGTTCACGTCGCCACACCCGTCCGGACGATCCTGATCCGGTAGCGACGGAACGCCTCCCCGCCCAGTGCGAAGAGCAGGATCGCACCCTGCAGCATGACCCCGATGTGGATCGGGGTGTCGGTCGTGATCTGCAGCTTCTCCCCGCCGACGCGCAGCCCCGAGAAGAGCACCGCGCTCACCACGATGGCGGCGAGGTTGTTCCTCGCGAGGGCCGCGATCACGATCCCCGCATACCCGTAGCCGAGGTTCACGATGCTCGGTTCGATCTTCCCGTAGGGGCCGACGACGAGCAGCGCGCCCCCGAGACCCGCCAGCGCGCCCGAGACGAGCATGACGGACATCGTCGTGCGCCTCGCGCTGATGCCGGCGTACTGCGCGGCCTTCGGGGAGTCGGCGATCACCTTGATCCGGTACCCGTACTCGGTGCGCCGGACCACCCACGCGAGCGCGACGGCGACCACGACGGACACGATGATGGTCGGGTAGAGGCGCGAATCGCCGAACGGGTCCAGCTTCGCCGAGGCGGCGACCAGCCGGCCCTGCGGGAACGGCGTGTTGGGGTTCCGGAAGTAGCTGCCGGGCGTGTAGATCACGTACTCGACCAGGCTCGCACCCACGTACGTGAGCAGCAGCGTCGACACGATCTCGCTCGTCCCCAGCCGCGAACGGACCCACGCCGGGACGAAGATCCAGGCCGCTCCCGACAGCGCCCCCACCGCAAGCACCAACGGCACCATGACCAGCGACGGGAGGTGCTCGCCGAGCGAAATGCCGGCCCACGCAGCGCCGATGAGGCCGAGATAGAGCTGTCCCTCGCCGCCGATGTTGTAGACGTTCATCTGGAACGCGAACGCTGCCGCGACTCCGGTGCAGATCAGCACCGTCGCGAGTGCGAGCGTGTCGGTGACTCCTCGGCTCGTCGCGAAGCTGCCGCTCAGCATGTTCGAGTAGGTGTCGAGCGGCGAGTACCCCGTCGCCAGCAGGAAGACCGCCCCGAAGACCAGCGCCGCCACCACGCTGCCCATGGGAACCAGCAGCGACAGCCGTCGTGGTGCATCCCCCCGCTGCTCGAAGGTGATCCGGACCGGGATGCCCACGGCTACGCCACCCCTTGGAGCACGCCGGCCATGGCGGCGCCGACCGCGGCGAGGCTCGCAGTCTCGCCGGGGGTTTCGTGCACGATTCGACCCCGGTAGAGCACGAGGATGCGGTCGGCGAGCGACATGACCTCATCGAGATCCTCCGAGACGAGCAGGATCGCCTGACCCGCGCTCCGGGCGTCGTTCAGCAGCCTGCGGACGGTCTCGATCGCGCCCACGTCGAGGCCGCGGGTCGGAGAGCACACCACGAGGAGCTTCGTCGTGGTCCTGCCCCCAGAGAGCTCCCTCGCCAGCAGGACCTTCTGGGCGTTCCCCCCGGACAGCTTCCGCGCCGGATGGTCGGGGCCGTTCGCCTTGATCTCGAACTGGTCGATCAGCCGCGCGGCCTCCGGCCGCAACGAGGTCCTGTCGACCAGCACGCTCCGCTCGCGGGTCAGCAGCAGGTTGTCGAGGATCGACATCGACGGCACCAAGCCGGTCCCGAGCCGGTCCTCCGGCACGTAGGCGAGGCCGAGCTCGCGGGAGTGGATCGGACCGCGACCGGTGCACATCGTGCCCGCGATGGCGATGGAGCCGCCCGTCGGCGTGACGAGCCCTGCGATCGTGTCTGCGAGCTCGCGCTGGCCGTTGCCCGCGACGCCCGCGATGCCCACCATCTCGCCCTCGTGGATGTTGAAGGAGACGTCGGAGAGGACGCCCACCCCGCCGAGTGCCAGCGACAGGTTGCGGATCTGCAGCACCTCGTGGCCGATCGGATGTGTCGCGCGCTGCGGCCGCATCTCGATGTCGCGACCCACCATCAGCCTGGCCAGCTCACGGGCATCGGCAGCGCCCTTGCCCGAGACATGGCCGGTCACCCGCCCGTTCCGGAGCACCGTGACGCGGTCGGAGATGGCGACGACCTCGCCGAGCTTGTGGCTGATGAACACGATCGACTTGCCTGCACGCGTCATCGCGTGCACGTTTTCGAACAATTTCTCGACCTCGTCGGGAACCAGCACGGCCGTCGGCTCGTCGAGGAGGAGGATCTCCGCGCCCTGGTAGAGCGCCTTGACGATCTCGACCCGCTGCCGCTGGCCGACCGACAGGTCGCCCACGGTGGCCGTCGGATCGATGGGCAGTCCGTACGACTCGGCGACGGCTGCGACGCGCTCGTCGATCTGCCCGCGCTTCAGGCGGAAGTCGAGGTCGCGGCTCCCGAGCACGACGTTCTCGGACACCGTGAATCGCTCGACCAACCGGAAGTGCTGGTGCACCATCGCGATGCCGTGCTGCAGGCCCGCCCGAGGCGTCGGAAGGTGCAGCGCGACGCCGTTCCGGACCAGGTGCCCCGAGTCCGGCTGGTAGAGACCGCACAGGATTGCGGCAAGCGTGCTCTTCCCCGCCCCGTTCTCTCCCAGCAAGGTGTGCACCTCGCCGGCACGGACGTCGAAGTCGACCTCGTCGTTGGCGAGCACTCCCGGGAAGCGCTTGACGATGCGGTGGGCCGAGAGTGCGCTGGGGGCCACACCACCGGAGTGGTGCGGCCCCCGCGCGACCTCGTGAGAGGCGTCTGTCATCGTCTGCGATCAGCCTTGCGGCGAACCGATGACTCCCTTGACGAAGTAGCTCATGCCGAGCAGGTCAAGGAGCTCCGGACGCGACCCTGCCGCGACCACTTCCTTGCCATCCTGATCCGACACCGGGCCGTCGAACGGCGCGAACGAACCGTCGATGATGGCCGCCTGCTTCTCGGCGATCAGCGCCTGCGTGTCGGCGTCAACCGACGAGCCGAACGAACCGAGGGTGACCATGCCGTCCGCCATGGAGCCGTAGTACTCCTCGTTCGGGCACGTGCCGCCGGCGACCGCCTTGGCGGTCTGGACGTAGAAGGGACCCCAGTTCCAGGTCGGCGCAGTGAGCCACGCATTGGGCGCCGCCTCCGAGACGTCGCTGTTGTACCCGACCCACTTGGCACCGCGCGCGTCGGCTGCGAGACCGGCCGCCGTGGTGTCCTGGTGCTGTGCGAGCACGTCGACGCCTGCGTCGAGGAGCGACTCCGCCGCTTCCTTCTCGACCGTCGGGTCGAACCACGTCTTGGTCCAGCTCACCTGGACGGTTGCGTCCGGGTTCACCGACTGGGCGCCGAGCGTGAAGGCGTTGATGCCGCGGATGACCTCAGGAATCGGGAAGGCGGCGACGTAGCCGATCTTGCCCGATGCGCTGGCCTTGCCGGCGGCGATGCCGGACAGGTAGCGGGCCTCCTCGGCCGCACCGAAGTAGGTGCCGAGGTTCGCCGGGATGTCGTCGAACGTGGCGAATTCCCCGCCCATCTCGGAGGTGAGGAGGAACTTGGCGCCGGTCGCCCACTGGAAGCAACCCTCCGGGTGCTTGGCAGCGACGCGCGCCATCGGGGTTCCGTAGCCGAACGAGGTCGCGAACATCAGGTTGTAGCCCTCTGCCGCGAGCGCCTCCATGGTGGCCTCGGCCTCGTCGCCCTCGGGCACGTTCTCGACGCGCTTGACCTCGATGCCGAGCTCGCTCTCGAGCTGCAGGATGCCCTGCTCGTGCTGGTAGGTCCAGCCCTTGTCGTCCGGCACGCCGATGTAGACGACGGCGACCTTCAGGTTGCCGTAGTCGGCGCCGGTCTCCTCTACCGCGGTCTCCTCAGGAGCCGTGGTGTCCTCGGTGCTGGCCGAGTCGCCGCCGCAGGCCGCGAGGCCCATCGCCGCGACCGCCGCGAGGGCCAGGACCCTCTTGTGCGCTTTCCTCATGCTGTGTCTCCCCCTCGTGCAGCGTGCACGAGCCGTGGTGGTGCGAACCGCGCCGGATGGCGCTGGCGCGAAGGTAGCACCCACGTTTGATGGGGCTTTCCGGAATCCTGCCCTCGACGCGGATTTGAGCAAAAAGTCCGCGGGGAGCCTCAACTAGCCTGCCTGCGATGGCATCAGGCGGCGTCCGATCCCACGTCGGCGGCCTCGTCGACGAATCCGTCACCATCATCCGCGAGGTCGCCGCGGAGTTCGAGCGACCCGTGCTGCTGTTCTCCGGCGGCAAGGACTCGGTGGTCATGCTGCACCTCGCGATGCGGGCCTTCGCGCCCGCACGGATCCCCTTCCCGGTGATGCACATCGACACCGGACACAACTTCCCCGAGGTCATGGAGTTCCGCGACCGCACCGTCGCCCAGTTCGGCCTCGACCTCGTGGTGGGGTCCGTGCAGGCCTCCATCGACGCCGGCAGGGCCGTCGACCCGACCGGCCCCCGGGCCAGCCGGAACGCCATCCAGACGGTGACCCTGCTGGAGTCCATCGCCGAGCACCGTTTCGACGCGGTCTTCGGCGGAGCCCGGCGGGACGAGGAACGGGCCAGGGCCAAGGAGCGCGTCTACTCCCACCGGGACTCGTTCGGCCAGTGGGATCCCAAGAACCAGCGCCCCGAGCTGTGGGGCATCTACAACGGCCGGTACCGGCCGGGCGAGCACTTCCGGGTCTTCCCGCTGTCCAACTGGACGGAGCTCGACATCTGGACGTTCATCGCCGACGAGGGCATCGACCTCCCCGAGATCTACTTCGCCCACCGGCGGCCCGTGTTCCTCCGCGACGGGATGCTCATGGCCGTCACCGAGTTCCTCCCGCCGGACGACGGAGCCCAGGTCGTCGAGGAGATGGTGCGGTTCCGCACCGTCGGGGATGCCACGTGCACGGCGGCGATCGCGTCGGTCGCCCTCACCGTCGACGAGGTCATCGCCGAGACCGCCGTGGCGCGCGTCACCGAGCGCGGTGCCACCCGCGCCGACGACCGCGTGTCGGAGGCCGGCATGGAGGACCGCAAGCGGCAGGGCTACTTCTAGATGGAGCGCCTCCGGTTCGCCACTGTCGGCTCGGTTGACGACGGCAAGTCGACGCTCATCGGCCGTCTGCTCTACGACTCGAAGAGCATCTTCGAGGACCAGCTCGAGCACGTCGAGGCGGTCAGCCGGCGTCGCGGGGACGACTACGTCGACCTGTCATTGCTCACCGACGGCCTGCGCGCGGAGCGCGAGCAGGGCATCACGATCGACGTCGCGTGGCGCTACTTCGCCACGCCGAAGCGCTCGTTCATCATCGCGGACTGCCCC
>JAGWXX010000009.1 GCA_018969685.1 Acidobacteriota bacterium | reverse complement strand
GGATTCGAGAGGTGCAGCTCGACGACCACGCCGTCGAACGCGGCCAGCGCGTCGTGGATGCTCCACGCATAGTGCGTGAATGCCCCGGGATTGACGACGATCGCGTCGTGCACGCCCCGGGCGGCGTGCACCATCTCGACCATGCGGGACGCGCGCTCGGTCTGTTCATGGACGAGGGCGAGACCGAGGGCGGCGGCTTCGTCACCTGCAGCGCGCACGTGGTCGGCAAGCGTCGCCGTGCCGTAGACGTGGGGCTCCCGCTGGCCGAGGAGCCCGAGGTTCGGGCCGCTCACCAGCAGCACCGAACGCGGCATGCGGGTCAGCGTACCGCCATGTCGGCGAGCGCCTTCCGCGCCTCCGCCCCGTCGACGCCCGGCACCACCTCGACGCCGCGCGGACCGTCCAGGACGAAGGTCAACCCGTCGAGCGCCTTCTTGTCGCCGTGCATCAGCGCGACGAGGTGGTCGGGATCGGACGTCGCAGGCAGGCCGGAGTCCAGCCCGTACTCCTCCAGCACGCGCAGGTGCTGGCCGACCCTGTCCTCCCCGATCCGACCGAGCCGCCGGGCGAGCCGCGCGGCGTAGGCGATGCCGACCGCGACGGCTTCGCCGTGGGCCATGGCGAAGCCGGTCTCGATCTCGAGTGCGTGCGCGAGCGTGTGTCCGTAGTTGAGGATCGCGCGCCGCCCGGATTCGCGCTCGTCCGACGCCACCACCTCCGCCTTGATCGCCACGCACCGCGCGATCCGCTCCTCGAGCGGCAGGCCGAGGAGGTCGTCGCCGGTGAGGAAGTGGTACTTCGCCATCTCGCCGTGGCCGCAGCGCACCTCGCGCGGGGGGAGGCTGTCCAGCGCGGCCGTGTCGCAGATGACGCCCGACGGCTGCCAGAACGTGCCGACGAGGTTCTTCCCGTGGCCGAGATTGACGCCGGTCTTGCCGCCGATCGCCGCGTCGACCATCGCGAGGAGGGTCGTCGCCACATGGACGACGCGGATGCCGCGGTGCCAGAGCGAGGCGGCGAACCCCGCGACGTCGGTCACCATTCCCCCGCCCGCCCCCACCACGAGGTCGCGGCGCGTCGCACCGAGCGCCGACAGCCGCCCGAGGATCTCCTCCACCGACGCCAGCGACTTCGCAGCCTCTCCGTTGCCGATCTCCACCGTTGCGACGTCGAGGCCCGCGCCGCGCAGCACGCCCGCCGCGTCGAGCGGGACGCCGGACTGCGTCACGACGAGCACGCGCTCGACCCCGGCCGGGACCATGTCGCCGAGCCGGCCGACGGCACCCCGGCCCACCAGCACCGGATACGAACGGTCGCCGAGCGGGACCGTGACGGAGATGCTCACGGCGCCTCCCCGGCGATGGCCGCCGCCAGGCAGTCCGCCACGTCCTCGGGGGTGCGATCGGAGGTGTCGACACGGAGATCGGCGACCGATCCGTACCACGCCTCCCGACGATCCGCGAGGCGGCCGAGCACCGTCTCCGCTCCCTCGCCGAGGAGCGGCCGACCCGCACCGTCGCCCACCCGCGCCGCGAGCGCCGCCGTCGGTGCGTCGAGCCACGCCACGAACCGGGCCGTGCGGAGCGCGCGGCGGTTCTCCTCCAGCTCCACCACCCCGCCGCCCGTCGACACCACGCACGCACCGCTGCCCATCGCCGTGGCGAGCTCGCGGCGCTCGATCTCGCGGAACGCGGGCTCGCCATCCGCCGCGAAGATCTCGGCGACGCTCCGACCCTCGCGCGCCTCGATCGCCGCATCGAGGTCGACGTGCGGCACGCCGAGGCGCACCGCGAGGAGCCGACCCACGGTCGTCTTGCCCGCCCCCATCAGCCCCACGAGCACGACGGGTCCGGTCACGGTTGGACGGACGCGGCGAAGGACGCGGCGTTGCGGCGGAACTCTTCGAGCGAGTCGCCGCCGAACTTGCGCAGCGCCTCGGAGGCGAGGACGAGGGCGACCATCGTCTCCGCCACCACGCCCATCGCCGGCACGGCCGTGACGTCGGTGCGCTCCTTGAAGCTCACCGTCGACTCCTTGGTGACGACGTCGACGGTCGCGAGCACGGGGCGGTTCAGCGTCGCCAGCGGCTTCATCGCCGCGCGGACCACCAGCAGCTCGCCGGTGCTCATGCCGCCCTCCGTGCCGCCGGCGCGCGTCCCCTCGCGCCGGTAGGCGCGCCGTCCCTCGTCCCAGACGATCGGGTCGTGCGCCTCGCTGCCTCGCCGTCCCGCAACCTCGAAGCCGTCGCCGACCTCCACGCCCTTCACGGCCTGGATCGACAGGATCGCCTGGGCGAGCAGCCCGTCCAGCTTGCGGTCCCAGTGCACGTAGGAGCCGAGGCCCGTCGGCACGCCGTACCCGAGCACCTCGACGACGCCCCCGAGGCTGTCGCCGTCGCGTGCGGCATCCTCGACCTCGGCGACCATGGCGGCCTCCGCGCCTGCATCGAAGCACCGCACGGGGGACCCGTCGACCGCGGCGATGTCGCCGGGGGTCGGACGCTGCGACGCACTGCGCGCGGCCCCCATCTGGATCACGTGGGAGATCACCGTCGTGCCCAGCTCGGCGAGGAGCAGCTTGGCCACCGCGCCGGCCGCGACGCGGGCCGCGGTCTCGCGCGCGCTCGCACGCTCGAGCACGTCGCGGGCGTCGGAGAAGCCGTACTTCTGCATGCCGGTGAGATCGGCGTGACCGGGGCGGGGTGCCGTCAGCGGCGACTCGGTGCGACCCGGGGCGGGCGACATCTCCTGGTGCCACTTGTCGCTGCGGAACCACTCCGAGTTGCGGATCAGGATCGAGATCGGCGATCCGAGCGTGCGCCCGTGCCGGATGCCGCCCAGCAGCTCGATCTCGTCGGCCTCGAACCGCTGGCGCGGGCCGCGTCCATAGCCGAGCCTGCGGCGCGCGAGCTCGGACTGGATCTGCTCGGCGGTGACGGGGAGTCCGGCGACCATGCCCTCGATCACCACCACGAGCGCCTGGCCGTGGCTCTCGCCCGCGGTGAGGTAGCGCAGCACCGCGTCAGGTTACCTGCGGGCGAGTTCCGCGACCGCTGCGGCGTACATCGACTCCGCGTCGGGCAGGGTTCCGAACCACCGCTCCTGCTGGCGCGCGGCCTGGTGCGCGAGCATCCACACGCCGTCGACGCAGGACGCGCCGGTCGACTCGGACTCGTCGAGGAACCGGGTCCTGACCGGGTGGTACACGGCGTCGAGCACCGTCGTGCCCGGTCCGACGAGGCCCGCCGCCACGGGAGACTCCCACGACCCCATGCCCACCGTCGTGCAGTTCACCACGATGCGCGCCGACGCGATGTCCGCCGCGTCCGCGACGCGCGCCACGCGCGCGAGCTCCGCGGCAGCAGCGGCCCGCTCGCGCGTCCGGTTGACCACGAGGACCGCCGCGGCGCCGCGGCGACCGAGCGCCGCGACGACCGAGCGCGCCGTCGCCCCCGCGCCGACCACCGCGCACGTCGAGCCCGCGATCGTGGCGCCGTGCCGTTCGAGCGCGTCGCAGCATCCGTCGCCGTCCGTGGTCGCGGCCTCGACGCCGGAGACGCCGAAGACGAGCGTGTTGGCCGAGTTGGCGGCGCGGGACGCCTCGTCTGCCACGTCGGCGAGCGACAGCGCCTCCTCCTTCAGCGGCGTCGTGACGCTGAGCCCCCGGAGTCCCGCCGCCACCGCGTCGCGCACCGCGTCGCGCAACCCGCCGGCGGGCACCTCCACCGCGAGGTAGCGACCGGCGTGCGACCCGCGACGCGCCGCAAGGGCGGCGCCGTGCATCGCGGGCGACAGGCTGTGGCGCACCGGGGAGCCGACCACCGCCGCAACGGCGCCGTCGAAGCGGTTCACGGCAGGATGCCGGCGGCGCGTGACCGCTCCACGTTCGCTTCGTGCTGCTCGAGCGTCGCGGCGAAGGCGTGGCCACCCTCGCGGTCGGCGAGCACGTAGTAGAGGTAGCGGCACGGCGGCGTCACGCCTTCGCAGACGGGGTCGCCCGCCGGCGGATTGGGCGCGGGATTCAGCGCCGCGGCAATGGACGCACGTCCCGGATTCGCGATCGGCGTCGGCGGCAGCCCCTTGCGGAGGTAGGTGTTGTACGGCGAGTCGACCGCCTTGAGCTCGCCGAACGAGAGTCCGTCGGGTGCGCCGTAAGAGAGCGTCGCGTCGATCTGCAGCAGCATCCGCGCCTCGAGCCTGTTGTAGATGACCCTGGCGATCTTCGGCCGGTCGGCGGCGAGCTTGGCCTCGCGCTCGATCATCGACGCGACGATCAGCACCTCGTACGGCGTCAGGCCGACCGTCTCGACGGACGACTCGATCCCCTCCTGGCGGCCGACCCGCTCCATCAACTGGACCATCCGCGCGATCACCCGCGCCTCGTTCTCGTCCCCCGACACCTGGTACGTGTCGGGGAAGAGCAGTCCCTCGAGCGACGCCGTCCCCTCCGGCCGGAGGGGGGTCTCGATGTCGGAGCTGGTCGCCAGCGACACGAACTGCCCGGCGTCGAGTCGCAGCGTCCGGTCCGCGAGCCGCTCGCCCATCTGGGCGATGGTGAACCCCTCGGGAAAGGTCACCGAGACGAAGGTCGCCGCTGGCGGCGTCGAGAGGCGCGCACGGATGTCGCCCATGTGCGACCTCGGCACGACGAGGTAGTAGCCCGGCTCGAGGTCGAGCCCTCCCTGCCGACCCACGTACCACGTGAAGACGCCCGCACTCGAGATGAACCCCTGCTCTTCCAGCCGCTGGGCGACGGCGCGCAGGTCGTCCCCCTCGTTGACCGTGAAGTTCACCGCGGTGCGCGGCCCGCCGGGCGGGTTGACGAAGCGCAGCAGGAGCAGTCCCGCGGCCCCGAACAGGAGCGAGACTGCCGCCACGACGGAAGCCGCGATCCGCACGACCGGCCAGGCGGCGCGGAGGTCGGCCGGCTGGGCGTCCCATCCGTCCGCTCGGCGCGGATCGTCCCACGGGTCCTCCCGCCAGCGGTCATGGGGGCGGTCGTCGTTGGTCACGCCTGGTCCCGAGCGTCCAGCCACGACTGCAGCATGACCGCGGCAGCGACCTTGTCGACCAGGCGGCGGCGGGCGTCGGCGCGCATGCGCCGCTCCATCAGGATCGCGTCCGCGGCGACCGTCGTGAGCCGCTCGTCGAACGTCTCGACCGGCACGCCGACGACCCTAGCGATGGCACCGGCTTCCTCGATGGCAGCCCGCGCGGCGGGGCCTACCTCGCCGGCGAGCGTGAGCGGAAGGCCCACGACGACGAGCACCGCCTCGTATTCCGCGACGATCGCGGCGATCGCGGCATGGTCGCCCGCGCGCGCACCGCCGCGCCGGATGACGGTCAGCGGGGAGGCGATCGTGCCCGATGCGTCGCTCACTGCGACGCCGATCCGCTTGGAGCCGAGGTCGATGCCGACGACCCGCATCTAGCGGGCGGCCACCCGCGCGAGCTCGAGCGCGGCGTCGAGACCGGCGGCGTCCTTGCCGCCTGCCGTGGCCACGTCGCCCTTGCCGCCGCCTCCACCTCCGATGGCGCGGGCCGCGTCGCGGATCAAGTCGCCCGCTGCGACCGCCGATCCGGTCGCCACGGCGGCGACCAGGTTCGCGCCACCCGTGTCGTTCGCC
This sequence comes from Acidobacteriota bacterium, assembly GCA_018969685.1. Classification (GTDB taxonomy): domain Bacteria; phylum Actinomycetota; class Acidimicrobiia; order Acidimicrobiales; family Ilumatobacteraceae; genus UBA3006. Next base: position 32,757 of record JAGWXX010000009.1, on the reverse strand, counting down.
CCGCCGAGGACCACGGTCGATACGCCGGGCCGCTGCCGGATGGCGAGCGCCAGCTCGCGGAGGTCTCCCGGCGCGAGTCCGTCGACGCGCGCCACGACGGTGCCGCCCACGGCGGTCGCGGCGATCTCCCCCGCGCGCTGCACGGCCTGCGCCGAGCGCAGCCGCTTCACCTCGGCCTGCAGCTCCTTGATCTCGTCCATGCGCCGTCGCGCGGCACCCTCCACGTCGCCCGCCGTGGCGCCGAGGACGTCCGCGACCGACGCGAGCCGTCCGTACGTGCCGAGCACGTGGCGCACCGCGTTCTCGCCCGTGACGGCCTCGATGCGCCGGAGGTTCGAGCCGATCGACGACTCCTCGACGATCTTGATCAGGCCGATGTCGCCGGTCGCCGAGACGTGCGTCCCGCCGCAGAGCTCGACCGAATTGCCGGCCTCCAGCACGCGCACGACGTCGCCGTACTTGTCGCCGAAGAACGCGATCGCGCCCGCCTTCATCGCCTCGTCCTTGCCGGTCTCGTACGCCCGGACGGCCGCGTTCCCGAGTACCTCGCTGTTGGCGGCGCGCTCGATCGCGGCGACCTCGTCGTCGGTCAGGGCGGCGTAGTGCGAGAAGTCGAACCGCAGCCGGTCCGGCGCGACGAGCGAGCCGGCCTGCTTGACGTGCTCGCCGAGCACGCGGCGGAGCGCCCAATGGAGGATGTGCGTGGCCGTGTGGTTCCGCCTCGTCGCCTCGCGTGCACCCGCGTCGACGGCCACGACGACCCGGTCGCCGTCGGCGATCTCGCCCTCGACCACCCTCCCGACGTGCCGACGGAGGCCCGGCAGCGCGAAGGTCGTGTCCAGCACCTCCATCCGGCCGCGAGGGCCGTCGATCGTGCCCCGGTCGCCTACCTGGCCGCCGCTCTCGGCGTAGAAGGGGCTCACGTCGAGGAAGACCTCGGTCGTCCCGTCCGCGAGCGCCGCGGCGGCGAGCACGGTCGCCTCGCCCGAGAGCTGCTCATAGCCGGTGAACGTCGTCGTCCCGTGGCGGTCGAGCACGTCGCGCCAGTGGCGCTGGGCCGCCTCGTCGGTCGCGTGCTCGCGGCGCGCGCTCTTCGCCCGCTCCCGCTGCACGGCCATCTCGCGCTCGAATCCGGCGACGTCGACCTCGACGCCCTGTTCGGACGCAATCTCCTGCGTGAGCTCGAGGGGGAATCCGTAGGTGTCGTGCAGCATGAACGCCGCGGACCCGGCGAGCGTGCGGGCGCCGCCCGACAGCTCGCTGCCGAGGATGGCGACGCCGGTCTTCAGCGTCTGGCGGAACCTGTGCTCCTCGCGGTCCAGCACGTCGCAGATGAAGTCGCGGTGCTCGACGAGGTCGGGATAGGCGCCACCCATCGTCCCGATCGCCGTGGATGCGAGGTCGGCCATCACCTGGCCATCGGTTCCGAGCAGGTACGCGTGCCGCACGGCACGGCGGATGATCCGGCGCAGGACGTAGCCGCGGTTCTCGTTCGACGGGAACACCCCGTCGCCGATCAGCATCGTCGACGAACGGGCGTGCTCGGCGAGGACGCGGAGGCTGAAGCTCTGGCGGTCGTCGTAGTCGCCGGGTGCGTAGCGCGCGCCCGTGAGCCCCATCGCGCGCTCGACCAGCGGGAACAGCACGTCCGTCTCCCAGATCGAATCGGTGCCCTGCATCAGGGCGAGGATCCGCTCGAGGCCCGCACCCGTGTCGATCGAGGGACGCGGCAGGGGCGTGCGCTCGCCGGACGCGTCCTGGTTGTACTGCATGAAGACGAGGTTCCAGAACTCGAGGAACCGGTCGCCCTTCGGGTCGTGCAGCGGGCCGCCGTCGGGCCCGAATGCGGGGCCGCGGTCGATGTGGATCTCCGAGCACGGCCCGCAGGGTCCGGACTCCCCCATCTGCCAGAAATTGTCGGCGTCGCCGAGGCGCTGGATGCGGTCCGGCCTCACCCCGACGACGTCGCGCCAGATCTGCTCCGCCTCGTCGTCGCTGTGGTGGACCGTGATCCAGAGCCGGTCGCCGTCGAAGCCGAACACCTCCGTGACCAGCTCCCACGACCACGGGATCGCGTCCGACTTGAAGTAGTCGCCGAAGCTGAAATTGCCCATCATCTCGAAGAACACGAGGTGCCGCTTGGTGCGCCCCACGTCGTCGAGGTCGTTGTGCTTGCCGCCTGCGCGCGCGCACTTCTGCACGCTGGCGGCGCGCCGGTACGGCGGCACCTCGTCGCCGAGGAAGAACGGCTTGAACGGCACCATGCCCGCGACGGTGAACAGCACGGTCGGGTCGTGCGGGATCAGGCTCGCGGAGCGGACGCGCGAGTGCCCCTTCGACTCGAAGAAGGAGAGGAACGCCTCGCGCAACTGGTTCGCGGACGAGATGGGGGCGGAGGGCATTCCGCCGCAGTCTAGAAAGGTTTGCCGCTCCAGTCGCTGCCGACGCCGCCTGCGCGCCGGTCGCCGATCGCATCGCCGACCTTCTCCACGAGACGGACGGCGCCATCGAACAGGTCGGTGGCGAGCTGCCCGGCTCCCGCCGAGCCGTCGCGGCTCCTCGACCGCAGGTACTGGGCACCCAGCAGACCGGCCGCCGCACCGAGCACGAACCAGACGATCCGTCGAAGCATCACTGTCCTCCCGTGTCCCGTCCCCGCAGGTACGGGGTCCGTCGTGCCGGCCGGCCCCCAGTCTGCGCAGGAAGGTGCTCCTGTTCCACCGGGCCGTCGTGGGGGCTGCGGTATCCCGCGCCCTGCCCGGTCGCCGCAGCCGAATGGGCGTCGCGCAGGTGGTTCGGCACCTCGGTGTCGACCCCCGACCGCACGTCGTCCATCGCCGTCCAGATGGCGCGGGCGACCTCGTTGCTCTTCGGCGCACGGGCGAGGTAGGCGACGGCCTCCGCCAGGTTGAGCTGCGCCTCGGGCATGCCGACGTGGTCGACCGCATGGGCCGCCGCGACCGCCACGACGAGGGCCATCGGATCCGCGAGTCCCACGTCCTCGCTGGCGAGGATCACCAGCCGGCGCGCGATGAACCGGGGGTCGTCGCCCGCCTCCAGCATGCGGGCCAGCCAGAAGATCCCCGCGTCCCCGTCGCTGCCACGGATGCTCTTGATCAGGGCGGAGACGACGTCGTAGTGGTCGTCCCGGCCGTAGCGCACCGCGCTCGCGCCGAGCGCGGCCTCGACGTGCGCGAGCCCGACCGTGTCACCGCCCGCGAGCGCGCACGCCACCTCGAGCGCGGTCAGCGCGCTCCGCGCGTCGCCCGAGCACCGCGCGACGAGGACGTCGACCGCGTCCGGCACGACGGTGGCCGCCTCCGCCACGAGTCCCCGCTGGATGAGCGTGCGGATGGCGGCCGCGCCGAGCGGCTCCAGCCGGAAGAGCGTGCTGCGGCTGCGGAGCGGCGCGTTGACCTCGAAGTACGGGTTCTCCGTCGTCGCGCCGATCAGCGTGATCGTGCCGTCCTCGACGGCCGGGAGGAGCGCGTCCTGCTGCGACGTGGAGAACCGGTGGATCTCGTCGACGAAGACGATCGTCCGGCGCCCCTCCGTGCCGAGCCGCTGCACGGCGCGCTCGATCGCCTCGCGGACGTCCTTGACGCCCGACGTCACGGCAGAGAGCCGCTCGAACGCGCGGTCGGTGCTGCGCGCGACGACCTCGGCGAGGCTCGTCTTGCCCGTGCCCGGGGGACCCCACAGGATCGTGCTCGACAGCCGGTCCGCGGCGATGAGCGCGCGCAACGGCGCACCCGGCCCCACCAGGTGCTCCTGCCCCACCACCTCGTCGAGGCTCCGCGGCCGGAGCCGGGCCGCGAGCGGGGCCTTCGCGGCGATCCGCTCCCGCGCAGCCGCGGTGAAGAGGTCGTCCGGCACCGTCAGCGCGCGGGCCTCGGGAGCGTCCTGATCCCGAGCTCGCCCAGCTGCGCGTCCGCGACCGGCGTCGGTGCACCCGTCATCGGGTCGGCGCCGGACTGCAGCTTGGGGAACGCGATGACCTCGCGGATGTTCTCCTCGCCCGCGAGGATCGCCACCAGCCGGTCGATGCCGAAGGCGAAGCCGCCGTGCGGCGGTGCCCCGTGGCGGAACGGCTGCAGGAAGAACCCGAAGCGGCGGTCCGCCTCGTCGTCGGCGATGCCGAGGTGCCGGAACACCCGCCGCTGGAGCTCCGGCTCGTGGATCCGGATGCTGCCCGAGCCCAGTTCCCAGCCGTTGAGCACCAGGTCGTACGCGAGCGCGCGGACGGACATCGGATCGGACTCCAGCCGGTCGATGTCATCCGGATGCGGGTGGCAGAACGGATGGTGGCCGGGCTGGGGGCGCCCGGTCTGCGCGTTGACGCCGACGAACAGCGGGAACTCGACCACCCACACGTAGCGGTACGGGCCCTCGTGCACCGGCGGGCGGGCCAGGTCGTTGCGCAGCTGCCCGAGCACCTCGCACGTCGTCGACCACTCGTCGGCGACCACGAGCAGGAGGTCGCCGGGCACCGCACCCATGGCCGCCACCAGCGCGGCGCGCTCGGTCTCGGACAGGAACTTCGCCACGGGCGACTCGAGCCCACCGTCAGCGGCGACCTTCACCCACACGAGACCCTTCGCCCCGAGCTGCTTGGCGCGGTCGGTGAGCGCGTCGAGGCGCCCGCGTCCCGCTGACGCGGCCTCCGGCAGGTCCGCGGCCGGGACCCGGATGCCCTTGATCGACGGTGCACCGGCGAACGCCTTGAACTCCGTCGCGGAGAAGATCCCGGTCAGCTCCACCAGCTCGAGGCCGAAGCGCAGGTCGGGCTTGTCCGACCCGAACCGCTCCATCGCCTCGCGCCACGTGATGCGCTCGATGGGGGGCGGTGCGGATCCGGTGGCAGCGGTCGCGGCGGCGGTCACGGCGGCGCCGATCGCGGCGAGCACGTCGTCCACGTCGACGAAGCTCATCTCCGCGTCCAGCTGCGTGAACTCGTACTGACGGTCGGCGCGCAGGTCCTCGTCGCGGAGGCAGCGGGCGATCTGGTAGTAGCGGTCGGTCCCCGCGACCATGAGCAGCTGCTTCCACAGCTGCGGGGACTGCGGCAGCGCGTAGAACGCGCCCGGCTCCTTGCGCGACGGCACGAGGAACTCCCGGGCCCCCTCGGGCGTGCTCGGCATGAGCATCGGCGTCTCGACCTCGACGAACCCCTGGCCCGCCATCGCGCCGCGGATCGCGGCGTTCACCGACGCACGGAGCCGGAGGTTGCGCTGCATCCGCTCGCGCCGCAGGTCGAGGTAGCGGTGGCGCAGGCGCACCGTCTCGTCCACCGCGTCCGCGCGCGAGTCGACCGGGAACGCAGGCGGTTCGGCCTCGTTCAGCACCTCGACGGCGCAGTCGACGATCTCCACCGCGCCCGTCGCCAGCTGGTCGTTGCGCGTCCCCTCCGGCCGTGCCGCGACCGTGCCCTCGATGCGGACGACCCACTCGCTGCGGGCGTCGACCGACGCGTCGACGACCGCCTGCACCGTGCCGGAATGGTCGCGCAGGTCGAGGAAGGCGAGGTGCTCGCCGTGCTCGCGGCGCCGGGCGATCCATCCGCACAGCACGACGCGGGATCCCGCGTGCGCCTCGCGCAGCTCGCCGCACAGGTGCGTGCGCATCGACGTCGCGGTCACGCCGCGCCCCCGAGGAACGCCGCCACTGCACCGACCATCTCCGACCGTGCCACCGTCCGCTGCTCCCCCGACTTCATCGACCGCACGACGATAGTTCCGGACGCCAGTTCGTCCGTGCCCACGATGACCGCGACGCGCGCCCCGGACCGGTCGGCGATCTTCATTTGCGACTTCATGCTGCGCTGCTCGTACGCGCGGTCGGCCGAACGCCCCGCGCGGCGCAGCTCGTCGGCGACGAGCGCCGCCTCCCGCCCGCCGGTCGTGTCGACGACGAACACGTCCACCGAGGGATCGGGCGCCGGGAAGCACCCCTCGGCGTCGCATGCGAGCAGCGTCCGGTCGAGACCGAGCGCGAACCCCACGCCCGGCGTGGGCGGGCCGCCGAGCGCCTCGACCAGCCCGTCGTAGCGTCCGCCGCCACCCACCGCGACGTGCGCGGCGTCCAGTGCCGTCGAGACGAACTCGAACGTGGTGTGCCGGTAGTAGTCGAGTCCCCGGACGAGGCGGTCCTCCACCGCATACGGGATGCCGATCTCGCCGAGCGTCGCGAGCACCCGGTCGAAGTGTGCCCGAGCGCCGTCCCCGACGTGGTCGACGATGCGCGGCGCACCGGCCACGACCGCGGCGTCCGCCGGCCGCTTCGAATCGAGGACGCGCAGCGGGTTCCGGCTGAGCGTCGCCCGCGATTCCTCGCTCAATTCGTCGAGCCGCTCGGCGAGGTACGCCTGCAGGACCGCCGTGTAGCGCTGGAGGTCGCCCTCGTCGCCGAGCGTGTTGACCGACAGCGCGATCTGCTGCAATCCGAGGCGGCGGTAGAACCCCCACGCGAGCGCGATCACCTCGGCGTCCGCGTCGGGATCGCACGGGCCCAGCAGCTCCACCCCGACCTGGTCGAACTGCCGGTAGCGGCCCTGCTGCGGCTTCTCGTAGCGGAAGTTCGGGCCGGCATACCAGACCTTCCACGGTGGCACGGGTCGGTGCTGGGCGAACGCGCGGCACACGCTCGCCGTCTGCTCCGGGCGCAGCGCGACCCGTCGGCCGCCCTTGTCCTCGAAGTCGTACATCTCCTTCGTGACGACGTCGGTGGCCTCGCCGAGCCGGAGGAAGACGCCGAGATCCTCGAACATCGGGGGGATCAGGTAGCGGTACCCGTGGGAGGCCGCGACCTCCCCGAACACGTCCTGGAACGCCCGCCACCTGCCGGCGTCCGGCGGGAGGATGTCGCGGGTGCCCGGGCTCGTCGTGAACCCGCTCACGGTGCGACCGACCCGATGGATCCGATCCGGTACGCGTCGTAGACCGAGTCGATCCGGCGGATCGTCCTGAGGACGGACTTGAGGTGGCTCGGGTCGGCGAGCTCGAACTCGAAGCGCATCCGCGCGACGCGGTCGTTGCCGGTGTGCGTCGAGCACGCGACGATGTTGACGTGCTCCTCCGAGAGCGCGTTGGCGACGTCCCGGAGCAGGCGCGACCGGTCGATCGCGACGACCTCGACCACCGCGGTGACGGCGGACCCTGCGAGGCCGCCCGCCCAGTCGGCGTCGACCACCTTTCCACGCCCCTCCACCACCGAGCCGATCCCGTCCGGACAGTCGGCGCGGTGGACGACGACGTCCGTGCCACCCGTGTGGAGCGCCAGCAGGTCGTCGCCCAGCAGCGGCGCGCAGCACTCCGCCACCCGCACCGCGGCCGCGTCCATTCCCTCGACCCTGATGCCCGACGCCGCCACGGGCGCCACGGCGCGCTGCGGGAGGGATGCATCCTCCGCCTCGACCAGCCTGACGAGCCTCGACGCGACCAGGGGTGCAGCAACGTGCCCCTCGCCGATCGCGCGGTACAGGGACGTGCGGTCGGCGTAGTTCATCGAGGCCGCCTCGTCGTCGAGCGCGGGCGAGGACAGCACGTCGTCGGGGTTCGCACCGAGGCGCGCCACCTCCGCGACGAGCTCGTCGCGGCCGGCGTCGAGCAGGTCCTCGTTGCGCTCCCGCGCCATCCACTGCCGGATCTTGCTCGTCGCCTTCGGGGAGACGACGAACTCGAGCCACTCCTCGCGCGGACCGTCCCCGTCGTCCGACGTCGTGAGGATCTCGCACGTGTCCCCCGACGAGAGCCGGGTCTCCAGCGGGACGAGCCTGCCGTTGACGCGCGCCCCGACGCAGCGGTGGCCGATCTCCGTGTGCACCGAGTACGCGAAGTCGACCGGTGTCGACCCGACGGGGAGCGCGATCACCCTGCCCTTCGGCGTGAACGCGAAGACCTCGTCGCGCTCGAGGTCGGTCTTCAGGCTCTCGAGGAACTGCCGGGGGTCGCTGACCTCGTCCTGCCAGTCGATGATGCGGTCCAGCCAGTCGGCGTCCGCGCCACCCTCCTTGTACGACCAGTGCGAGGCGACGCCCCACTCCGCGCGCCGGTGCATGTCCCTCGAGCGGATCTGCACCTCGATGGGCTTGCCCTGCGGGCCGATCACGGTCGTGTGCAGCGACTGGTAGAGGTTGAACTTCGGCATCGCGATGTAGTCCTTGAAGCGGCCGACGACGGGCTTCCAGTTCGCGTGGATGCAGCCGAGCGCCGCGTAGCAGTCGCGGACGCTGTCGACCACGATGCGGATCGCCATCAGGTCGTAGATCTCGTCGAATCCACGGCCCTTGTCCATCATCTTCTGGTAGAGACTCCACAGGTGCTTGCCCCGCGCGGTCATCTCCGCCCGGATGCCGGCGTCGGCGAGCCACCCGTTGATCTGCCCCAGCGCCTTGGCGAGATAGACGTCGCGCTCCGGCGCGCGCGTGGCGACCTGGTGGTCGAGCTCCGCGTAGCGCTTCGGATACATCGCGGCAAACGAGAGGTCCTCGAGCTGCTGGCGTATGTCCTGCATCCCCAGCCGGTGCGCCAGCGGGGCGTAGATCTCGAGCGTCTCCCGGCCGATGCGCTCGCGCTTGGCCGGTGCCGCCGATGCGATCGTCCGCATGTTGTGCAGACGGTCCGCCAGCTTGATGATCAGCACGCGGATGTCGCGGGACATCGCCACGAGCATCTTGCGGATCGTGGCGGCCTGTCGCGCCTCCCGGTCGTCGGACTCGAGCCGCTCGATCTTGGTGAGGCCGTCGACGATCGACGCGACCTCCGGCCCGAAGCGGCCCTCCACGTCCTCCAGCGTCAGCTCGGTGTCCTCCACCGCGTCGTGCAGGAGCGCAGCCACGATCGACACCTCGTCGAGGCCCAGCTCCGCCACCACCCTGGCGACGGCGATGGGGTGGCTGATGTACGACTCGCCGCTCATGCGCGACTGGAGCCGGTGTGCCTCCTCGGCGGCGTGGAACGCCGCCCGGATCGCCTCCGTGCCGCCCTTCGGATGGCGCTGCCGATACGCCGCGAGCACGGGCTGGAGGTCGTCGGCGACTCCGGCCTGGCGGCGCCACGGGAGCACCCGTGCCGTCGTGCTCACGTCGCCGTCCTCACCGCCGCAACTCTACGAGCGGCGGTGCGGCGGTCAGGCTCGGCGCTTCTTCTTGCGGGGTCGCGGGGGGTGCGCCAGCACGGCGGACACCGTCGCTGCGGACTCCGCAGGCGCGGTCGTGCCCGCCGCAGGGCGGTGGTCGTCGTCGAGCCGCTCCCGCCGGCCGTCGGCGCTGCGACGCACCCGTCCGAGCTCCGCCATCGCCTCGCCGGTCTTCAGGTGGGCGACGTCGCCCGCCCAGCGCGGCTCGCGCACCTTGAGCAGCGCAAGGAGCGGCGCGGCCACGTAGATCGACGAGTAGGCGCCGAGGGAGAGGCCGACGAAGAGCGCCAGCGAGAAGTCCCGGAGGCTCTCCACGCCGAGCGCAACGGAGCCCAGCAGCAGCAGCGACAGGACGGGGAGGATCGCCGCCACGGACGTGTTGAGCGAGCGCATGAGCACCTGGTTCATCGACAGGTTCACGACGTCGCCGTAGCTGACGCGCTGGACCGCCGAGAGCCGGCCGGCGTTGTCGTGCACCTTGTCGAACACGACGATCGTGTCGTACAGGGAATACCCGAGGATCGTCAGGAACGCCACGACCGTGGCCGGCGTGACCGTCACGCCGGTGAGCGAATACACGCCGACGGAGATCGCGACGTCGTGCACCAGCGACGCGAACGCAGCGAGCGCCATCTTCCACTCGAAGCGCCATGCGATGAACAGGGAGACGAGGACGAAGAACACCAGCAGCGCGCGGACCGCCTTCTCGGTGATGCTGCGCCCCCAGGAAGAGCTCACGCTGGCGACGCCGATGGCGTCCGAGGGCACGCCCGCAGCCGTGGCGAGATCGGAGCGGACCGCCGAGACGGTCTCGGCCGGCTGGTCGCCCACCTGCACCCTGATGCGCCGTCCGCCTGCGCCGGTGAGCTCCTGCACCTTCGCGCTCGAGACGTCGATGCCCCGGGACGAGAGCACATCCTCGACGTCGCCCACGGACACCGAGGACGAGGGGACCTCCCACGCCACGCCACCCGTGAAGTCGATGCCGAGGTTGAGCCCGCGGAACGCCAGCGAGCCGACCGTCAGCGCGAGCAGGACGATCGAGAAGCCGAACCCCCACCAGCGGCGCCCCACGAAATTGAACGTGGTCTCGCCCCGGTAGAGCCTCGATGCGAGCCCCATCACGCCTCCCCCGTCGCCACGCCGAGCACGCGCCGGCCGCCGAACCGCTTCGTCCGGGACAGGAGCAGCACCGCCGGTCGCGTGAAGCCCCAGGCGATGAGCACGTCCAGCATCGTCGAGAGGCCGAGGAAGAAGGCGAAGCCCCGGACGGCGCCGACGGTCAGCCACCACAGCACCAGCGCGCCGAGGAACGACACCGCGTCCGCCACGAGGATCGTGCGGAAGGCGGAGTTGAAGCTGCGCACGGCGGCACCGCGCATCGTCCGGCCGCCCTGGATCTCGTCCTTCAGTCGCTCGAAGAACACCACGTAGGAGTCGACGGTGACGCCGACCGACACGATGATCCCCGCCGCACCGGCGAGCGTGAGGGCGAGGCCGTTGGAGCGCGACAGCAGCGAGATGACGCTCCACAGCAGCGAGCCGGACACGACGAGTCCGAGCACCACCACGAGCGTCAGCAGGCGGTAGTAGAGCAGGAAGAAGCACAGCACGAGCAGGACGCCGAGTCCGCCGGCGAGCAGCGCGGCACGGAGCGAATCGGTGCCCAGGGTCGGGGACACGCTCTGGACGCTCGCCACCTCGAACTTCACGGGCACCGCGCCGAACTCGAGGACCCGGGCAAGGTCGCGGGCCTCCGTCTCCGTGAACTCGCCGGTGATCTGCACCGTGCCGCCGGTGAAGACGGCCGCCTGGACGACCGGCGCGGAGATCACCGTGCCGTCGAGCACCATGGCGATCTGCCCCGTCGGGCACCCTGCGTCGCGGTTGAAGCACTTCGTGGTGAGCCCGTTCCAGAGATCCTCGCCCGCGGCGCCCGAGCGGAGCGAGACGCTGACCGACCAGGAGCCGCCGTTGACCTCGGCGACGGCGTCGTTCTCGAAGACGCTGCCCGACATCGCCGCCGGCCCGACGACGTACGTCGTGCCCGCATCGTCGGTGAGGACCTCGGTGTCGGACGGGCCGACGGGTTGGGCTCCACCGCCCTCCCCGGACGCGACGCCGGTCGTCGACGTCGCATCGGACGGCGCCGTCGTCGTCGCGGAGCCTTCGAGCGTCGTCGCCGTCGGGTCGACGGTCGTCGCGGGACTCCCTGCGGAAGCGGCGCCCGACTCCAGCACCGGGCGCAGCAGGAGCTCCCCCTGCCGGCCGATCACGTCGAGTGCGCGCTGCTGGTCGCTGATGCCCGGCAGGTTGATGACCACCGTGTCGCCCTGCACCAGGATCTCCGGTTCGGCGACGCCGATCGAATCGACCCGCTCGCGGATGATGTCCACCGCGACGCCGAGCGCCGCGGGATCGGCCTCCTCCGCCGGCTGCAGCGTCACCGACGCGCCGCCCTGCAGGTCGAGGCCGAGCGCGGGGCTGTTCCCGGCCGCGACGTTCGCGCCGAGCAGGATCGCCACGCCGCCGACGGTGACGACGAGGGACGTGACGAGCCTGCGAACCATGTCCGTCGGTCCGGCGTCAGCCGGCCTGCGAGTCGCGGCTCTCGACCGTCGACATCCGGCTGGCGATGGCGCCCTTGGTCACGCGGATCTCGACCTTGTCGGCGACGTTCAGCCACACGATGCCGTCGTCCTGCACGTCGTCGATGAAGCCGATGATCCCGGAGTTCAGCACCACCTCGTCGCCTTCCTTCAGGCTGTCCTGCAGGGACCGCGCCTCCTTCTGCCGCTTGCGCTGCGGGCGCAGCAGGAGGAAGTACATCGCCACGAAGATGAGGAGCAGGGGCAGCAGGCTGACCAGCCCCCCTCCCGAGGAGGTCTGCTCGGCGGTAGCGCTGGCGAGGATCACGGTGTGCACGGTCGGCGAGCCTACCGAACCGTGCGGGTCAGCCCCATGTCGCGACGACGGCGCGCCGGAACGCCTCGAATTCGCCGGAGACGATCGCCGCACGCGCCCCGCCCATCAGATCGAGCGTCCAGGCCACGTTGTGGAGCGACACCAGCCGCGAGGCGGTCGGCTCGCCGACCTGGAAGAGGTGGCGCAGGAACCCCCGCGAGTGGCGCCGGCACACCTCGCACCCGCACGCGCCGTCGATCGGCTCGTCGGAGGACGCGTGCTCGGCGCGCGTGAGGTTCACCCGGCCCGAGGAGGTCAGCGCGGTGCCGTGGCGCCCGAGCCTGGTCTGCAGCACGCAGTCGAACTGGTCCACCCCGAGACCGACGGCCTCGACGAGCGATGCGGGATCGCCGACGCCCATGAGGTAGCGGGGGCGGTCGGCCGGGAGCCGCGACAGCGCCGCGGCGAGCGCAGGCAGCATCTCCGCACGCGTCTCGCCGACGGACAGTCCGCCGATCCCGTAGCCGTCGAAGCCGAGCGCGACCGTCCGCTCCGCGCTCTCCGCACGCAACGACTCGTCCGTGCCTCCCTGCACGATCCCGAACAGCGACTGGTCAGGGCGCCGGTGGCTGGCGCGCGCCCGCGCGGCCCACGCCGCGGTCCGCTCGACTGCGAGGCGCACCGCCTCGGGCGGCGACGGCAGGGGCGGGCAGACGTCGAGCACCATCTGGATGTCGGCGCCGATGCGCTCCTGGACGTCGACGGCAGACTCTGGCGTGAACCGGTGCACCGACCCGTCGTAGGTGGATCGGAAGTCGACGCCGTCGTCGTCGACCCTCGGGTCGAGCGAGAACACCTGGAAGCCGCCCGAGTCGGTGAGCGTGAGGCCGTCCCAGCCCGAGAACCGCCCGAGGCCGCCGAGCCCCGCGACGGCGTCCGCCCCCGGGCGGAGCATGAGGTGGTACGTGTTGCCGAGCACGATCCGGGCACCGAGGCGCGCGTAGTCGTCGGCGCTCAGGTACTTGACCGCGCCGCGGGTCCCGACCGGCATGAAGCACGGGGTCTCGTACGAACCGCGGTGCACGGTCGCCACGCCCGCGCGGGCCAGGCCGTCGGTGGCGACGACGCGCATGCCGGCCGCGAACACGCGGTCACCGTACCGGGGCGCGGCGGAGCAGCATCGCGTCGCCGAACGAGAGGAACCGGTAGCCGCGCGCGAGTGCAGTCGCGTACAGCCCCCGCCACGACGGCCCGACGAACGCCTGCACCATCGCCAGCAGCGTCGTCCTCGGCATGTGGAAGTTGGTCATCATCAGATCGACCGTCCGCCACTGGTGGCCGGGGACGATGAACAGCGACGTCCGGTCCTGCAGGCGGCCCGACGCTGCCGCCGACTCGAGGGCGCGCACCGAGGTGGTGCCGACCGCGAGCACGCGTCCACCGGCGGCGCGCGCCGCGGCGCACGCGTCGGCGGTCGACTGCGGAACGGAGTACCACTCGGTGTGGATCTCGTGCCGCAGCGGATCGTCGCCCGCAATCGGCCTGAACGTGTCCAGGCCGACCACCAGCTCGACCTCGTGGATCGCGACGCCCGACGCCCGCAGCGAGTCCATCAACCGGTCCGTCAGGTGCAGGCCCGCGGTCGGGGCGGCAGCCGACCGCGCGTCGCGCGCGAAGACCGTCTGGTACCGCTCGGGATCCCCGATCCGCTCCGTGATGTAGGGCGGCAACGGGACCTCCCCGTGCCGGTCGAGCGCACCCTCGCCGCCGATCAGCCTGACCCGCGCCGTGCCGTCACCGCGGCCCAGCACCTCCACCACCGGATCGCCGTCGTGCCCCAGGAGCACCTCGCCGTCCGAGACGCGGCGGGAATTGCCGAGCAGGGCGTCGAAGACCTCGCCATCCACCGAGTCGAGCAGCAGGACCTCGACGCGTGCGCCGCTCGCGCGCCGCAGCGCCAGCCGCGCCTTGCGCACGCGCGTGCGGTTGACGACCATCACGTCGCCGGGCGCCAGGAACCGGCCGAGGTCCGCGACGGTGGCGTCCAGTGGTTCGGGTCCGCCCGTGTCGACCAGCAGGCGCGCCGAGTCGCGTGGCTCGACCGGCACCTGCGCGATCGCCGAGTCGGGCAGGTCGTAGTCGAGGTCGCTGGTGCGCACGTCGGCTCAGGAGAACAGGTCGGGCGACTGCACGGGCGGCACGAGCCCGAGGTGCGCCCACGCAGCCGGCGTCGCGACCCTGCCGCGCGGCGTCCGGATGAGCATGCCCTCCCGGATGAGGAACGGCTCGAACACGTCCTCCACCGTCTCCCCGTGCTCGCTGACCGCGATCGCGAGCGTCGACAGTCCGACGGGGCCGCCGCCGAACTGCACGCACAGCGCCTCGAGCAGCCCACGATCCGACTTGTCGAGGCCACGGCCATCCACGCCGAACACGGCGAGCGCGTCGCGTGCGCACGCCGCATCGACCGTGCCGTCGCCGCGGACCTCCGCGTAGTCGCGCACCCTGCGGAGCAACCGGTTGGCGATGCGCGGCGTGCCGCGGGACCGTCGGGCGATCTCCTCGGCCCCGCCCGGACGAAGCCCGACGCCGAGCAGCCTCCCCGAGCGCTCCACGATGGAGCGAAGTTCGTCGGGCTCGTAGTAGTCGAGGCGCGCGACGAGGCCGAACCGGTCGCGCAGCGGCCCGGTGATCATGCCGGTGCGCGTCGTCGCCCCGATCAGCGTGAACCGCGGCAGCGTCAGGCGGATCGACGAGGCGGTCGGGCCCTTGCCGATGACGATGTCGATCTGGAAGTCCTCCATCGCCGGATACAGGATCTCCTCCACCGCGCGCGGCAGCCGGTGGATCTCGTCGATGAACAGCACGTCGTTCGGCGCGAGGTTGGTGAGGATCGCCGCGAGGTCGCCGGCGCGCTCGAGGGCGGGACCGGACGTCACGTGCAGGTGCGCACCCATCTCCCCCGCGACGATGCCCGCCATCGTCGTCTTGCCGAGACCCGGAGGGCCCGCGAGGAGCAGGTGGTCGGCGGCCTCGCCGCGGCGCCGCGCAGCCTCGAGCACGATCGCGAGGTGCCCCTTCAGCTCGCGCTGCCCCACGAACTCCGACAGCGACCGGGGGCGGAGGCCGGCGTCCTCGCCGTCGTCGCTCCGCTTCAGCGGGTCGACGAACTCCTCACGCACGGCGCGCCCCCAGCAGCGCGAGTGCTGCCCGCAGGGCCGCCTCCGCGCTCGCCACCTCCCCGACCTCGCGCAGCGCGTCGCGGATCTCGTCCTGCGAGTACCCGAGCCCGGCCAGCGCCTCGCGCACGTCGGACGTCGGCCTGCCGCCAGCCGGGCGCTCGCCGAGCCCCTCGTCGACGAGCCGGCCCTTCAATTCGATCAGCATCCGCTCCGCAGTCTTGCGGCCGATTCCCGGCACCGCGGTCAGCGCAGCCACGTCGTCCGAGGCGACGATGTCGGCGAGCGCGGAGGGCGCGTGGCAGGCCAGTACCGCGAGCGCGAGCGACGGGCCGATCCCGTGCGCGGCGAGCAGCACCTCGAACGCGCGCCGCTCCTCCCGCGCCGCGAATCCGTACAGCGACTGCGCACCCTCGCGGATGTGGTGGTGCACGTAGAGGAAGGCGGGCGACGTGGGCTCGAGTTCCGCGAGCGTCGCGGGCGTCACGTGCACGACCCACCCGATGCCTCCGACCTCGATGACCACGGTGCCCGACCCGTCCCGCTCGACGACGGTGCCGCGCAGCGAGGCGATCATCGCGACGACCCCACCGTCCTGCGGAGCGGCTCAGCCGCGAGGTGGCAGAGCGCGATCGCCGCGGCATCCGCCGCGTCGGCGGGCTGCGGGGGCCGCGACAGGCCGAGCCGCCGCTGCACCATCGCCTGGACCTGGGACTTTCCCGCCGTGCCGGACCCGGTGACCGCGAGCTTCACCTGGCTGGGCGTGTACTGGACCAGGGGAATGCCCCGCGTCGCCGCGGCCAGCATGGCCACCGCACTCGCCTGGGCCACCGCGACCGCGGTCCGGACGTTCGACTGGAAGAACACCTGCTCCATCGCGACCGACGCCGGTGCGACCTCGTCGAGCAGCTCGTCGATGTCGGCCGCGAGCATTCGGAGGCGCTCGGGCACGCCCAGTGACGGAGGCGTCGTGAGGACGCCGAGGGATCTCGCCTCGACGGTGGCACCCGAACGGACGAGCGCCGCGTAGCCGCAGCGGGTGAGGCCGGGATCGATGCCCAGCACCGCCGAATTGCCTGCTCCGTCCGGGGCGAACACGTGTTTGATCGTACCTGCCCGTCCCTGCCGGACGGGTGACCTAGGACGCCGCGCGGACCGCAGCCAGGAGCTCGTCTGCGGGCCGGTAGGTGACGCCTGCGATGGCGCGGTGCAGCCAGCGGATCGTGCCTGCGGCGTCGATCACGAACACGCTTCGCCGGACGAAGCCCAGCGGACCGAGCGCGCCGTACGCGGCCGCCACTGCCTTGTCGGTGTCGGCGAGCAACGGAAAACCGAAGCCGTGCCGCGAGGCGAAGTCCTCGTGGCTCGGGACTCCCTGCGGCGACACGGCGAGCACGTCCGCACCCAGGCCCTCGAACTGGGCGAGTTCGTCGTTGTAGGCGTTCAGCTGCCGGGTGCACACCGCCGTGTTGTCCCCCGGATAGAACACGAGGACCACCACCTTGCCGCGGTGCGCCGAGAGCCTGTGGCTCCGCCCGCCGGTGCCGGGGAGCTCGAAGTCGGGGGCCGCGTCGCCCGTGCCGACCGTCACCGTGCAACCTCCGCCATCATGGCCTCCGGGATGTCGAAGTTGGAGAAGACGTCCTGCACGTCGTCGTTCTCGTCCAGCTCGTCCATGATGCGCAGCACGGCGCGGGCATCGGCTGCGTCCGTGACCTCGACCGTCATCGACGACACCATCGTGCTGACGGCCGAGACCACCTCGAGGCCCGCCGCCTCGAGTGCCGCCTTGAGGTCGAACACGCGAGACGGTTCGCACGACACCTGCCATGACTCGCCGTCGCGGGAGACGTCGTCGGCACCGTGCTCGATCGCCGCACCGACGACCGCATCCTCCGGCACCGTGCCCGGCACGGTGACGATCCCCCGCCTCCCGAACTGCCACGACACGGCTCCGGGCTCGGCCATCGCCCCGCCGTGCTTCGTGAACAGCGACCGCACGTCGGACGCGGTGCGGTTGCGGTTGTCGGTGAGCGCCTCGATCAGGATGGCGACGCCACCCGGCGCATAGGCCTCGTACGTGATCGCCTCGTACGCCGCACCCGTCTGCACGCCGGTGCCGCGCTTGATCGCGCGGTCGATCGCGTCGTTCGTCATCTGGGCGGCCTTCGCCTTCAGCACCACGGTGCGCAGCGCGGAGTTCGCCGACGGATCCCCGCCCCCCTCTCGCGCCGCGACCTCCAGCTGCCTCGCGAGCTTCGCGAACGCCTTGCCGCGCGCCTGGTCGAGCGCGCCCTTCTTGCGCTTGATCGTCGCCCATTTCGAGTGGCCGGACATCGTCACACCTCCGCGAGGAATCCTAGGAACAGCCGGTGGATCCGGTCGTCGCCCGACAGCTCCGGATGGAAGGTCGCTCCGAGCGCGCTGCCCTGCCGCACCAGCACGGGCTCGCCGTCCAGCGACGCGACCACCTCGACCGACCCGCCGCACCGCACGATCCGCGGCGCGCGGATGAAGACCGCCCTCATCGGATCCGCGGAGCCGGGCACCGCAAGGTCCGTCTCGAAGCTGTCGCGCTGCCGTCCGAACCCGTTGCGGCGCACCGTGACGTCGAGCGCACCCAGACAGAACTGGTCCGGCCGGCCGTCCAGCACGGACGACGACAGGACGATGAGGCCGGCACACGTGCCGAGGACGGGCATTCCCTCCGCGATGCGCGCCTCGAGCGCCCCGCGGAGACCCGACAGGTCGAGCAGCTTGCAGATCGTCGTCGATTCGCCGCCGGGCAGCACGAGCGCATCGACGGCCGCGAGATCCCGCGGGGTGCGGACGTCCCGGGCATCGGTGCCGCACCGCGCCAGCGCCGCCGCATGCGCGGCGAACGCACCCTGCAGGGCGAGGACGCCCGTCACCGGCCCCATGGCCGACGAGCCGCTACCAGCCGCGCTCGGCGAAGCGCTCTGCGACCTGGTCCATCCCGATGCCGGTCATCGGGGCACCGAGCCCGCGGCTGACCTTGGCGAGGATGTGCGGATCGCGGAAGTGCGTCGTGGCCTCGACGATCGCCTTGGCGCGCGGAGCGGGATCGGCGCTCTTGAAGATGCCCGAACCGACGAACACCGACTCGGCCCCGAGCTGCATCGCGAGCGCCGCATCAGCCGGCGTGGCGATGCCTCCCGCGCAGAACAGCGGCACCTGCAGGCGCCCCGTCTCGGCGACCTCCTGCACGAGCGGGAGCGGCGCGGAGAGCCGCTTCGCCCAGTCGAACAGCTCCGCGGAATCCGCCTGTCCGATGCGGCGGATGTCGCCGAGGATCGACCGGAGGTGCCGCACGGCCTCCACCACGTTGCCGGTGCCCGCCTCACCCTTCGAGCGGATCATCGCCGCACCCTCGGAGATCCGGCGGAGCGCCTCGCCGAGGTTCGTCGCCCCGCAGACGAACGGCACCGAGAAGGCGAGCTTGTCGATGTGGTGGGCCTCGTCGGCCGGCGTGAGCACCTCGGACTCGTCGATGAAGTCGACGCCCAGGGCCTCGAGGATCTGGGCCTCCACGAAGTGCCCGATGCGCGCCTTGGCCATCACCGGAATGGACACCGCCCCGATGATCCCGTCGATCATCTCGGGGTCGCTCATCCTCGCGACGCCGCCGTCACGGCGGATGTCCGCCGGCACGCGCTCGAGCGCCATCACCGCAACCGCTCCCGCATCCTCTGCGATCTTCGCCTGCTCGGGCGTGACGACGTCCATGATGACGCCGCCCTTGAGCATCTCGGCGAGACCGCGCTTGACGGTCATGGAACCGGACACGGGGCCCGACGAAGTGGCGTCCTGCATGGACGTCATCGTACCGACGGACCCTCGGCCGCGACCCGTCGAGCTGACGGAACGCGGCCGGGGGCCGGCGGGATCACGGGTACTTGACGTCGTCGGGGTCGGTGCCCTCGTCGATCACGGCGACCGCATCGGGGCGGGCGACCATCACGAACGTCTGGCCGGGCGTCAACTTGATCGGAGCACCGGATGCGTCGAGCAAGGCGAATGGATCCAGGCGGGTGGGGCGGTCCCATGTGCCCTCGTAGACGACGCCGTTGGTGAACACGTACGCCTTGCCGCCGCCGATCGTCTTCGCCGCGGGGCTGTAGGCGCGCGAGTACACCACCTCCAGCACCACCACGTTCGGCACCGACACCGGGGTGCCGTCGCTGTCCTTGAACTCCTTGCCGTCCTGCGTCCGTGCGAACTCGCCGAACTCGGACTTCCACTCCCACAGGACCTTGACGCCGTCCATCGAGACCTTCGCACCCGCGACCGGCGCAGCCGACGACGCGTTCGCGTCGCTGCCCGACCGGTAGGTGAACTGCGCGGGGGGCGGGCCGGCGCCCTCGACCCCGAGCGTCGCCGCGAACTCCCAGAGCTTCGGCGGCGCTGCGAAGAGATTGTGCGGCGCGGGACGCGAGTTGTCGCGGTCGTAGGCGCCCGACTCCTGCGCCTCGGTGAAGCTGAGGTTGATCAGGTCGGAGCGCTTGATGTTCGCCGTGACCTTCTCGTTGCCGCCGCTCCAGACGAAGAGCGGACGGTTCAGCGATCCGAGCAGGTCGATGTCCTGGAACCGCCCGCTCCGGATCGGGCCGACCAATTCCGGAGTCTGGCTGTGGAACACCGCCGCAAAGCGCGTGAGGCTCTCGACGTTCTCCTCGTAGATGATGTCCGCCTGGTTGAAGCCGACCTGCGGCTTGGCGCGCGGGTGGTTGTCGATCTTCACGACCATCGCGGAACGGTCGAGGATCGAGGGATCCGTGTTCGGCAGGCCGGTGAGCGGGTCGGTCACGACCGTGGGGACCGTGGTCCCGGTCTCCACCGACGTCGACGGCAGCGCCACCGCGATCGTCTCGTCAGGGGCCGCGGACGTTCCCCCGCAGGCGGCGGCGAGGAGCGCGAGCGAGCCTGCCGCGGCGCACGTGCCGAGGGTTCGGAGGGTCTTCGTGGATGCCATGGTCACATCTCCCTGAGCAGTGCGATCCGCTCGCTGAGCGGGGGGTGGGTATTGAAGAGCCTATGCCACGCGCCGAGCCTGCCGCCGTCGTTCACCCCGGACATCGGCTGCTCGATCCACATGTGCGCAGTCGCCATGCTCGCCGAGTGCGTCACCGCCCCGTCGGCCTGCAACTTCTCGAGCGCGCCGATCAGACCCGGCGGATACCGCGTCATCCTGACCGCCGACACGTCGGCCAGGGTCTCGCGCCGGCGGCTGACGGCAGCCTGCATCGCCCGCGCGAGGAGCGGCGAGACGATGAGGAGCACGAAACCGACGATCGCGAGCGGGTTGCTCCGGTCGCCCTGGTCGCCGTCGCGGCCGACCCGGCCGCCGTTCCACCACATCGTCCGGATCGCCACGTCCGTGATGATCGCGATCGTGCCGACCAGGGTCACGGCGAGCGTCGAGACGAGGATGTCGTAGTTCTTGATGTGGGAGAGCTCGTGGGCGACGACGCCCTCGAGCTCGACGCGGTTCATCTGCTCGAGGAGACCCGACGTGACGGCGATCGCCGCGTTCCGGGGGCTGCGGCCCGTCGCGAACGCGTTCGGTGCCGGATCGTCGATCACGTACACGCGCGGCTTCGGCAGTCCGCTGGCGATGCAGAGGCCCTCGACCAGGTTGTGGAGTCGCCGGTAGGTGGCCTCGTCCGCGGGCCGGGCGCGGCTGACGGCGAGCGCAATGGCGTCCGACTTCCAGTACGAGACGAACGCGAAGGTCGCCGCCACCACCAGCGCAACGAGCGTGCCGGCGGCGCCGAACCCCGTCAGCGCGCCGACGGACGCCCCGACGAGCACCGTCACGGCGACGAATCCGGCCATGAGCGCGAACGTGCGCCGCTTGTTGGACGCGATGAGGTCGTTCATCGGGGACCGCGGGTCAGAACGACACCGTCGGCGCCGTCCGCGCGGCGTCCTCGGCCTCGAAGTACTCGCGCGATGCGAACCCGAACAGCCGTGCGACCACGACGCCGGGAATGGCCTGGATCGCGTTGTTGTACGCGAGGACCGAGTCGCTGTAGAACTGCCGCGCGTAGGCGATCCGGCTCTCCGTGTTGGACAGCTCCTCCTGCAGCGACAGGAACCCCTGGTTCGCCTTGAGGTCGGGGTACGCCTCGGCCAGCGCGAACAGCTGCCGGAGCGCGCCCGTCAACTGGTTGTCCGCGGCGGCCTGCTCGTGGGGCGTCGGCCCCGCCGCAAGCGACGAGCTCCGGGCCGCGACGACCGCCTCGAGCGCGGCGCGCTCGTGGGCCGCATACCCCTTCACCGTCTCGACCAGGTTCGGCACGAGGTCGAGGCGCCGCTTCAACTGCACGTCGATCTGCGACCAGGCGTTGTCGACCTCGTTGCGCCGCCGGACGAGGGAGTTGTAGAGGAAGCCGACGGCGAGGACGAGCACCACGACGACGGCGAGGATGATCCACGTCGCACTCATTGCCGCGAGTGTACGCCTAGCCGGCGGACCGGTCGGTGGCAGGCCCCCGCCGGAGGATGCGGTCCCCGTAGAGCCGCAACAGACGGCTCCTGCCGACGACGATCTCCTTGGACTCCTCTGCGTCCAGCAGCCCGCGGTAGATCGCGAGGTACGCCTGCGCGAGCGACGCCATCGAATAGCGCTCGGCCCGTTCCCGGCCGCGGGCCACCAATCCGTCGCGGAACGGCTGGTCGCCGAGCACCCGTCGGATCCCCGCGGCCAGTGCGGCGGGCTCCCCGGGGGGCACGAGGAGCGCCTCGATCCCGTCGGATGCGACCTGGCGGTAGCCGTCGATGTCGCTCGCCACGAGCGGCGCACCGGCCGCCATGGCCTCCAGCAGGACGATCCCGAACGACTCGCCGCCCAGCGACGGGGCGCAGAAGACCGAGCACCGGTTCAACCGGTCGATCTTGTCGTCCTCGGTGACCCTGCCCAGCCATTCGATGCGCCCGTCGCCGCGGACCGAGTCGCGCAATTGTTCGATGCCCGCCCCATCGGACGCCACCCACAGCCGCACGTCGGCGGGCAGCGACGCCATCGCAGCGACGAGGACGTCCAGCCCCTTGCGCGGCTCGTACCGGCCGCAGAAGAACAGGACGGGAGCCGACTCACGTGCCGCACCCTCGCGCCGGAACCGCGACGTCTCGATCCCGTTGAAGAGCACTGCATACTCGCCTCCGAGGTACCGGTGCGCGAGGTCGCGCGCTGCCTCGGACACGGCCACCCGCGCCGAGAGGTGGTCCACCGCCCATCGCGCGGTGCGGTTCCAGACCCTGTACGACGCGGAGTCGCCCGCGGCATGGAACGTGCCGACGGACGGCGCCAGCTGCAGGAGGAGCGCCGTCGCCGTCGGGCCGGGGACCAGCGGCTCATGGAGGTGCACCACGTCGAACGCCTCGTCGTTGAGCGCGCGGATGGTCCGGAGCGCCGCGGAAGGGTCCGGGGCGACCGGTGCCACCGACCCGTTGTCGCTCGTCGGAAGGCTGCTGCCGAGGGGCGTGACGAATGGCTCGGGTGGCGGACCATCGCACGGAGCGAGGACGCGCACCTCGTGGCCCATGCGCCGCATCTCGCGCGCGAGCCCGAGCGCCTGCGCCTGCACGCCGCCCGGGACGGAGACGCTGTAGGGGCTCACCATCGCCACGCGCAGCACGGAGCCCCACCGTACGCCGTCCACGCGGCGACGGGCGTCCGTCGTCGGCTCGGCGGATCAGTACCCGGGGTCGCTCGGCCAGTTCGGCTGGAAGATGTGCCACTGCGAGGGAGCCCGCCGGATGAGCACCTCCAGCTCGCTCGCCAGCGATTGGGACGTGCGCGCCACGTCGTCGCGAAGCGAACCCCGCCGCGAGGCGTCGACCGGCGGGCGGATCACCGCATGGTGCCCGTCCGCACGGCGCGTGAAGTACGTCCCGACGGGGAGCAGGCGGGCCCCCGTCCTGAGCGCGAACAGGGCCGGCCCGGACGGCACGGTCGTGCGCTCGCCGAAGAATTCCACCTCGACGCCGGTGCGCCGGCCATCGCGCGGGAGGTCGCGGTCGCAGAGCAGGCAGACCACGCGGTTGGCCCTGAGCGCCGACCCGACCCGCGTCGCCGCGGAGTCGTCGAGCGGGATCACCTCGATGCCGATGGACGCACGCAGCTCGGTGAACCACTCGAACAGCGGCTCGTTGTCCAGCGCCTCGGCGACCGCACAGACGCCGAAGCCGCGCCCCGCGAGCCACCGCCCCGCCCACTCCCAGCCGCCGAGGTGCGGCAGCGCGAGGATCGTCCCGCGCCCCGCGGCACGGGACTCCTCGATGTGGCGGAAGCCCTCGACGGTGAATCCCCGTTCGATTGCGTCCTGCGACCTGGACGCGATGCGCAGCGTCTCGACGTAGTAGCGGGCGTAGCTCTGGAACGACTCCGCCACCGCCCGTCGCAGGGCGAGGCCGCGCAGCCCGGGAACGACGCGGCGCAGGTGCCGCTCGACCATCGCGCGCCGGTCGCGCTGTGCGACGCTCAGCGGAGCCCCCACGACGGCGGGCACGCCCGCCGCGAGCAGCGAGGGAGCGAGCGACGCCACGACGGACGCGACGCGGAACGACGCGGCTGCCGCAGCGTCGCGGGCCTCGTTGCGCCCGGTCACTCCTCGAAGAGACGGCGGCGACGGCGCGCCCTGCGCCGGTCGGTCCTGCGCTCGCCACGGCGCGACTCGCGCCGGGTGCGGCGCATCGCCTGGCGCTCGGCCACGAGCGGGCCGACGGCGGCCTGCCGCCACACCTTGACGAAGCGCTGCACCGCCGTGAACGTCGTGAGCACGAGCATCAGCCACAGCACCCACAGCAGCACCGGCGGGAAGAGGAGCCCGATGCACAGCGCCACGATCCGCTCGGCGCGCTCCATCAACCCGCCCCTCGCATCGAGGCCGAGCGACTCCGCCTTGGCCCGCTGGTAGGACACCAGCATCGACGTCGCCATCACGGCGAACGGCAGCACCGTGAGCCTGGGATCGTGCGCGGTCGCGACGTGCCACGCGACGCCACCGAGGACCACCGAGTCGCTCACCCGGTCGACCACCGAATCGAAGAACGCACCGCGCTGGCTGGCCTGGCCGGACGCCTTCGCGAGCGCCCCATCGAGCAGGTCCGGCAGCGCCGACAGCACGACGAGCGCGAACCCGAGGCGCAGCTCGCCAGCGCCGATCGCGACCGCCGCCGCCGCTGCCACGACGACGCCCAGGAGCGTCAGATGGTCGGCTGCCAGCCTCGTCCTGCCGAGGCGCTCGCCCACGGGGCGGATCGCCCGTTCGATGCTGGTTCGGAACCGACCGTCGAACACTCCGGCGAGCCTACCCCTGGGTGCGGGCGTCCTCGGGATTCGCCTCCACCAGCGACTCGACCACGGTCCCGTCGATCGCATCGATCAGCACGAGTGCACGCGTGGCCGGGGGATTCTCGCTGCTGTAGCAGAGGACCCGCCACGTCGGACGGCTGCGCACGCCCCTCCACACCTGCTGCGCGGATGCGTGCCCGACCGCGAACCCCGCAGCAGCGGACGCCCGCACGAGCGCACCCGTCTCGTCGACGGCCATGCGCCACGACGAGGAGATCGCGTACGCAGCGAGTGCAGCGAGGAGCGCACCCGCCCACGCGAGCCCGTCGTTCACCAGGGGGGACGCGGGCGCCGCGAGCCACGACGCCCAGCACGCCGCGGAGACGACGAGGTAGATCGCAGCCGGCCACCGTCGCCGGCTGTTGTCGGGGAACTGGTACGGCCCGACGAACGCGGAGGCGTCGAGGTCGCCGGGCAGCTGGTCGCGGAGCTCGTCGTCGGCCGCGCTCATGCGACCGACTCCGACCAGCGTCGCGACACCCGGGCCCACGTCGTCCCGAGCGCCTCCGGGAGGATCTTCGTGTTCGCCACCGACACCATGAAGTTGGAGTCGCCGCCCCACCTCGGCACGACGTGGACGTGGAGGTGCTGCGCGATGCTTCCACCCGCAGCCGCACCCAGGTTGATGCCGACGTTCACGCCGTGCGGCCGGTATTCCTCCTTCAGGACCGTCACGGCCTGCTGCACCATGAGCCACAACTCGCCCCGCTCCACGTCGTCCAGCAGCTCGAGCTCCCCCACCTCGCGGTACGGCAGCACCAGCACGTGGCCGCACGAGTACGGGAAGGCGTTCAGGATCGCGAAGCACCTGTTTCCGCGACGGACGATGAACGACTCGTCGTCCGCCATGCCCGACTCGAGGATCGACGAGAAGACGGACTTGTCGCCGCTTCCCCGTCCGGTTCCGCGCTGGACGTAGTCCGCGCGCCAACCGTTCCAGAGGTGCTCAAGCAACGGAGGTCCCCGCCGTCTCCGCCCGGAGATCGTCGATGAACCGGCCGACCGGCACGCCGCGCACGACCTCGCCGCCGCGCGGGTTGACGCCCACGGTGCCGTCGCGAACGTCGTCGGCGCCGACCACCAGCACGTAGGGCAGCCGTTCCATCTTCGCCGAGCGGATCCGTTTTCCCAGCTGCTCGTCGGCCGCGACCCAGTCCGCGCGGAACCCGGCGGCGACCAGCGCGTCGCGCACCGACTCGGCGTATGCGTCGTGCTCGCTGGTCACTCCGAGGACCCGTGCCTGCACCGGCGCGAGCCACGCCGGAAAGGACCCGCCGTAGTGCTCGAGCAGCACGCCGAAGAACCGCTCGACCGACCCGAAGAGCGCGCGGTGCAGCATGATCGGACGGCGCCTCGTGTTGTCGCTCGCCACGTACTCCAGCCCGAACCGCTCGGGGAGGTTGAAGTCGCACTGGATCGTGCTCAGCTGCCACTTCCGCCCGATCGCGTCGCGGACGTCGATGTCGATCTTCGGACCGTAGAAGGCCGCGTCACCCTCCTTCACCGCGTAGCCGACTCCGTGCCGCTCCATTGCCTCCCGAAGCGCCGACGTCGCGCGCTCCCAGATCCCGTCCGAGCCGACCGACTTGTCGGGATCCCGCGTCGAGAGGTTGAAGCCGAAGTCCTCGAAGCCGAACGCCCTGAGCACCGACACGACGAAGTCGAGCAGCGACTCGATCTCGTCGGTCAGCTGCTCCTCCGTGCAGTAGATGTGGCTGTCGTCCTGGGTGAAGCCGCGGATGCGGAGCAACCCGTGCAGCGTGCCGGCGCGCTCGTAGCGGTACACCGTGCCGAGCTCGAAGAGCCGCAGCGGCAGCTCCCGGTAGCTGCGCTGGCGCTCCCGGAAGATCAGGCAGTGCATCGGGCAGTTCATGGGCTTCGGGTAGTAGGTCCCGTTGTCCATCTCCATCGCCGGATACATGCCGTCGCGGTAGAAGTCGAGGTGGCCCGACGTCTCGAACAGGCGCCCGTTCGCGAGGTGGGGCGTG
Source organism: Acidobacteriota bacterium (assembly GCA_018969685.1). GTDB lineage: Bacteria > Actinomycetota > Acidimicrobiia > Acidimicrobiales > Ilumatobacteraceae > UBA3006. Next base: position 6,172 of record JAGWXX010000009.1, on the reverse strand, counting down.
TAGACGAACTGGTATCCGCCGTCCTGGTGCCGTCGGCGGCTGTAGTCCTCCATCAGCTTCCGGACGATCGCACCCTTCGGGTGCCACACCGCCAGCCCTCCGCCGAGCTCGGCGGGGAACGAGAGCAGGTCCATCTCGGTGGCGAGGCGCCGGTGGTCGCGCTTCTCCGCCTCCTCGAGGCGGTGGAGGTGCGCGTCGAGCGCCTTCTTCGACTCCCACGCGGTCCCGTAGATGCGCTGCAGCATCGGGCCTCGCTCGTTGCCCCGCCAGTAGGCCCCCGCGACCTTCATCAGCGCGAAGTGGCCGAGCCTCCCGGTCGCTGGCACGTGCGGGCCCCGGCAGAGGTCGACGAACGCATCGGAGTTGCGGTACACGCTCACCGCACCTCCACCGGACACCTCTCCGGCGTCGCTGCCGTCCGCCGCTCCCGACGTGACCCGCTCGATGATCTCGCACTTGTACGGCTGGTCCGCGAACATCCTGAGCGCCTCGTCGACGCCCACCTCGGCGCGCACGAAGGGCTGGTCGGCGGCGACGATGGCGCGCATCTCGCCCGCGACGGCCTCGAGGTCGGCCTCGGTGAACGTCCGTCCGCCCGGGAGCTCGAAGTCGTAGTAGAAGCCGTCCTCGATCGCGGGGCCGATCGTGAACTTCGCGCCCGGGAAGAGCCGCAGCACCGCCTGCGCCATGACGTGCGCGGTCGAGTGCCGCAGCACGTGCCGCCCCTCGTCGCTGTCGGAGGTGACGATCCGCACCGACTGTCCGTCCGTGAGGGGCGCGGTCAGGTCCCGCAGCGCTCCGTCCACCTCCGCGGCGACGGCCGCGGCGGCGAGACGGGATCCGATTGCGGCAGCGAGGTCGAGCGTCGACGAGCCCTGCGCCAGCGACCGGGACGAACCGTCGGGAAGCGAGACGGTGATGGACCCTGGCACGCCGCCGAGTCTACGGACGGGCGGCGAGCGGACCGGAGTCGACCACCGGAACGGACTGCGGTGCGGATGGACCGCCGGCATAGACGTTGCGGTACGGCTGCCCCGTCATCGTCATGATCTCGAACATGACCTCGTCCGTCACCGCGCGCAGTTCCATGCCGTCGGCCTGCGCGCCTCCACCATCGCCGACCCGCGACCGACGTCCGGGGTGGATGGGGGCGCCGATCGTGACGCGGATCGTGCCCGACACGCGCGGAGCGCGCGCGCCGGGCGGCTGGATCTCCCGCGTCCCGACGATGCCGACGGGCAGGATCGGGCAGTCGACCCGGGCGGCGAGGCGGGCGGCGCCCGTCTTGCCGCGATAGAGCATTCCGTCGCGGCTGCGCGTGCCCTCGGGGAAGATGCCGAACAGCCCGCCGCTGCGCAGGACCCGTTCCGCCGCGGCGAGTGCCGCCTCCGACCGCTCGCCTCCTCCCCGGTCGATCGGGATCATCCCCATCGCGGGAAAGAGCCGGCGCGTCTTCCAGGAGTCCATGTACTCGCTCTTGCCGACGAACGTGATCGGACGCGGCATCAGGAGCATCAGCACCGCGGAGTCGAGGAACGACACGTGGTTCGCGCACACGACGGCGGGTCCCTCGACCGGCACCTGCTCGAGCCCCGTCACCTCGATCCTCCACGCGCGCCGGGCCAACGGCCACAACAACGTGCGCACGCGCCGCTGCAGGTCGGTCGCGCCCCGGTAGGCGCGCTCGTTCACAGGGCCACCCCCAGGAGCGCCGCCGCGGAACGGACGGAGCGCCCCGAGGCCGCGGCTGCGTCGATCGTCCGCACGGCAGACGGCGTGTCGAGGTCGTCGTCCAGCGCGCGACGCACGTCGTCGAGCACCCCCGGATCCCCCGACCCTGTCGATGCATCCCGCCACCGCGCGAGCCGTGCCTCTGCCTCCGCCGGCATGTCCGCGCGCCACTCCCACTCCGTCCGGTAGTGGTGCTCGACGAGCAGCAGGCGGATGGCCATCGGATCGTGCCGCGCGCGAAGGGCGTCGACGAACACCAGGTTGCCGCGGCTCTTGGACATCTTGTGGCCGTCCATCCCCACCATCGCGACGTGCATCCAGTGGCGGACGAAGGGCGCACCGGTCGCGGCCTCCGATTGCGCGCGCTCGCACTCGTGGTGCGGGAAGATCAGGTCCGACCCGCCGCCGTGGAGGTCGATCGTCGGGCCAAGCTCGCGCAGTGCGAGAGCGGAGCACTCGATGTGCCAGCCCGGGCGCCCCGGGCCCCACATCGTGTCCCAGGCGGGCTCGTCGCTCGCGGAGGGGTGCCACAGCACGAAGTCGAGCGGGTGCCGTTTGTTCGGGTCGTCGACGTTGCCGCCCCGCTCCTTCGCGAGCGCGACCATGGTCGCCTCGTCGTACCCGGACACCTCGCCGAACCCGGGGAACCTCGACACGTCGAAGTAGACCGACCCGCCCGAGGCATAGGCGAACCCCCGGTCGACCACCATGCCGATGAATCCCTTGATGTCGGGGATCGCCGACGACGCTCGCGGCGTGCTGAACACCGGCAGCGCCCCGAGCGCGCGCATGTCCTCCTCGAATCGGCGCTCCTCTCCGGCCGCGAGGTCGAGCCAGTGCACGCCCATCCGGCGCGCGCGCTCGAACAGCGGGTCGTCGACGTCGGTCACGTTGCGGACGCACCGGACCTCGTGGCCGAGGTCGACGAGCCGCCGCTGCAGGACGTCGAACGACACGAAGGTGAACGCGTGCCCGAGGTGCGTGGCGTCGTACGGGGTGATCCCGCACGTGTACATCAGGACGGTGGGCGGCGGCTCGAAGGCGACCACGTCGCGTCGCGCGGTGTCGAAGAGTCGCATGGGGTTCAGTGGCGGATCGCGGTGTCCCGACCGGTGACCGGATCGACCTCGGGGATGCCCGTGAGCCGGGGCGCGACCCTCGTCTTGTAGCGGACGTTGAGCTGCAGGAGCACCGCCGTGAACGCCTCGAGTGCAAGCGCATTCGACAGCCCACCGGTGTTCAATGGACGGCAGCCGGGGATCTTCGACACGACGTCGCACACCGTCTCCGTCGCCTCGGGGTCGTCCGAGCAGACGAGGACGTCGCTGTCCACGTGGTGGTCGAGGTTGCCCAGCTCCTTCGCCGGGATGTGCTGCATCGCCGCGACCACCCTGCTCGCGGGAATCGCCGCCTGGACGTGCGCCGCGATGCTCCCCCTCGGCGGCACCAGCGGCTGGAACTCGTTGCCGACGCGCACGAGGGCGTTCGCCATGGTGACGACGATCTTGCCCGTGAGCGCCTCCGCATGCTCCGCGGCGAGCGTGGCCGCCGAATCCCACGGCGTCGCCAGCACCACGAGGTCGCACGCCGCCGCATCGGCGTTCGTCCCTGCGACCACGCCGACCGTCCTGCCGGGCCACGCCGACACCAGCCGGTCCACCACCTCTCGCGAGCGCTCCACCGAGCGCGACCCGATGACCGCGCCGTAGCCGGCCGCGTCGAGCCGCAGTGCGAGCCCGCTCCCCGCCGGACCCGTTCCGCCCATGATGCCGATGCGCACCGAGCGAGCCTTACACATCCGCGCTCCGGCGTATACGGTCGCCGCATGGGAATTCTCCAGGGAAAGCGCATCGTCGTCACGGGGGTCCTCACGGACCAGTCGCTCGCGTTCGGCGTCGCCCGTCTCGCCCAGCAGGAGGGCGCAACGCTGCTGCTCACCGGCGCGGGGCGGGGGCTGTCCATCACCGAGCGCACCGCCCGCAAGCTCGACGTCCCGGTCGAGGTTGCCGAGTTCGACGTCACCGTGCCGGACCACGTGGAGTCGGCACGGGAGGCCGCCCGCCGGGTGCTCGGCGGGGTGGATGGCGTGCTCCATTCGATCGGCTTCGCGCCGGCATCCTGCCTCGGCGACGACCTGCTGGCCGCCCCGTGGCAGGACGTGTCCGTCGCCATGGAGGTGTCCGCGTACTCCCTCAAGGTGCTGACCGACGCGTTCCTGCCCCTGATGGGACCGGGCGGGTCGTTCGTCGGGCTCGACTTCGACAACACCGTCGCATGGCCTGCGTACAACTGGATGGGCGTCGCCAAGGCGGCGCTGGAGGCCACCAGCCGGTACCTCGCCAAGGAGCTCGGTCCGCGCGGCATCCGCGTGAACCTCGTCGCGGCCGGTCCGCTGAAGACGATGGCGGCAAAGTCGATCCCCGGGTTCGCCGCATTCGAGGACGTCTGGTCCGAGCGCGCGCCGCTGGGATGGGACGTGATGGACGGAGGACCGGTCGCCCGTGCGTGCGTCGCGCTGCTGTCCGACTGGTTCCCCGCGACCACCGGCGAGGTCGTCCACGTCGACGGCGGATTCCACGCCGTCGGAACCTGACGGTGCTCCGGCGCCTCGCGGCTGCCGCCACGGCGGCCGTGCTGTGCGGTTCGCTTCTCCTCGCCGCACCTGCCGCCGCCTCGAGCGACCCGCTCCTCCCCGAGCAGTGGGGCGCGTGGGCCATCAACGCACCGGCGGCGTGGCAGACCGCGACGGGCACCGGCGTGGTCGTCGCCGTGGTCGACAGCGGCAGCGGCCCGCACCCCGATCTCGACGCGAACCTCCTTCCCGGCACGGACCTCCGCACCGGGTGGGGTGGACCTGATGGCAGCGACATCGGCGCGATCGGGCACGGCACGCACGTGGCCGGCACGATTGCGGCGGTCGCCGGCAACGGGATCGGCATCGCGGGCGTCGCGCCCGGCGCGAGGATCCTCCCGCTCCGGATCCTCGGCCCAGAGGGAGCCGGCACCACCCGCGACCTCGCCATCGCCATCGGTGCCGCGGTCTCCGCCGGAGCGCGCATCGTCAACCTGTCGCTGGGGTCGCTCAACGAGGACGCGCGCGTGACGTCGGCGATCGCGGACGCGACCGCGCGCAACGTGCTCGTCGTCGCGGCCGCGGGCAACGACGGACCGTCGGGGACGCCGAAGTGGCCGGCATCCAGCGACCTGACGCTGGCGGTCACCGCGCTCGATCGCGACGGGAACCCGGCTGCGAGCGGGCAGCGGGGCTCGTACATCGACATCGGCGCGCCAGGCACCGCGATTCTCTCCACCGTGCCCGGGGCGCTCCGCGGGCGCGACTACGAGGTGCAGAGCGGATCGTCGATGGCCGCGGCGTTCGTCAGCGGGACGGCAGCCATCCTCGTCTCGATCAAGCCCGACATCGCCGTCCAGGAGCTGCGCGAGATCATGCTGGCGACCGCCCGCGACGTCGGCGCCCCGGGCCGCGACGACGCCACCGGCGTCGGCATGGTCGACGCTGCCGCGGCGGTCGCCGAGCTCCTCCGCCGCTATCCGTCCGCGATGCAGCCGTCGGTCGACGGCGACTACAGAGTCGGCGGCACCTTCTTCGTCCGCGCGGCCGGCCCGTCTCCGGTGACGTGGCTCCGCTGCACCGAGCCCGGGGCTGCAACGGCGCGCATCCCGCGCTCGTGCCGCGCGATTCCCGGCGCGACCGGCGCGACCTACGCGTCGCGCCCCCGCGACGCGCAGCGCTTCCTCCGCGCGGTGGTCGACGGTCCGTCGGGCAGGTTCGTCACCGCCACCACCGGACGGGTCATGGCGGTCACGCTCTCGGCCCCCGAAACCCCCAGCGGCACGCTGCTCGCCGACCTCGTCGCGACTCCCTCGCTCGGGGCGCGCAGGTACACCGTGCTCGACGGGGGGTGTGCGGTGCAGGGGGGCGCACTGGTGGCCGCCGTCGCGCCATCCACCTGCCGCATCCGGGTGCGCGTGGCGGCACGGGCGCCCTACCCCGCACTCAACACCGTGCTCGTGGTCGCCGTGGTGGCGCCGTGAGCAACCGCCTCGCGGCCGAGTCCAGCCCGTACCTGCGACAGCACCGCGACAACCCCGTCGATTGGTACCCGTGGGGCGAGGACGCCTTCGCCGCGGCCCGCCGCCGCGACGTTCCGATCCTCCTGTCGGTCGGATACTCGGCCTGCCACTGGTGCCACGTCATGGCCCACGAGTCCTTCGAGGACCCGGAGACCGCGAGGCTGATGAACGCCCTCTTCGTCAACGTCAAGGTCGACCGCGAGGAGCGCCCTGACGTCGACGCGCTCTACATGGATGCGGTCCAGGCCCTCACCGGTCGCGGAGGCTGGCCGATGACCGTCTTCCTCGCGGGGGACGGCAGGCCGTTCTTCGGGGGGACCTACTACCCGCGCCCGGCATTCCAGCA
>JAGWXX010000078.1 GCA_018969685.1 Acidobacteriota bacterium | reverse complement strand
CCGCCGTGCGCGACGACCTCGACGACGGCGGGACGGGGTTCGACCCAGTCCTTCAGGCGCTCCCACGAGGACCCGAACGGCGTCGCGTTGAGAAGTCCCGACCCGATGGCGAGCGTCGCGAGCAGCACCAGCGGGACCGTGATGAGCGGGCCGCTCTCGCGTGGGCCGGCGTGCGAGCCGTGACCGGCATGGTCGTCGTGCCCCGTGTGGCCGTCGTGGCCGTGGTCGTCGTGGCCACCGTGGCCACCGTGGCCGCCCTCGCCCGCCGACGCGCCGCGCGGCGAGCCGAAGAAGGTCAGGTAGGTGGCGCGAGTCATGTACGCAGCCGTCAGGAACGCGCCGACCAGACCCACCACCATGAACGCCTGATAGCCGTTGTTCCCCACGTTGTCGATGATCTCGTCCTTCGAGAAGAAGCCCGAGAACGGGAACACGCCGCACAGCGCCAGCGTCGACACCGTCCAGGTGGCGAACGTCACCGGCATCGCCTTGCGCAGCCCGCCCATGTCGCGCTTCATGTCGAACGAGTGGTGCGACGCGCTGTGGCTGATCGAGCCCGCCCCGAGGAACAGGCAGGCCTTGAAGAAGGCGTGGGTGAAGATGTGGAAGACGGCCGGCAGCCACGCCCCCGCGCCGAGGCCGAGCATCATGTAGCCCAGCTGGCTGACCGTCGAGTACGCGAGCACCTTCTTGATGTCGTCCTGCACGAACGCGAGCAGCGCGGCGATCACGATCGTGACCGCGCCGATCACCATGATGAGGTTGCCGCCCGCGCCGAGGATGTCGAAGCCGGTGAAGAACACGGGGTAGAGGCGCGCCACGAGGAAGACGCCCGCGACGACCATCGTCGACGAGTGCAGCAGCGAGCTGACGGGGGTCGGACCGGCCATCGCGTCGGGCAGCCAGGTGTGCAGCGGGAACTGGCCGCTCTTGCCGATCGCCGCGATGAACAGCGCCACCGAGGCGACGAGGATGACCGTCGCGTCGGGCTCGCCCGACAGCGCCCACGCCGAGAGCCCGCGGATCGAGAAGCCCGACACGCCGAGGTGCTCGGTCGTCCAGTCGTTCGCCGCGAAGTACAGGGCGGCGATGCCCACCAGCAGGCCCATGTCGCCGGTTCGCACGGTGAAGAACGCCTTCAGCGCGGCGCGGGAGTTCGCGCCGTCCTCCCACCAGTGGCCGATCAGCATGAAGCTGCAGAGTCCCATGACCTCCCAGCCGAGGAGGAAGAGGATCATGTCCTCGGCGACGACCATCGCCATCATCCCGGCCGAGAACAGGGTGAGCGCGGCGAAGAAGTGGGTATACCGGCGGTCGCCGCGCAGGTACTCGACCGAATAGACCTGCACGAGGGTGCTGATGAAGGCGACGACGACCAGCACCAGCACCGTCAGGCCGTCGACGTGCTGCCCGATGGTCAGCGACGTGCCGCCGATCTGCCACCAGTCCCAGGTCCGCACGACCGGCTCGACGAACTGGCCCTCGGCGGCCGATCCGACCCGCGCGATCCACTGCCACGCCGCACCGCCGGCGAGCACCAGGCTCGCGAGCATCGAGAGGATGCCGATCTCGCTGCCCTTCCTGGGCATCCTGCGGCCGAACAGGATGATGAGCGCGAAGCCCACGGCCGGCACCACCGGGGCCAGCCACGCGTGCTCAAGGAACCAGCCCGACTCGAGCAGGTTCGCGGTCTCCGATGCGGCGAGCACGCTCATCCCTTCATCTCCGAGAGGTCGTCGAGCGCGATCGTCCGGCGGTTGCGGTAGATGAGGAGCACCAGTGCGAGTCCGACCCCCACCTCCGCCGCGGCGACGGCGATCACGTAGAGCGCGAAGGTGTGGCCGTCAGCCGAGCCGTTGCGCATCGCGAACGCGATCAGGTTGAGGTTGACCGCATTGAGGATGAGCTCGATCGACATGAGGACGAGCACCGCGTTCCGGCGCGCGACGACGCCGTAGACGCCGATGCAGAACAGCGCGGCGGCGAGCAGGAGGAACTGGTTGACGAGCACGGTCAGTCCTTCCTCGCCAGCACGATCGCCCCCACCACCGCGGCGAGCAGCACGAACGACAGCGCCCAGAAGGGCAGCAGGTACGGGCCGAAGATCTGGTCGGACACCACGGCCGTCGGCACCGGCTCGGCGCCCGCGGGCATCTTCTCGTCGCCGATGCCGCCGACGAGCGCGATCGACATCGCCGCCATCAGCAGGCCCGCGACCGGGATGCCCAGCCACCAGCGCGGGTTGTTGAGGCCGCCCTCGGTGCCGATCCGCGACCGCGTGAGCATCGTGCCGAAGAGGATCAGGACCATCACCGCGCCGACGTAGACGAGCACCTGCGTGACCGCGACGAACTCCGCCGCGAGCAGCACGTACTGCGCGGCCGCACCGGACAGCACCACGACGAGCCAGAGCGCGGCGTGCACGACGTTGCGCGACGTGACCACCCGCAGGGCGCCGACGAGCATCACCAGGGCGATGACGGCGAATCCGACGTTCTGCGCGACCATCGGCCTACTTCTTCTTCTCCGCGCCGGCCTCGAGCGCCGGCGCCTCGGGGACGGTCTCCATCCACTCGCTGAGCTTCGTCTTGTCGTGCAGCAGGTCGGAGATGCGCGGCTCGGAGTACTCGTACTCGGGCGACCAGAACAGCGCGTCGAACGGGCACACCTCGACGCAGATGCCGCAGTACATGCACAGCGCGTAGTCGATGTCGAACCGGTCGAGCTTGTTCACCTGCCGGGGCTTGCCGCCCTCGCGGCGCGGCGGTGCGAGCTCCTTGTGCGCCTCGATGTAGATGCACCAGTCCGGGCACGAGCGCGAGCACAGCATGCACGACGTGCAGTTGTCCTGGTGCAGGGCGATGACGCCCCGCGCGCGCACCGGCGGCGCCTCCTTCTCGTGCGGGTACTGCACGGTGTTGGAGCCCTTCGTGACCGTGCGGACGAGGGTCGACAGCGTGACGCCGAGACCCTTCACGAGGCCGGGGACGATCGCCACTACGCCACCACCTTGAAGACGGCCGTGACCATGATGTTGGCCAGGGACAGGGGGATGAGGACCTTCCACGCGAACCGCTGCAACTGGTCCTCGCGCAGGCGGGGCGACGAGAACCGCACCCACATCACGAGGAACGTGACCGCCATCATCTTCGTGACGACGATCACCGGCCCGGCGACGTTCATCCAGTTGGCGACCGAGTCCACCGAGTCCCAGCCGAACCAGGCGAACGGAAGGCCCCAGCCTCCGAGGAACAGCGTCGACGCGATCATGGCGAACACGCCGGCGGTGGCGAACTCGCCGATGAAGAAGATGAGGAAGCGGAAGCCGGAGTACTCGGTCATGTAGCCCGACACCAGCTCGGACTCGGCGATCGGCATGTCGAACGGCGCCTGCGACAGCTCGGCCTGCATGGCCACCATGAAGACGAGGAAGCCGACGAACTGGGTGAGCACGTACGGGTTGCCGAGCCCGTCGAAGCCGAAGATCGACCCCGAGTTCTGGGCGACGACGATCTGCTGGAGGTTCATCGTGCCGGCCTGGATCACGACGCCCACGACCGCGAGCACCATCGGCAGTTCGTAGGCGATGAGCTGGCCGGCGGCGCGCAGGCCGCCGAGCAGCGAGTACTTGTTGGCGCTCGCCCAGCCCGCCATCAGGATCCCGAGCACCGACACCGACGAGACCGCCAGCGCGTAGAAGATGCCCGTCTCAAAGTCCGTGAACCATGCGTCGGGCCCGAAGGGCACGACGGCCACGAGCAGGAACGTGCTGACGAGCACCACGATCGGCGCCATCCGGAAGATGCGCCGGTCGGCGTTCGTGGGGACGATGTCCTCCTTCTGCAGCCACTTGCCGACCTCGGCCACGAGCTGCAGCGAGCCGTACGGGCCGGCCTCCATGGGGCCGAGCCGGCTCTGCATGAACGACATCATCTTGAAGAGGAAGACGTAGACGATCGTCCCTGCGGGGAGCAGCACCGCGACGAGGCCGCCGAGCACCCTCAGCAGCGACTGCCCCCAGTACGGGATCTCGATGGCCAGCGCGCTCACCGGTCGATGTCCCCGAGGATGAAGTAGAGCGACGCGAGGATCGTGATGATGTCCGGCACGTAGACGCCGCGCAGCGCCCACGGGACGATCGAGATGTTGTTGAAGCTCGCCGAGCGGATCTTCACGCGGAAGGGGCCGATGTCGCCGCGCGACACGACGTAGTAGCCCATCTCGCCGAGCGGGTTCTCGGTGGACACCCACGCCTCGCCCTCGGGCACCTTGATGATCTTCGGCACCTTCGCCATGACCGGGCCGCTCGGGATGCCGTCGAGCAGCTGGTCGACGATGAGCGTGGCCTCGCGCGTCTCCTGCAGGCGGACCCAGCAGCGCGCGAAGCTGTCGCCGTCGGGGTGCGTGTGCACCTTCCACGACACCTTGTTCCACGCCATCGGCGAGTCCTGGTCGCGGCGCAGGTCCCAGTCGACGCCGCTCGCGCGCAGGTTCGCGCCCGACAGCCCGTACTGCATCGCCACGTCGCGGGGGATCACGCCGATGCCGCGCGTGCGCGACTGGAAGATCTCGTTGCCGAACAGCAGCGACTCGATCTCGTCGCAGAAGTTCCGCATCTTGCGCATCACCTGCTTGGTCTCGGCGATCCAGCCCGCCGGCAGGTCGTCCTTGAGGCCGCCGATGCGGTCGAAGTTCGGGTGGAAGCGGCCGCCCGTGGCCGACTCGATCAGGTTCAGCACGTACTCGCGGTCGCGGAACGCGAGGAACACCGGCGTGATGGCGCCGAGCTGCACGCCGAGGTCGCCGAGGAACAGCGAGACGTTCGCGACCCTCGACAGCTCGAAGAGGATGGTGCGGATCCACTGGGCGCGGGGCGGCGCCTCGACGCCCATGAGCTTCTCGGCGGCGAGGATGAACGGCACCTCGTTGGCGAAGCTGCCGAGCCAGTCGATGCGGTTGACCAGCGTCGTCACCTGCGGGTAGGTGCGGACCTCGGTGAGCTTCTCGTAGCCGCGGTGCATGTAGCCGCACGACGGCTCGGCCCACACCACCTGCTCGCCGTCGAGGCGGGCGATGATGCGCAGGGTGCCGTGCGTGGCCGGGTGCTGGGGCCCGATGTTGAGGGTCATCCCCTCCGTCTCGAGCTCGACGTTGAGGCGCGCGTCGGCGGCCTGCGACGCGATGTACGAGAGTCGCTGGCGGTCGCCGAGGACGGCGTCGTCGAGGGCGGTCACGACTCGTCCCCCTCGCCGCCGCCGGGGAGCGGCTCGACGTCGACGATGCCCGGCCACGGCTTGACCATGCGGGCGAGCAGCGGGAAGTCCTTGCGCAGCGGATGGCCCTCGAAGTCGGACGGCAGGTACATGTTGCGCAGGTCGGGGTGTCCGGCGAACGAGATGCCGAACATCTCGTGCGCCTCGCGCTCGTGCCAATTGGCGCCCTCGTAGACGTCCGCGACCGAGTCGACCGTCATCGTGTCGTCCGGCACGTCGGCCTTCACCGTGATCGCAGCGTGGGTGACCGGGTTGACGACGCGGGCGAACACCTGCATGCGGGTGTCCCCGCCGCAGTATCCGGGACGGATCGTCGCGTCGCGCTCGGGCGCCGGCTGCGTGGGATCGTCCTCTCCGCGACCGAAGGGCGACGGCATCCAGTCGATCGCCGAGAGGAAGCAGAAGTAGTGGAACCCGAGCACCGTGCGCAGCGACTGCAGCGTCTGGCGCCAGGCGCCCGTCGACACGCGGATCCACGCGTCGTCGCCGGGCTTGACGAGCGAATCGAGCACGGCGGCGCCCAGCACCGCGCGCACCTCTGCGACCATGGCGTCGCGCGCCGCGTCGACGGGCGGCTCAGCGGGGGACGACAACCGGAGCCCCACGTCGCTCGGCCTCTGCGGAGGCGTCCATCGAGACCGTTCCCTCGCCGCGCCAGCGCGCGCCCATGTCCTCGTTGCGGATGCGCTGCTGCAGCAGGACCACTCCCTCGAGCAGCGCCTCGGGGCGCGGCGGGCACCCCGGCACGTAGACGTCGACCGGGATGATCTGGTCGACGCCCTTCGTGACGGAGTAGCTGTCCCAGTAGGGGCCGCCGCAGTTGGCGCAGCTGCCCATCGAGATGACGTACTTCGGGTCGGGCATCTGCTCGTAGAGGCGCCGGATCGCCGGAGCCATCTTGTCGGTGACCGTGCCGGAGATGACGACGAGGTCGGCCTGGCGCGGGCTGGCGGGCAGCGGGATGACGCCGAGGCGCATCACGTCGTAGCGGGGCGAGCCGAACGCCGCGCCCATCTCGATGGCGCAGCAGGCAAGTCCCCACTGGTACACCCACAGGCTGTACGAGCGCCCGAGATTGAACAGCGAGGCGAGGGGGCGGGGCATACGCCCGCGGTCGACCAGTCCCATCGGGCTACACCCACCTCAGGACGCGCTTGCGCCAGGCGTAGACCAGCCCGAGCAGCAGCACGAAGACGAACACGCCCATCTCGACGAGCCCGAAGAGCCCGTAGACCTCCAGCCTGGTCGCCCACGGGAAGATGAAGACGGCCTCGACGTCGAACACGACGAAGAGCAGGGCGAAGATGTAGTAGCGGACGTGGCTCTGCGACCACCCCTCGCCCACCGGATCGACGCCGCTCTCGTAGGTGAGCAGCTTCTCGCCGGACGGACGGACGGGACGCACCACCGAGGCGACCCACAGCAGCAGTCCGGCGACCAGCACGGCCGCGAGGCCGAACCATGCGACGGTCAGAAACGAGCGGAGGAACTCAGACACCAGCGCAGAACCTACTACTTGGCCCCGTAACGACCCGAAACCCCCGCGCAGGTTCTACCTTGTGAACAAGTTACGGCGCGGTGCGGGCGCAGCGGGCCCCGTCGCCACGACGTCGATGAACCAGTCGACGAGCGCCCGGCTCGCCTCGGTCGCCGCGGGCATCGCGGTCCGCGTCTGCTCCATGAGGTCGGCCGGCGAGAGTCCGTCGACGGCGAGCTCGACCGCGCCCTCCCCCGAGAGCCATCTCGTCACGATCGCCTCGTTCGCCTCGGGGTGGTACTGCACGCCGAGGCAGCGGTGCATGCGCATCGCCTGCGGACCCGCGTCGCTCAGCGCGAGCACGTCCGCGCCGGGCGGCACGGAGAACGCATCGTGGTGCCACTGCATCCACCGGCCGCCGACGACCGCGTGCGCCGGGGGCGCGAGCACGTCGCACCAGCCGATCTCCGCGCGCGGCGCGCGCGACACCGTCCCACCGAGTGCAGACGCCATCAGCTGCGCGCCGAAGCAGATGCCGAGCACCGGCACCCCGCGGCGGTGCGACTCGCGCACCAGCTCCTGCTCGGCGCGGACCTGCCTCGCGACTCCGTCCCAGTAGACGGACCAGTCGGAACCGAGCAGCAGCACGAGGTCCGCGCCGACGAGCGACGGCCACTGGCCGGGTTCCTCGCGCGCAACCGACGAGAGCGCGAAGCCGAGGAGCTCGAGCCGCTCGCCGACGAGGCCCGGATCTGCGTCGCCCGCGTTGCCGACGACGAGTGCTCGCACGGGGTCACGGTACCCTAGGCA
>JAGWXX010000077.1 GCA_018969685.1 Acidobacteriota bacterium | reverse complement strand
CGGGGAGGGCCCGCTCGGCGTGGTCCGTGACGCCGCCATCGTGGCCGGCGACGACGGACGCGTGGCCTGGGTCGGTCCGTCGGCGGAGGTGGGCGACCACTGCGACCTCCGTCCCGTCGATGCGGGTGGCCGTGCCGTCATCCCCGGATTCGTCGACTCGCACACCCACCTCGTCTTCGCCGGAGACCGGGCGGGCGAGTTCGCGGCCCGCATGGCGGGGCAGCCGTATGCCGCAGGTGGCATCCGCACGACGATGGCCGCCACGCGGGCGGCCAGCGACGCGCTCCTCGCCGCCAACGCGCGGCGGCTGGCAGCCGAGGCGCTGCGCTCCGGCACGACGACGCTGGAGGTGAAGTCGGGATACGGGCTGTCGGTGGGAGACGAGGCGCGGTCGCTCGTGGCGGCCGGATCGGTCACCGACGAGACGACGTTCCTCGGCGCCCACGTCGTGCCGCCCGGCTCGGCGTCCGATGCATACGTCGATCTGGTGTGCGGGGAGATGCTCGCTGCCTGCGCGCCGCACGCTCGCTGGATCGACGTGTTCTGCGACCGCGGGGCGTTCGACGTCGACCAGGCGCGCCGGATCCTCGAGGCCGGCGCGGCGGCCGGGCTCGGCACCCGCATCCACGCCAACCAGCTGCAGCACGGGGGAGCGGTGCGCCTCGGGGTCGAGCTCGGGGTCGCGTCCTGCGACCACTGCACGCACCTCGACGCCGCCGACGTGGAGGCGCTCGCCGGCTCGCGCACCGTGGCGACGCTGCTCCCGACGGCGGAGCTGTGCACCCGGTCGCCGTTCCCCAGCGCGCGTCGCCTGCTGGATGCCGGTGCGACCGTGGCCCTCGCGTCGGACTGCAACCCGGGATCGTCCTACACCACGTCGATGCCCCTCGCCGTCGCCCTCGGGGTGATCTCGATGGGCATGACCTGCGACGAGGCCCTGTGGGCCGCGACCGCGGGAGGCGCGGCCGCCCTCCGCCGCGACGACATCGGGGTCCTTCGTGCCGGCTGCCGGGCCGACTTCGTCGTGCTCGACGCCGCCAGCCACGTGCACCTGGCGTACCGCCCGGGGGTCGACCTCGTGGCGGCCGTGGCGCGCGGCGGTGCGTGGGTCGTCGGACCGCCGTCGGCATGACCCGCCGCCGGTCGGCGTCCTAGCATCGAGGCATGAACTCCCGTCGCGAATGGCGCACCCTCGCGCTCGCCGCGGCCATCTACGGCGGCACCGCCGCCGTCGTGGCGTGGCACGGCGCGCTCGGGCCGTGGCTGTCGGTTCCCCTCCTCGCATGGTTCGGTGCGTGGCACCTGAGCATGCAGCACGAGGTGCTGCACGGCCACCCCTTCCGGCGCCAGTGGGCGAACGACCTGCTCGGCTCGGTGCCGCTGACCCTGTGGATCCCGTACCGCGAGTTCCGCATCGACCACCTGCTGCACCACGAAGCCGATCTGACCGATCCGCACCTCGACAACGAGAGCTACTACGTCGACCCGGAGCGCTGGGAGCGGGCGGGGCGACTGCGGCGGGCCGTGTGGTGGGCGAACCGCACCATCCTCTTCCGCATCTTCGTCTGGACGATCGTCAGCACGGGGTCGTACGTCTGGTCGAAGGTGGCGCGGGTGCTGCGTGGCGACCGGAGCGTCGCGCGCTCCGTCGCGCTGCACCTCGTCGGCGTCGCGGTGGTGCTGTGGCTGGTTGCGGGCGTGGCCGGCATGCCATGGTGGCAGTACGCGCTCGGCGCCACGTACGGCGGGCGCATCCTGAACGCGATCCGGCCGTTCCCCGAGCACCGGTACGTGCAGGGGAGCGAGGTGCGCACCGCCATGGTCATGGCCGGGCCGGCGATGAGCCTCCTCATGCTGAACAACAACCTCCACGTCGCGCACCACGCGAAGGCGGGAGTCGCGTGGTACGACGTGCCGAGGCTGGCGCGCGAGATGGGCGCGGAGCAGGTGGCGAAGGATGCGGGGCTGTACTTCCCGGGCGGCTACCTCGAGGTCTTCCGGCGGTTCTCGTTCCGTCCGGTCGACGCACCGGTCCGCGGCGCCTGACGTTCCCCGCGCGGGACCTCAGCGACCAGACCCGGAAAACGAAAAGGGCGCCGGCCTTGCGGCCGGCGCCCTTGACGTTGACGACTGGCGACTAGGCGCGGAGGCCCTTGCCGACCATCGAGACGACGGCGTCCTTGACGGGCACCATGCCGTAGACGATCGCACCGGTGACGACCACGTGCAGCCAGGTGTCCCAGCCGCTCGTGTTCCACCACGCGAGGGCGATGTCGCCGCCGAGCTCGTTCAGCACCCACACCAGAAGGATCGAGACGATCAGGTTCCAGTTGGCGCCGATGATCGGCAGCTTCTTGATGACGCCGGCCAGGCCGACCGTCCCGAGAATCGAGTCGACCACGTTGGTCACCGAGCTCAGGACGAGTGCCAGCAGGAGGAGTGCTCCCAAGGTGTACATCGTTCATTCCCCTTTTCCGCGGGCGGGTGCCCGCTGGAATGACCGTAGAACCTGAATTGGGCGCGGTGGTGGATTTCACGACACTGCAACACGGCGGACGGCGGATCCGTGGCGGGCAACCAATGTGTCGTTTTCGTGACGGTCCGAATTCGGCTCCTGCGTAGGATCTCGGCGTGAGCCGCCGCAGCCGTCCGCCCGCCCCGTCCGGGGACGGTTCGTTCCGCACCGCCGCCGACCTTCCGGCCGAGGTCGACGTGCTCGTCGTGGGGGCCGGCCTCTCGGGGATCGGAGCCGGGTGGCACCTCCAGCACCTGTCCGCCGGACGTTCCTTCGCCATCGTCGACGCGCGGGACTCCATCGGCGGCACGTGGGACCTGTTCCGCTATCCGGGCGTCCGCTCGGACAGCGACATGTACACCCTCGGCTACCGGTTCAAGCCCTGGACGAACCCGAAGTCGATCGCCGACGGCCCCTCCATCCTGGAGTACCTCCGGGAGACGGTGCAGGAGCACGGCCTCGCGAGCCGGATCCACCTCGGCGTGCGCGTCGTGTCGGCCAGCTGGTCGTCCCCAGCCGCCCGCTGGACCGTCGTCGTCGAGGCTGCGGGCGCGCGACGGACCGTGTCGTGCGGCTACCTGTTCGTCTGCGCCGGGTACTACCGGTACTCGGCCGGGTACGAGGCCGACCTGCCGGGTCTGGAGGAGTTCCGTGGCAGGGTGGTGCACCCGCAGCACTGGCCGGACGACCTCGACCACGGCGGCGCGCGGGTGCTGGTGGTGGGCTCCGGCGCGACGGCGATGACGATCGTCCCCGCGATGGCCGCGACGGCCGCGAAGGTGACGATGCTGCAGCGCTCGCCGACCTACGTCGTTGCGCGGCCCGACGTCGACCGCGTCGCGCTGCTGCTCCGCCGGCTCCTGCCGGAGCGGCTCGCCTACCGCGTCATCCGCCGCAAGAACACCGCGTTCCAGCAGCTCTTCTACCGGAGGATGCGCGAATTCCCGCAGCAGGCCCGCGAGCGGCTCGTGGGGATGGTGGCGGAGCGCCTGGGCCCGGGGTTCGACGTGGGCCGGCACTTCACGCCGTCCTACGACCCGTGGGACCAGCGGCTGTGCCTGTTGCCGAACGGCGACCTGCTCGAGGCCATCGCGGCCGGCCGCGCCGAGGTGGTGACCGACCGGATCGACCGCTTCACCGCCGACGGGGTGCGGCTCGCGTCGGGCGCGGAGATCGGGGCCGACATCGTCGTGACCGCGACCGGCCTGCAGCTGGCCGCGCTGGGCGAGATGGCGCTGGAGGTGGACGGTGCGCCGGTCGACCTCGGCGCGACCTACACCTACAAGGGGCTCGCCTTCTCGGGGGTGCCGAATCTCGCGACGTCGTTCGGCTACGTGAACGCCTCGTGGACGCTGCGCTCGGACCTGACGTGCGAGTACGTGTGCCGGATCCTGAACCACATGGCCGAGACCGGCACGAGCACCTGCACGCCGGTGCTGCGGCCCGGGGAGGAGCACATGGTCGCCCGGCCGTGGATCGACGGCTTCACGCCCGGCTACATGCTCCGCGACATCCACCGGTTTCCGCGGCAGGGCGACCGTGCGCCGTGGCTGAACCCGCAGGACTACCGGCGCGACGTCGAGCTGCTGCGCAGGGACCCCGTCGACGACGGCGTCATGCGCTTCACCCGGCCGGCATGACGCTGCTGCGCGGCGAGGCCTGGCAGCCGCTCCGCGTCGCGGCCTACCGCACGCTGTGGTTCGCGGCGCTGTCGATGAACCTGACCTCCTTCGTGCAGATCACCGCGGCGGGTTGGTCGATGGCCCAGTTGACGGACTCGCCGCTGCTCATCGGGCTGGTGCAGACGCTGTGGGCGCTGCCGGGGTTTCTCCTGTCGCTCCATGCGGGCGCCATCGCCGACCTCGTCGACCGTCGGCGGCTGATCGTGGCCACGTACGGGGCGGGCGCCGCGCTGACCGGCGGAATCGCCGTGCTCGAGGCGACCGGTGTGCAGACCCCCGTCGCACTGCTCGCGGGCACGTTCGTGACGTCGGTCGTGCTCACCCTCGGCACGCCGGTGGTCATGGCCTCCACGGCCGAGCTGGTCGATCCGCCGATGCTGGGGCAGGCGCTGGGCCTCGACGGCATGTCGCGGAACCTCGCCCAGACGGCCGGACCGGCGCTGGCGGGTGCCGCGGCCCTCGCCGGCACGGCGGCGCCGTTCGCACTCGCTGCGTGCGGATTCCTCGTCGTGGCGCTGCTCGGGCCTCGCCTCCGGCTGGTGCCGCCTGCGGGGCGGCGAGAGCGCGGCCTGACACGGAGCATCCGCACCGGGCTGGCCCGTGCGCTCGCCGCCCGGCGCGCCCGGAACGTCGCGGTGCGCATGGTGCTCACGGGGATCGCCATGTCCTCGGTGGTCGCGCTCGTGCCCGTGCTGGCGACGTCCACGCTCGACGTCGATGCAGGGGGATTCGGCCTGCTCTACGGCGCGATGGGAACCGGGGCGGTGCTGGTGGTGCCGGCACTGCCGCGCCTGCGCCGCGTGCTCCACGACGACCTGCTCTCCGTCGCGGGAGGACTGACCTGGGCCGTCGGCGCAGTGGCGCTGGCCGTCGCGCCGACGATCGTGCCGGCGCTGGCTGCGCTCGCACTCGCGGGTGCCGGGATGATGGTGCAGAGCAACGTGCTCTTCACCGCCCTGCTGACGGGACTGGACGGCGGGGTGCGCGGGATCGGCTCCGGGCTGGCGGTGCTCTCCGTCTGGTCGGGTCAGGCGGCCGGCGCAGTGGCGTGGGGCGCCGTCGCCGCGACGTGGTCGGCGCCGGCCGCACTGGCGATTGCCGCAGCCGGCAATGCGGGGGCCGTCGTCGTCGCCCTGCGCGCGGCTCCCGTCAGAGCTGGAGGCTCTTGACCTCGAGGAACTCCTCGAAGCCGTGGCGGCCGAGCTCGCGTCCGCACCCGGACTGCTTGTAGCCACCGAACGGCGCGTTGACGTTGAACTGGCCGTTGTTCACCTCGACCTGTCCCGTGCGCATGCGCCGCGCGATCGCCAGTGCACGGTCGCGGTCGGCCGCCCAGACGCCTCCCGCGAGTCCGTAGACGGTGTCGTTGGCGATGCGGACGGCGTCATCGTCGCCGTCGTGGGGGATGATGCAGAGCACCGGCCCGAAGATCTCCTCCTGGGCGATGCGCATCGAGTTGTCGACGTTCGAGAAGACCGTCGGTCGCACGTAGAACCCGCGGTCGAGGCCCTCCGGGGCCCCGTCGCCGCCGGCGACGAGCGTCGCTCCCTCCTCGAGGCCGAGGCGGATGTAGCCCTGCACGCGGTCGCGCTGTGCGGCGGATGCGAGCGGTCCGAGCTGGGTGCCGTCTGCGAACGGGTCTCCCACGCGCATGGCCGACGCCGTGGACGCGGCGGCCCGCTCGGCCTCCGCCATCCTTGCCCGCGGCACGAGCATCCGCGTGAGCGCGGAGCAGGTCTGCCCGCTGTTCAGGAAGGCCTTGCCGACGCCGGCGGACACCGCCTTCGCGAACGTCGCCTCGTCGAGGTCGTCGCAGATGACGTTGGCCGACTTGCCGCCCAGTTCGAGCGCGACCTTCTTGACGGTCTCGGCGGCGACCTGCGCCACCCGCCTTCCCGCACGGGTGCTGCCCGTGAACGACACCATGTCGACGCCGGCGTGCGCGGCGATGGCCTCTCCCACGACGGGGCCCGTGCCCGTGACCATGTTGAAGACCCCGGCGGGGATGCCCGCCTCGTGGATGATCTCCGCCAACATGATCGCGTCGAGCGGCGCGACCTCGCTGGGCTTGAGCACGACGGTGCACCCCGCCGCCATGGCAAAGGCGGTCTTCGCGGCGATCTGGTGGAGCGGATAATTCCACGGGGTGATGCAGCCCACGACGCCGATCGGCTCGCGGACGACCAGCGACGACCCGACGGTCTCCTCGTAGGGGAACGACCGAGCGGTGGCGGCGGCCTGCGCGAAGGAGTTGATGGGCAGGCCGACCTGCACCAGCTGGCTCAGCACCTTGTTCATGCCCGTCTCGCGGCTGATCACCGAGGCGATCTCGTCCATGCGCGCGGCCAGACCCGTGCCGACGCGCTCCATGGCGGCCGCACGCTCCTCGGGCGGAAGCGACGACCATGCGGGGAAGGCGCGCACCGCGGCGGCCACCGCGCGGTCGACGTCGGCGGCCGTACCCTCGGGGATCTCGCCGAGGACGCCCTCGGTCACCGAGTCGTGCACGGTGATCGTCCCGCGGCCCTCGGTGGGTGCCCATGAACCGTCGATGTACAGGCCCTTCAGCATGTCGTTGCCTCCCTCGCGCGCCATTGTGCCACGCACCCGCGGGAGCGGGCTCAGCGGACGGAGTTGTTCTCGGACCAGGCCCGGTGCAGGTCGGCGTAGGGGCCGGGCCGGGAGAGCAGCTCATCGTGGGAGCCGTCCCCCGCGACGCGCCCCTCGACGAGGACGACGACTCGTTCCGCGCGCGCCGCGGTGGAGATGCGGTGGGCGATGGAGATGGTCGTCCGTCCCGCCTCGAGGCGCGCGAGCGCCTCGGCGATGCGGACCTCCGTCGGGGCGTCGACGCTGGACGTCGCCTCGTCGAGCACCAGCACGTCGGGGTTGGTGAGTGCCGCGCGGACGAGCGCCACGAGCTGCCGCTCGCCGGCGCTGAGCTGCCCGCCGCGCTCGCCGACCTCGGTGTCGAGGCCGTTGGGGAGCGATGCCAGCCAGTCGTCGAGGCCGAGCGCGGCAACGGCGGACCGGAGCGCCGCGTCGTCGGCGCCAGGCACGGCGAACACGAGGTTGTGCCGGATCGTGCCGTTGAAGAGGAACGGCTCCTGCGGGACGACGGCGAGCCTGCCGCGCAGCGACGGGTTGTCGACGCGCCGCAGGTCGACGCCGCCGAGGCGCACGGTGCCTGCGAGGGGATCGGCGAACCTGGCGATCAGGCGGGCCACGGTGGTCTTGCCGGAGCCCGACGGACCGACGAGCGCCACGTGCTGCCCGGGCCGGATGGACAACGAGAGCCCGCGCAGCACGGGATTGGCGTCGTCGCCGTCGGGTGGCGACGCATAGGCGAAGTCGACGTCCTCGAAGTCGATGCCCAGGGGGCCGCGGGGGAGGGCGATCGGATTGCCCGGCGGCGGCGGATCCTCGGGCGTGTCCAGCACGCCGAGCACGCGGCCGAGGCTCGCGACCGCGCTCTGCGTCTGGTCCATGATCTCGGTGAACTCGGCGATCGGCTCGAGGAACCGGTAGGTGAGGAACACGAACCCGACGAGTGCGCCGGCCGTGAGCCCGCCGCCG
>JAGWXX010000076.1 GCA_018969685.1 Acidobacteriota bacterium | reverse complement strand
CCGCCGCAGGCGATGGCGGGGTTCGACCCGAACCAGATGCGCCAGTTGCCGCCGCAGGCGATGGCGGGGTTCAACCCGCAACAGATTGCCGCCTTGCCGCCGCAGGCGATGGCGGGATTCAACCCGCAGCAGATCGGCGCGTTGCCGCCGTCGGCAATGGCCGGATTCCGTCCGCAGCAGATCGACGTGATGCCGCCAGCGGCGTTCGCGGCGTTCAACCCGCTGCAGGTTCAGGCTTTGCCGCCGCAGGCGATGGCGGGGTTCGATCCGAATCAGCTGCGCCAGTTGCCGCCGCAGGCTGTCGCAGCGTTCAGCCCGCAGCAGATCGGCGCGTTGCCGCCGCAGGCGATGGCGGGGTTCAACCCACAGCAGATCGGCGCACTGCCGCCTGAGGCGCTCGCCGGGATGCGCCCGCAGCAGCTCGGTGCACTGCCGCCGGCTGCGTTGACGGGCATGAACCCGCAGCAGATCGGTGCACTGCCGCCCTCGGCGATGACGGCGTTCCGTCCGCAGCAGATCGGTGCACTGCCGCCCGAGGCGATGGCGGTGCTGTCGCCCCAGCAGCTCGGTGCACTGCCGCCGTCGGCGATCGGTGCGTTCCGCCCGGGCCAGGTGGATGCGCTGCCGCCGCAGGCGTTCGCCGCGATGCAGCCGCGTCAGGTCGGTGCACTGCCGCCGCAGGCGCTGAGCGTGCTCGACCCGTCCCAGTTGGGTGCACTGCCGCCCCAGGCCATGGCCGCGTTCCGTCCGCAGCAGATTGGTGCGCTGCCGCCTGAGGCGATGGCGGGGTTCAACCCGCAGCAGTTCCAGGCGCTGCCGCCGTCGGCGATCGGTGCGTTCCGGCCGGGCCAGGTGGATGCATTGCCGCCGCAGGTGTTCGGTGCGATGCAGCCGCGCCAGTTCGCGGCGATGCCGACGCAGGCGCTTGGCGCGCTCGACCCGTCGCAGGTGGGTGCGCTGCCGCCACAGGCGCTGGCTGCGCTGCCGCCGAGCAGATTGGTGCGCTGCCGCCGGAGGCGATGGCCGGGTTCACGCCACAGCAGGTCGGAGCACTGCCCCCCGCGGCGATCGACAACATGCGTCCGCAGCAGATCGGCGCGCTGCCGCCGCAGGTGTTCGGTGCGATGACACCGAGGCAACTCGGTGCGTTCGATCCCGCGCAGGCACGGGCGGTGACGCCGCAGCAGTCCGGTCAATTGACGCCGCCGCAGCTGAATGGCGCATCGCCACAGGTGCGGGGGATTCTGGAAGCCATTGGCGGCTCGGCCGATCCGGGTGGTGACGGGATCTAGGCGTCGTATAACGACAGCAGTCACCTGAAACGTGGGGTGGGGTCGCCGGTTGGTGGCCCCACCCCACGTTCGCGTTCGGGGTCGTGACACCGCCCTAAGATCTTGATGAATGATCCGATTCTCCGGCATGCCTGCAACCCGGATTGAGGCGGACGACGATTCCACTCTGTCCGACCCGGATGGCATCTAGGCGCGCACGGGTGCAGACGAGGGGCCGCATCGCCGCGGCGCTCGTGGCGGTTGCCGTCGTCGCCGCGGTGCCGTCGAGCACGGCCGCGTTCCCGCCGGCCAGTGCGTCGCTCGGCCGCGCCTGCGCGTCGCCCGGCGACATCGCATCGGTGCGCTCCGCGGGACGCGACGTGCGGCTGGTCTGCGCGGGACGGGGTGCTGCGGCGCGCTGGAGGCGCGCGCGCGAGGCGGATGGCGCAGGCGCGTCGCTGCTCGTCGGCCGGGCGTCGGCGTTCGTGCAGATGGCCCGTGCGGTCAAGCTGCAGAACGCCCGGTGCATGGTGGTGCTCGATCGGGGCAAGCCGGTCGCCGAGTGGCGGTTCTTCGGACACGGACCGTCGTCGCGGGAGGAGGTCGCCTCCGTCACCAAGTCGTTCGCGGGCGCACTCGTCGGCATCGCCCAGACGAAGGGCCTGCTGCAGATCGACCAGCCCGCCTCCACGTGGATCACGGAGTGGTCGGGCACGGCGAGCGCAGCCGTGACCGTCCGCCACCTGTTGGCGATGACGTCCGGCCGCACCGAGATGAACGTGATCGCCGCCCCGAACGACCTGCGCGGCGCAGTGCTGGCAACCTCGCAGAACGTCCGCGTGCCGGGCGCACGGTGGTCGTACCACAACGCGAGCTCGCAGGCGCTCGAACTGGTGCTCAGCCGGGCGACGGGCGAGTCGGTCGTTTCCTTCGCCCAGCGCGAGCTGTTCGATCCGCTCGGCATGACCGCGTCGTTCACCCTCGACCCCTACGGCGTGCCCGGCCTGTACGCGGGCATCCAGGCGACGTGCTCGGACGTCGCCAAGCTCGTCCAGCTCTACCTCGACGGCGGTTCGTGGAACGGACGTCGGATCGTCGACGCGACGTACGTCGCCGACTCGCTCTCGCCGCAGGCCACGGGGAGCGGGCCCAACACGCAGATGAACGGCGCCTACGGACTCCAGTGGTGGCTCAACGCGGCTGCTCCGGCGGTCGCCGGAGCGGGATCGCCGCAGTTCGCCCCGGGTCCGATGCACCCCGCGCTGCCGGCCGACGTGTTCTGGGTGTCGGGGGCGTGCCATCAGCTCGGTGCGGGGGTCCCCAGCACCCAGCAGGTGGTGGTCGTATTGCGACCCGGCTGCCGGACGTTGCAGGATGCGATGCTCGCCCAGTCCGTCACGGCTCCGCAGACGACCTTCTTCACCGAGCTCGCGGCGGCGCTCTCGCGTCAACGGGGCTGACGGACGTCCCGTTCGGACGGTGACCGCCCACCCGGCGGTGGTCCGTCCGTAGCGTCCGGACAACGCACGCCACATCCGCTCTCGACGCGCCACGCGACAGCAATGGTCTGAGCAGCGAGGATGCGGCGCGCCGCTTCGAGTGCGACGGCCCGAACGGCGTGCCCGACCGGGAGCGGCGGGGCGCGCTGCGGGCGGCGGTGGGGGTGCTGACGGAGCCGATGCTGCTCGTCCTGCTTGCCGCAGGGGCGGTGAACATGGCGGTCAACGACCCCGTCGACGGAGCGATGCTGTTGTCGACCGCGGTGCTCGTGACGCTCGTGGCGCTGGTGCAGGAGGGCCGCGCCGAACGGGCCCTCGACCGCCTGCGAGAACTCGCATCGCCGCCGGCAACCGTGGTGCGCGACGGCCGGCGCCGCACGGTGCCGTCGCGCGAGGTGGTGCTGGGTGACCTGCTCGTCGTGAGCGAGGGGAACCGCATCGCCGCCGACGGCGGGGTGGTGGCGTCGGAGGGCCTCGCCGTGGATGAGGCGCTCCTCACCGGCGAGTCCCTTCCCGTGGAGAAGGATCCCGGATCGCAGGTGGCGGCCGGCACGCTCGTCGTGCGGGGCAGCGGTGCGGTCGTCGTCTCGGCCTGCGGTGCGCGCACGGAACTCGGCCGCATCGGAGCGGCGATCTCAGGCCGCGTGGCGCCGGCGCACGCACTCCGTCGCGACGTGCGACGGGTCGTGGGCTGGATGGGCCTCGTGGCAATCGTCGTCGCGGTGGCGGTCTCGGCCGCCATCTGGTCGTCGCGCGACGACGCACTGCAGGGCGTGCTCGCGGGTCTCGCGGTGGCGATGTCGATGATCCCCGAGGAGCTGCCCGTGGTGCTGACGGTCTTCCTCGCGCTCGGCGCATGGCGGATGGCGAAGTCCCGGGTCATCGTCCGCGTCCCCCACGCCATCGAGTCGCTCGGAGCGGTCACCGTGCTGTGCGCCGACAAGACGGGCACCATGACCCGCAACGACATGGAGGTCGCATCGGTGACGGCCGGCCTCCGCGCCGTCCCGCTCGATCGCGCGCTGCATCCTTCCGGCGTCGCCGGGTGGGCGGTGCTGGAGACGGCACGGCTCGCGATCCCCGGACACTCCCAGGACCCGATGGACGCTGCGGTCGTCCGGTTGACCGGCGTGGCCGGACAGTGGCCGTCGAGCGGCGCCGTCGTTCGCGACTACCCCTTCGGAGGGTCGATGCGTGTGGTCGCCCGTGCACGGCGAACCGGAGCCGACGGCGGCACCATCGCAGCGAAGGGGGCCCCGGAGGACGTCGCTGCACTGTGCGGCATGGACGCTCCGTCGCGGCACGGTCTCGCCGCGCTGGTCGACCGGTGCGCGGAGTCGGGGCAGCGGGTGATCGCCGTGGCGACCGCACCGTTCGTCGGCGAACCACCCGATCGTCTCGTCGATGTGCCATGGGCCTTCAACGGGACGATCGGTTTCGCCGATCCGGTCCGCGAGTCGGCTGCCACCGGCATCGTCGAACTCGCTCGTGCCGGCGTGCGGACGGTCATGGTCACCGGCGACCACCCGGCGACGGCCGCATCCGTCGCCGCCGCAGTGGGAATCGACGGTCGGGTCGTCACGGGACGGGACCTCGACGCCGTCGATGACGACCACCTCGTCGAAGTCGTCCGCGGTGCCGCGGTGTTCGCCCGGGTCACCCCGGTGCAGAAGGTCCGGCTGGTGGCGGCGCTTCAGGCCGACGGCGAGGTGGTGGCGATGACGGGGGACGGCGTGAACGACGCACCCGCGCTGCACGCGGCGGACGTCGGTATCGCCTTCGGCTCGCGCGGGTCGGACGTGGCGCGCGAGGCCGCGGACCTGGTGGTCACGGGCGACGACCTCGGTGCGATCGCGTCAGGGGTCCACCTCGGCCGCGAGATCTTCGTGAACCTCAGGCGCGCGGCGACATTCGTCGTGGCGGTGCACGTGCCGATCGCCGGCATCGCCCTGCTCCCCGCGCTGTCGGGTGCGTGGCCGATCGTGCTCCTGCCCACGCAGGTGGCGCTGCTCGAGCTGGTCATCGACCCCGCGTGCGCCGTCGTGCTGGAGTCGGAGCGGTCGTCGCGGGAGTCATTGCGCCACGCACCGAGGCGCGCCGGCGAGTCACTGGTGTCCCGGCGCACCGTCGTCGACGGGCTTGCGAGGGGTGCCGTGGTGCTGGCCGCCGCCTCGGTCTGCTACGCGGCGATGGTGGCGCAGGGTGCGTCGGCCGAGGAGGTACGGACCGCGGTGTTCGTCCTGCTCATGTCGGCGAACCTCGGGCTCGTCGCCACGGTCGGCCCGCGCGACGGGCGGACCCATTGGACTGCGCGCCGCGCGCTTCGGTGGATCGTCGGCGCATCGGTGGGCGTCGTCGCCTCGCTGCTCTCTGTGCCGGTACTGCGCGATGCGCTGGGCTTCGCGCTGGTGCACGCGATGGTGCTGGCGGGTTCGATCTTGGCTGGGCTCGGGGCATCGGTCCTGGGAGTGCGGAGGTGGAGCGCCGGCGGTCGGTAGGTTTCGTGCGTGCCACCCCTTGCCATGGCAGCGGCAGCCGCCCTCACCTCGGGGATCGGCACGCTCGGGGGCCTCGGCGGGGCGATCATGCTGGTGCCGCTGCTCGTGCTCACGGGCACTCCAGTCTCTCAGGCGACCCCCCTCGGGCTGGTGTCGGTGGTCGCCGCCTCGTCGGCTGCCGCACGCAGACACCTCCGCGAGCGAACGGTCAACCATCGGTTGGGCGTGGCGACGGAGTCCTCGTCGACCATGGGTGCCGTCGTCGGCGCGCTCGCCGCGGGGTCGATCTCCGAGCAGGCGCTGACGTACGTGCTCGCCGTCGTCGCGGTGGGGGCGGCACTCGCAGGCGGCCGGCGCAAGGGCGTGCGCTGGAAGCCGGATCCGACGACGGGTCCCGAGCTCGTCGGAGAATGGGTCGGGTCGCTCCACGGCGCATATCCGCTGGACGGCGCCGTCGTGCCCTACCGTCCGCGACGAATCGGGCTCGGCGTGCTGTCGATGGGGCTGTCGGGGCTGATCACCGGGGTCTCCGGCGTCGGCGGAGGGTTCATCAAGACTCCGGCGAGCAGCGAGCTGATGCACGTGCCGGTGAAGGTTGCGTCCAGTACGACGACGTTCTCGATCGGCATCACCGCCTCGGCGGCGCTGCTCGTGAAGATGGTGCGCGGGACGCTGGACGTCGAGCTCGCGGCGATGGTGCTGCTGGGTGCGCTCGTCGGCGGCACGATCGGCTCGCGCATCCAGGCACGGCTCTCGCCGCCGACGGTGCGGCGGTTCCTGTCGGTGCTGCTGCTCGTGATCGCCGCGATCCTGGTGGCACGGGCGTGACCGCGCAGGGACGGCCGGATCCGACCCAGGCGGCGGCAGAGGAGCGGATCGGTCGGGTCGTGCAGGGCGTCCTCATCGCCGTCGCGATCGCAGCCGCGGCGGGCGCCGTGATGGGCGACGCCGGTCACGTCCTCGAGTGGGGCGCGGTCGCGGCGATCACGGCGATTCCCCTCCTCAGGGTCGCGTGGCTCGCGGTCAGGTGGTCGCGCCAGCGCGACTGGAGGTACGTGGCGTTGGCGCTGCTTCTGCTGGCACTGGTGGCGGTCGGCCCCGTCACTGCACTGCTGCAGCGCTGACGACGACGTCAGGTCGGCGTCAGGGAGTTGCGACGAGCCGTTGCTCGCCGTCGCCGACCGTCGCCGATCCGCCGTTGCGTGCGACCTGCCGGTCGCGGATCGTCAACCCGAGGAACAGGCCGAGCACGGTCAGCACCGCGAGTCCCGCACCCGAGGACAGCATGACCACCGCTGGTCCGGGGCACGTGCCGGACACCGCCCAGCCGAGGCCGAACAGGGCGCCTCCGACGATGTTCGCCTTCGTCACCTTCGAGCGCGACAGCGCGATGCGTCCGCCGAGGAGCGTGGTGATCTTCGCGCGATCGAGCAGCCACAGCAGCGGCATGGACACGCCGATGGCACCGGCCATGAGCAGGAACGTGTAGGCCTCCTCGAGGCGGAGCATCGCGTGGATCACCTCGTACTCGTGCAGCTTCGCCGCCGCGAGCACGAACCCGAATCCTGCGCCGAACAGCAGTCCGGCGACCTTGTGGCCGAGCGAGGACTGCATCACTTCACCCCCGCGAGTCCAAGGAGGAACGTGGTGGCGATGGCCACCGCCATGAACGTGCCGGTCGCCGCGAGGCTGGCGGGCGACCGCTGCGCGGTGCCGCAGATGCCGTGTCCCGAGGTGCACCCGCCGGCCATGCGGGCTCCATAGCCCATCACGGTGGCGCCCACGAGCACGACCGCGCCGACGATCCAGTTCGAGTTCCACGCCTCGACCAACGGCTCGTACCCGGTGCGGGCGTCGAAGCCGTTCCCCACCAGCGTGATCCCGAGGAAGCCGCCGACCGGAATGCCGATGAGGTACCACACGCGCCATGACACCGCGTCCTTGCGGCCTGTCAGCACCTTCGCGGTCTCCGCATACGCGCCCGAGGCACCGAGCGGCTGGTTGGAGACGAGGAAGAACCCGACGACCAGCATGCCGAGCGCCGGTCCGGCGATCCACCACGGCCACCTGCCGTCGGAGAACTCGGTCAGTTCGATCTGCACGACGCACCTCCACTGTCCCGGCGCGCGTGCGCCGCGGCTGACCGAACCGTATCACGGAGTGCGCGCGAGTACGGTTTGACCGTGACCCGCTACGCCTTCCTGATCGACCAGGACACGTGCATCGGCTGCCATGCGTGCACCGTGGCCTGCAAGAGCGAGCACGATGTGCCACTTGGCGTCAATCGCACCTGGGTGAAGTACATCGAGAAGGGGGAGTTCCCCGACTCCCGGCGTTTCTACTCGGTCAACCGGTGCAACCACTGCGAGGATGCGCCGTGCGTGTCCATCTGCCCGACGACCGCGCTGTACAGCCGCAAGGACGGCATCGTCGACTTCGACGACTCGCGCTGCATCGGCTGCAAGTCGTGCATGAACGCCTGCCCGTACGACGCCCTCTACATCAACCCCGACACCAACACCGCCCATAAGTGCAACTTCTGCACCCAGCGGGTCGAGATCGGCCTCGAGCCGTCGTGCGTGGTGGTGTGCCCGACCCAGTCGATCTTCGCCGGCGACATCGACGACCCGTCGTCGCGCATCTCGCAGATGCTCGGCCGGCACGACACGAAGGTG
>JAGWXX010000075.1 GCA_018969685.1 Acidobacteriota bacterium | reverse complement strand
GTCATCACCTGCATGCCGAGACACAACCCGAGGCACGGGATCCTGTTCTCGCGCGCGTACGCGGCAGCCGCGATCTTGCCCTCGATGCCGCGCGCGCCGAACCCGCCGGGGATGACCATGCCGTCGAGACCGTCCAGCCGGCCTGAGGCGAGCAGTCCCTCCACGTCCTCTGCCTGGATCCAGTCGATCTCGACCTTGGCCGAGTGATGGAACCCCGCGTGCTTCAGGCTCTCCACGACCGACAGGTACGCGTCCTGCAGTTCCACGTACTTGCCGATGAGGCCGATGCGCACCGGCCTTGTGGATGCGTCCACCTGGGCCACGAGCGACTCCCACGAGGTGAGGTCCACCTCGCCCTCGATGCGCAGCAGGTCGCACACGAAGCCGTCGAGACCCTCCTCGTGGAGAATCAGCGGCAGCTCGTAGATGTTCCTCGCGTCGGCCGCGTTGATGACCGCGCGCACGTCCACGTCGCACATGTTCGAGATCTTGCGCTTGAGACCGTCACTGAGTGGCTCCTCGCTGCGGCAGACGATCACGTCGGGCTGGATGCCCCGGGAACGGAGCTCGGTGACGCTGTGCTGGGTGGGCTTCGTCTTCTGCTCGCCGCTCGGGCCGATGAAGGGCACGAGGGTGACGTGCACGTAGCAGACGTTGTCCCTGCCCACCTCGTTCCGGAATTGGCGGATCGCCTCGAGGAACGGGAGGATCTCGATGTCGCCGACCGTGCCGCCGACCTCGGTGATCACGACGTCGACGTCCTCGGTCGCCAGCCGCATGATGCGCCGCTTGATCTCGTCCGTGACGTGGGGGATCACCTGCACGGTCCTGCCGAGGAAGTCGCCGCGGCGCTCGGCCGCCAGCACCGCCTGGTAGATGCTGCCCGTCGTCGCATTCGACGCGCGCGTCAGGTTCTCGTCGATGAACCGCTCGTAGTGGCCGAGGTCGAGGTCGGTCTCCCCGCCGTCATCGGTGACGAAGACCTCTCCGTGCTCGAACGGGTTCATCGTGCCGGGATCGACGTTGATGTACGGGTCGAGCTTCTGCATCGTCACGCGCAGACCGCGGGACTTCAGCAGCCGCCCGAGCGACGACGCCGTGAGGCCCTTGCCGAGCGAACTCGCGACGCCACCGGTCACGAACACGTGCTTCGGCATCTGTGCCTCCCGTCCTGTGCCGCCGACGACCGCCGACCGCAGCACGGAAGGACAGGCTACCCGACCGTCCCGGGGCGACTTGGACGCCCCGGGCGGCGTCCGCTCAGTCCGTCCTCGCGGCGAGGAGCACCCGCGCGTGGGCGAGCGCCGCCTCGCCGCCCGGATCCCCCGAGAGCATCCGGGCGAGTTCTGCGGCGCGCTCGTCCTCGGTCAGGGCGCCGACGGACGCGAAGGTCGAATCGTCCCGGATCTCCTTGCGGACGGCGAGGTGCTGGCTCGCCATCGCCGCGACCTGTGGGAGGTGCGTGACGACGAGCACCTGGTGGCTGCGTCCGAGACCGGCGAGCGCCCGGCCCACCGCGACGGCGGCTTCCCCGCCGATTCCCGCATCCACCTCGTCGAACACGAGGGTCTCCGGACCCTGCGACAGCACCAGACGCAGCGCGAGCATGGTGCGGGCCAACTCGCCGCCCGATGCAACCTTCGCGAGGGGCTGCAACTCCGCCCCCGGGTTCGCCGCCAGGAGGAATGCGACCGATTCCCCTGCGTCCCCGCCGACCTCGATGGACACCTGCGCCCTCGGCATCGCCAGTGACGCCAGATGCCCCATGATCGCACCGCTCAACGGCGCGGTGCAGCGCAGACGCGCCTCCTTGACCTCTGCCTGCGCGACTGCGAGCCGCTCGAGCGCGTCGGCCCTCCGGCCCTCCAACTCCGCGGTGCGGGCCTCGTACCCCTCCAGCTCCGACAGCCGGTCCCGGGCGACTGCGCCGAACCGCGACACGTCCGCCAGGGTGTCGCCGTACTTCCTGCGCAGATCGGACAGGAGCTGGCGACGTTCGCGAATCGCCTCGAGACGCGCGGGATCCTCCTCCGCCGACTCCGCCCCGTCACGGAGATCGCCCACGAGGTCCTGGATCAACGTCTGGGCCTCTCGCACGCGGGACGCGAGATCCGTCAGCCCCGGCCGGCCAGCCAGCGCGGCCACCGCCCCGCCGAGGATGTCGGATGCGCCCCCTTCCCCCGCGAGCGCCTCGTGGGCCCTCCACAGCGCCTCCCGTGCGGCCGTGGCGTCGGCGAGCAGATCCTCCTCCTCCGAGAGCACCACATCCTCGTCCGGACCCGCAATCGACGCGCCCTCGATCTCGTCTGCCTGAAACCGGAGCAGGTCGATCTCGCGCGCCCGGGTGCGCTCGTCTCCCCCCAGCGCGGCCATGTTCGCCTCGATCTCCGTGAGCTCCGCCCGCACCGCCGACAGGGGTCCGAGGTCCACCCGGCCGTACGCATCGAGGGCCGCACGCTGCGCGGCCGCACCCAGCAGGCTCTGGTGGGCGTGCTGCCCGTGCAGGTCGACGACCCGCTCGCCGATCTCCGCCAGCTGGCCGACGGTCGCGAGACGACCGTTCACATAGGCACGGGACCGGCCGTCCGCCGGCACCACGCGTGTCAGCACGATCTCCTGACCCTCCACGACGAACCGCCCCTCCACCCGGGCCTCCGCCGCCCCCGGGCGGACGACGGTTGCGTCTGCACGCGCGCCCACGAGCAGGTTGATCGCCTCGACGATCATCGTCTTCCCCGCCCCGGTCTCGCCGGTGAGCGCAACCAGTCCGGGTTCGAGCACCAACGCGACAGCCTCGATGACCCCGAGATTCTCGATGCGGATCTCCGCGATCACTCCTCCACCCCCAGGCCGAACTTCGCCCGCACGATCTGGTGGAACCTCGATGGGCCGAAGCGAATGAAGTGGGCCGTCGAATGGTCGGGCGCAACCGTCACCCGGTCGCCCGGCGCGACCGACGTGACGCGCCGACCGTCGATCGCCACGTCCGCGGACCTCGAGCCCACGAGCTCGATGTGTACCGACTCCGAGGGGTCGAGCACCAGCGAGCGGTCGAAGAGCATGTGCGGTGACACCGGTGTGACGAGGAGCGCGCGATGGCGCGGCGAGACGACGGGTCCGCGCGCCGACAACGAATACGCGGTGCTCCCCGTCGGGGTCGCGACGATCAATCCGTCGGCGGAATAGCGGGCAAAATCGTGCCCGTCGATCGCGAGGTCCAGCCAGATCGTGTGGCCGGACGATTGCCGCTCGATCACCGCCTCGTTCAGCGCCCGCCACTGGGACGACGATCCGTCTCGGTGGAGGCACCCGACCGTCAGCATCATCCGGGAATCGGTCCGCCACTCCGTTCCCTCACGCCCGGTCATCCACCGCACCACGGACGGGATGAGACGCTCAGGATCGACCTCGGTGAGGTAGCCGAGGGTTCCGACGTTGACGCCGAGCACCGGCACGGCCGCTCCGTCGATCACCTGGATCGCACGGAGCACGGTGCCGTCGCCCCCCAACGACACCACGAGGCTCGCCTCCCACGGGGGGCGATCGGAGGCGAACTCGTCGAGACCGAGCGCGTCCGCATCGCCCGGCGGGAGCCACACGGCGTGTCCTCCCCCTCCCGCCCATTCCGCAAGTTGACGGACGAGACCGGGAACCTCGGGACGGAGGTGGTGACCGATCACGAAGAACTTCGCCACGGCGGCCTCCCGATCAGAAACTAGCGGGTCTCCGAAGGTGCAGGAAGTACTCGACGTTGCCCCGCCTTCCCGGCGTCCTCGACGCCGCGCCCCCCACGACCGCCAGTCCGTGCCGGACCGCGCACTCGGTCACGCGGGCCACGGCTGCCGCCTGGACATCGGGATCCTTGATCACACCTGACCCTCGGTCGGCGTCGGACCGCGCGGCCTCGAACTGCGGCTTCACGAGGATGACGAGTTCGCACCCTGGAGCGAGCCCAGCGGCCGTCGACTCGATCGCCGAGCACGCCGAGATGAACGACAGGTCCGCGACGACGAGGTCGACGGCCGCGAGGTCGACCACCGACGGGACGTCCCTGACGTGCACCCCCTCGACGACGGTCACCCGAGGGTCCCTGCGAAGGCGCTCGTGCAGGAGGGCACGGCCGACGTCGACGGCCACCACGGTCGCCGCACCTCGCTGGAGGACGCAATCGGAGAACCCCCCGGTCGAGCTCCCGAGGTCGAGCACCCTGCGAGCCCGTGCGTCCACGCCCAGATCGGCGAGCGCACCGTCGAGCTTCTCACCGCCGCGCGAGACGAACCGGCCCGCCCGCACGAGCTCGAGGGCCTCGCCCTCGCCGACCAAACGGGAAGGGTTGAGTGCGGGGGCACCCGCGACGGTCACCACACCGGCAGTCACCATCGACAGCGCCTCATCGGCGTCGGCCACGAGTCCCCTGCGGACGAGTTCCTGCACGAGCCGGCGCTTCACGGACGGTCGACCGCGTCCGCATCCACGACCACCCGAGCGGCCTCGAGCAACGAGGGAACCGAGGCCCACGCCACGGACGCTGCGCCGTCCTCCACCGCGGACGAGACGTGCACGAACCGCGACCCGAGCGCGGCGGCAAACTCGCCGTCCGTCGACGCACGGTCCCCGATGACCCAGGCCGGAGACGCCCCTCCGAGGCGCCCGCGAAGCACGGACACCATCGCGGGATGGGGCTTGCCCGCCACCTCCGCCGGACGACCCGCAGCCGACGCCACCGACGCCACGATCGCGCCGCCGCCCGGCAGCAACCCCTCGGGTGCGGGATACGACGGATCGTCGTTCGTGGCGATGAACCTCGAACCGGCCCTGATGTGGCGGGCCATGCACGACAGCCCCGCGTATCCGAATGAACGGTGCATGCCGACCACCACCGCGTCGAAGGAGGGGCGGTCCGACCCGGACAGCGCGTCATCGATCAGCACGACGTCACACCCCCGCGCGGCCAGCGCCTCCCGCACCCCAAGCTCGCCACCGACCAGCACCGTGTCGCCCGTGCGAAGCAGCGACGCGGCTGCATCGGACGACGCCAGGATCCGGCCCGCAGTCTCGATTCCCGCCCGACGAAAGCGCAGGTTCAGCGCCTCGTGGGTCATCGAGGAATTGTTGGTCACGAACCACACCTCGAATCCGGACGAGCGCAGCAGCGCAAGACCCTCTGCGGCACCCGGCAACGGAGCGCCGGACAGCCAGACCACCCCGTCCACGTCGCATGCAACCGCACCCCGGAGTGTCACACTGTCAGTGTGCCCCGCTTCGAACCGTTCCGCGCGCTCCGCTATGCACCGTCCCACCCGCTCGCCGACGTCATCGCTCCCCCCTACGACGTCATCGACCGCGAGCAACGGGACCGCCTCGCCGCCTCGCACCGTCGGAACATCGTCCACATCGACGTTCCGGACGGGACCGACCCGGACCGGTATCGCAGGGCCGCGGCGCTGCTCGCAGGATGGACGACGGACGGAACGTTCGTGCGAGACCGCGTGCCGACGTTCACGATCTACCGAATGTCGTTCACCGACGACCTCGGCCGGAGCAGGGAGACGTCCGGCGTACTCGGCGCACTCGAGGTCGTCGACGCAGGATCCCCGGAGGTGCTCCCCCACGAGCGCACCACCCCGAAGGACTCCACCGACCGCCTCGACCTCACGCGCGCGACTCGGGCGAACCTCTCGCCCGTCTGGGGCCTTTCGCTGCGACGAGGTCTCGCCGGACTGCTCGCCGAACCGGCCGAACCCGTCGGAGAGGTCGCCACGCCCGAAGGCGTGAGCCACCGCTTTGAGCGGGTGACCGATCCCCGTCGCATCGCCGACATTTCGACGGCCGTTGCGGCGGAACCCGTCCTGATCGCCGATGGTCACCACCGCTACTCGATCTCTCGCACCTACCGGGACGAGGTTCGCGACACCAATGGGGTCCTTGCCGATGCCGCGAGGCTCGTGCTCACCCATGTCGCCGAGCTGGCCGAGCCGAGCCTGAGCGTCGCAGCGATCCACCGTGTGTACTCGTCGCCCGCGACGGAGGTGCTCATCCACCGGCTCTCGCAGTGGTTCCACGCGGAGACGGCGGGATCGGCGCGGCCGGGCGTGCTCGCCGAGATGCGCGAGCGCGGCTCTCTGTGCTTCGTCGCTCCGGGCGGGGATGCGACGTGGCTGACGCCGCGCGAGGACCGGTTCGCAGGGGTGCGCGACCTCGACAGCGCGAGGCTGGAGGCAGCGCTCGAGGGCTCCGGCGCCGCCGTCTCGTACCAGCACGGCTATGGCGAGGCCATGGCGCGGCTCCGCGACGGCGCGACCGGAGTCGTCCTCATCCGCCCCGTCTCGGTCTCCGAGATCCTCCGCACCGCAACGGAGGGGCTGCTCATGCCTCCGAAGTCGACGTTCTTCACGCCGAAGCTGCTCACCGGACCGGTGATCCGCGAGCTCATGCCCGCCTGAGGCGGCTACCCGCCCAGCGTGGCGAGGCGCTCCCGCGCGTCGGCGAAGCGACCGTCGTGCGACACGACCCTGGCGAAGAACTTGCGCGCAATGACGGGGTTGCCAGCCCGGTCGTGGAGATCCCCCAGCACGTACCACGTGCGGAGGTGGCGCTCCGACACGCGCTTCGGCGCGTTCGGCGCACCCTCGAGCAGCGCAATGGCTGCGGGCAGGTTCCCCCTGTCGGCGAGCGACGATGCAGCGACGATCCGGCCCTCCGCAACCGTGTCCGGGTCCGGGGCAGCGAGCCTGAGCTCCTCCCACAGTGCATCGACGAGATTCCAACGGCGCAGCGCGCGGTAGCAGTCGGCGAGCACCGCGTGGTTCGCGAGGGTTCCGAGAATCCGGCGCGACGCCTCAAGGTGCTGGGCTGCGAGCAACCAGCGCTGCTGGCGGTAGAGGGAGAGCCCGAGGATCTCCTGGATGAACCCCGACGACGGCACCTGTCGTGCGGCCGGCCCGAGGATCGAGGCTGCGTCTCGCCAGCGCTCCGACTCGAACGCATCGAGTCCGCGTGCGACAACCGCGACCATGCGGCCTGCACGACGCTCGCCGACATCCAGGCGAATCGCGCTTCCCGCGCGATCCTCGACCACCGACAGCGCCGCCGCCGATGGTTCGTCGCGTCCGCGGGTGCGCGGTCCCCGCTCGCCGCCGCCGGAGGGACGGCTCGCCCGTGCCGGACCCTCGTCGATCCACCGATCGGTCGTCGGCGCCATGGGCGCCGCACGAGGAGGGGGTGCGTCTGCCTGCGCTGGACGAGCCGCCTTGATGGCTGCGCGACGCCTGTCCGCCTCCGTCAGTACAACGGGTGCGTCGACGGGGCGACGGGGCCCACTCGGGTGGGCGGAGTTCGGTCCGCGCCCCCGCCCCGACTCCCCAGGGCGAGGAGGACGCGAGCCACCCGAGCGACCCCGGGCGCCGGAGGACGGACGATCGCCACCCGCGCGCGAACGCGATCCGGCCCCGGCCTGCGCAGATCTCGGCTCGTCGCGACGCGACCCGGGCGAACGGCTCCCGTCCGAGGCGCGACGAGGGGGACGCTGCCCGCCTGCACGCGGCGCAGCACTTCGGGTTCCCGACGATCCGTCTGATCGTCGGTCCCTTCCCGGCCCAGCAGGACGACGACCATCACGAGCGCCACCTGCGGAGCGTGGTCGGCTCGACTTCGAACCTTCTGCGGAGCGCGATCGACCTGGCTTCGCATCATCCGCCGAGCGTGGACGGCCGGAACGCTGACCTGCCGACGACTGCCCCCTCGGAGGCCGAGGACGACCTGAATCGGCGCGCCCAGCCGCTGGACGACCTCCGTGGGTTCGCGGACGACCTACGTTCGAACCCTCCGCGCGACTTCGACGCTCTTCGGGCATTCGCGGGATGCTATGTCCAGAAACGCCAAAAGCCCCCTTGCGGGGGCTCTTGGACGAGATCAATTCTGGCGGCGACCTACTCTCCCAGGGGGTCTTCCCCCAAGTACCATCGGCGCTGGCGGACTTAACTTCCGTGTTCGGAATGGGAACGGGTGTGACCCCGCCGCTATGGCCACCAGAAATCGGTTGTCAACGGTGCACGGCACACGAGGACTTCAGAGCAAGCACGAGCACGATCCAAGCCCTCGGCCGATTAGTACCGGTCAGCTGAGGATGTCGCCATCCGTACACTTCCGGCCTATCAACGTGGTGGTCTCGCCACGGGCCTTACTGCATTGACTGCATGGGTGAGCTCATCTTGGAACGGGTTTCCCGCTTAGATGCTTTCAGCGGTTATCCCTTCCGTAGGTGGCTAATCTGCCGTGCCCTTGGCA